>JAVCCK010000038.1 GCA_030765525.1 Candidatus Lernaella stagnicola
TGAAAGGACTCGCTGTCGAAAAATCAGGTGGGAAATCTACGTCGCGCCGCATCCAACAAAACCCATTCTACCCCCCCCCTATATAAAATCAAGGGCGGGTCTATCACCTATTTTAATTATTCGTATACGCGTACCGCTTTACGACTCTGGTCGTTTGAACGCAAGGCTCATCCACACAGCCTCCCCGCCGGCGGCGGTGAGACTATGGCACCCCGCCCCCCCCCGCAGGGGCGTGACCAAATAGCAAAGGGCGTGAGCCCTGAAAAAAGATTGTCCTACTCGTCCCGATAGCGGTTGGTGATCGGCCAGCGGCGGTCTTTGCTGAAATTGCGGTGCGTGAGTCGCACGCCGGGCGCAGCTTGGCGGCGTTTGTATTCGGCGAGTTGCACCATCCGCATGACGCGCTTGACGGTGGCTTCGTCGAAACCGGCCGCCACGCAATCGGCGACGCTGCGATCCTTCTCGACGAGCATCTCCAAAATCGGATCGAGCACCTCGTAAGGCGGCAATGAGTCCGTGTCTTTTTGATCCGGGCGCAACTCGGCCGTCGGCGCTTTGGTCAAAACACTTTCGGGGATGATCTCGCGCCCGGCTCGCTGGTTGATGTGCCGGCAAATGCGGTACACCCACAGCTTCGGGCAGTCTTTGATCACCGCGAAGCCGCCGGCCATGTCGCCGTAAAGCGTGGAATATCCGACCGCCGACTCGCTCTTGTTAGCCGTGGAAAGCAGCAGGCAGCCCGTCGCGTTGGAAATCGCCATCAGCAACGTGCCGCGAATCCGGGCTTGGATGTTCTCGGCAGTGGTGCCTTCGGGTTTGCCGTCCAGCGCCGGCGTGAGCATGCGATCAAAAGACTCCATGCCGTCTTCGATGCGAACTTCCTGGTAAGGAATCCCGAGGCTTTCGGCCAGTTTGATCGCGTCTTTAGTGCTTTGCTCGCTTGAATAAGGGCTGGGCATATACACGGCATGCACGTTGGCCGGCCCCAGCGCCTCGGCGGCAATGGCCGCAACAAGCGCCGAATCGATGCCCCCCGAGAGCCCCAGCGCCACTTTTTCAAAACCGTTTTTGCGAATGTAGTCGCCGGTGCCCAGCACCAAGGCGCGCAGCACTTCCTCTTCGGGTCCCGGCGGCTGTTGCAGTTGGCAATCCAGACGCCCCGGCGCGACCTGCGGGTTCGGTACGTCGACCATCGCCACGCTCCGCCCCTCCAGATGCGATTCGTACCGATCATGCCGCGAGTGCGGATCGCTCAAGCGATCGACCAATACGGACTCCAAATCCAGATCGCAGATCAGCAGGTCTTCGTCGAACGACCGCGCCCGCGCGATCGCCTTGCCGTCTTGGTCGAAAATGACGCTCGAGCCGTCAAACACGAGTTCGTCTTGACCGCCCACCAGATTGCAGTACGCCAGGTACACGCCCATGTCCGAGGCGCGCGTGGAAAGCATGCGTTCGCGCTCGCCGATTTTGCCCATGTGGTAGGGGCTGGCGCTGATGTTGAGCACCACCTCGCACCCGCCGGTGACAACCAGCTCCTCGGCCGGGCCGCCCGGCACCCAGATGTCTTCGCAAATCGTCAAGCCGATGTGGCGCCCGCCCATGTGGATGACCAACGGCTCCACGCCCGCCTGAAAATAACGGTATTCGTCGAACACGCCGTAGTTGGGCAGGCGGATCTTCCGGTAGACCGCCCGCACGCCGCCATCGGCGCACACGGCCGCTGCGTTGTACGCGTCGTCGGCCACGTCGATGAAACCGGCGACCACGACGATGCCCTCGGCCGCCACGGCCAAGCGCTCCACCGCTTCGAGATTCTGGCGTAGGAAATGAGGTCGCAACACGAGGTCTTCGGGGGGGTATCCGGTGACCGCAAGCTCCGGAAACGCCACCAGTTCCGCTCCGGCGGCTTTGGCTTCGTCGATCACGGCGATCATGCGGGCCACATTGCCCGGTACGTCGCCCACCACGGTGTTGATTTGCGCAAGCGCGATCCGCAGGTTCATGTCCCGTCACCTCGCTGGCTGTGCGGCGCGATTGTAGCACAGCCTTCGCGCGGGAAAAGACCCTGTGAAACTCGAAAAGAAAGATAAATGGACGCTACTTGCCTTGTACCCCGAAGTCCGGCGCCTTGCCCATCCAGACCGACACAACATTATCCTCCGTGGATTTATCGACACCCTGTGCTTCCAGAATGTCCTCGAATTCAAGGGCGGGCAGACCGTCTTGGCCTCCCCAAGTCGCGGGCTTGAGGGTCAAATAGCAACCGCCGCCCGGAATGCCCCAGGCAGAATAATCCGATGGATAATTGTCCCAATCATACAGCCCCCCCCATGGATTATTCTTCCATTCCCGCAAATAGGGGCCGGCCCAGCATTTTTGCAGATCTTTCTCGACCTGCTGCCAAACGGCGCTGTGGTTGCCCTTTTTGTATCCGTCGATTTCCACGAACGACGGATCCACACCCCGCCACACGTCCGGCGGCATGAATCCGCAATCCTGCGCGAAGTGATTGGCCGCTTCCTTCGTGCGCCGCATGTCTTCGAAGAATAGCGCCAGCATGGCGCGGTTGCGCAGGTGGCGAGTCGAAATAATGCCCACGCCGATCAGGAAGCTGAGGATCAGCATCACGACCAATAGCTCGATCATCGTGAAGCCGGCGGTTCGCTTGTTTATACACGCGGACATCCCGCGCCCTTTCAGCAAGTTGTAATTACTTTCTTATTCGGCCCATTTGTCGATTTTCTTGACGTTTCATTGACCTTTTAATTCAAATTTATTCACTCGGGCATGCCGATCGATAAACGCCCGCTCCCGCGATTTACCCGTACCCTTCGCTCGTCTATGATACGCGCATGGCACATATTGTTTACGGCAAGCGGCCGGTGACCGAAGCGCTGCGATTCCGAATCGAAGCGGTCCAGGCCCTCTATTTGGATCCGGGGCGCCGCGCGGCGCTGTCGGACATCATCGACTTAGCCGCCGCGGCGCAGCTTGAAATCCGCTGGGAGTCAAAAAAGAACCTCGAGAAAATCGCCGGCCGGTCCGGCCATCAAGGTGCGGTAGCGGAACTAAAAGCGCACGATTATGTTTCCATTAAGATGTTTTTGCAGCGCAAGACGAAGCCGCCCCGCACCATTTTAGCGCTCGACGGCATCACCGATCCCCAGAATTTCGGCGCGTGCCTGCGGGCCGCCGGGGCCTTCGGCGCCGACCTCGTGCTGACTACCAAGAGACGCAGCGCTCCGGTTACACCGGCGGTCGTCAAAGCCAGCGCGGGGGCCGCTGAAGTCGTGCCCATCGCTCGCGAAAGCAACCTGGTAAACTCACTTAATCTATTGAAAAAAGAAGGCTTTTGGGTGTTCGGCTTGGCCGCCGAAGCCGACGCGGCGTTGCCGGACGCCGACTTGCCGCCCGATATCGTCCTGGTGCTGGGCAGCGAAGGCGACGGCCTGCACCGCCTGGTTGAAGAAACCTGCGATCAATTGTTGCGAATTCCCGCCGGCGGCCCCATCGCCAGCCTCAACGTCGCCCAGGCCGCGACCGTGGCGCTATATGAGGTATTCCGAAGCCGTTTGCGTGATTAGATTTGTAGATTAGCAAGATGGGCTGTCCGGATTCGACTCGGAACCGGCAGCTAGTGTGGATAATTGTCCAGAACCGGACACGAAGGAGATAAATAATATGAAAAAACAATGGTTTATTATTATTGCACTCGTCGCGCTGGGTGTGTTCGTAATCCTCGCTTGCGGGGGTGATGGAGATGATGACGGCGATGATGACGCGGCGACCGCATCCTTTCAACTTCGCATGATCGACGCGCCGATCGACGATGCCGAGGCCGTCAATTTGACGATCAGCTCGATCGCGGTGCGCGGCGAAGAACCCCATCAGGGCGACGACGACATGAACTCCGGAGACGATGGACCAAACTACGCCTCGTGGATCGAACTCGAAATCGAGCCAACCACGTACGACTTGCTGGCATTGCAGAACAACGTCTTCGCCGTGTTGGCCGAAGAGGAATTGCCGTTCGGTGACTACAGTGAGATCCGCTTGATTTTGGAATGTGATGGCGATAGCGGCGGCGAGATCGTGATCGACGGGGAAACCTACCCCTTGAAGGTTCCCAGCGGCTGCCAGTCGGGCTTCAAACTAAAGGGCGATTTTACCGTCCAGGAGGGCGCGGAAACCATTCTGGTCATGGATTTGGATGCGCGGAAGTCGATCACGGAAACCGGGAACGGAAAATACATACTCAATCCGGTCGCCCGCTTCATCCAAGCCGAGGACGCGGGCAACATCATTGGTGAAGTCGAGCCGATTGTGGACCGTACGGTGGTGTATGCGTTTGAAAACGGCTCGTTCACCGGTAACAACTTCGCGGATGCGATTCAGTCGACGATGCCCGACCAGGGAGCGTTCACCATCGCGGCGCTGCCGGCCGGCGATTACGACATCGTTGCCGGTGCGCCGGGATACGAAACCGGCATATATGTGGAAGCGCTTTCCCTGGCTACAGGTGAAGATCGTACACTGGATGAGCCCGTCGAGTTGATTCCCGCCGACTAACCTGTTGAAAGAAGCATCGGGTCCGTCCTGCGCGGCGGGCCCGTTTCGCTACCATCTGCATAACGAAATTTCCGACCGATCGGTAGAAATTTCCGCCTTTTTTCCGCGCCATTTTGCTTATTTCACGCGATTTTGCGCCTGAGCACCATTTGTAACATGTTGATTTATAGAAGAAATACACCCTCCTACCCGCCTTTGACAAAAAAAACAAAGAACATGCAAAAAATTCTTTACAAAAGAAGTATTAGAAGATATGAAACATGCATAAGCGAAACAAACGACCTACAAAGGGTATTTAGATTGAAAGCATTTGACAAATCGCCAAAACAATCGTTTCAGGGGGGACAGATGACAACGAACAAAATGATGACCGCTGCGTTTATTGTGATTCTGGTTACCGTGTTCGGCGTCGGCAGTGCGCTGGCTGGTCCGGCCGTTTGGGTCGGCGACTACGTTTGGTACGACACCAACGGCAACGGCCTGCAGGACGAGCCCGCGGAAAACGGCATTAACGATGTACGCGTGATTGCCTATCGCGATTACAACTGCAACGGCGTCATCGACGGCGACGACGAAATCTACGATTACGATTACACGACCGAAGATGAGTTCGGAAACCCCGGATATTACTACATTCCCGCCTTCGGCGGTCGCTGCTACGTCACCTTCGTCGACATCGACACCATCCCGGATACGTACGTGCCGACTACGCCGGATTTCCTCGGCGCTCCGGTGGGCGATGTGGATTACCTGGATTTCGATTTCGGCTTCAACGAGGGCCAGATCGAAGAACCTGATTTCACCTGCCCCAAGACGATCGGTTTCTGGAAGCAGCAGTTCAAGCAAGGCAATTCCGCCAAATTCACGGCTGATGAACTGGCCGTCATCGTGGATACCGCGCTTGATCTGACTCCGGTCTTCGCGACCTACGACGATTTCAGATACTTCCTGAACGCCCGCGGCAACCAGGGCCCGGCGGCTCGCGCCAAGAAGCAATTCGCGGCTTTCACGCTCAATCTGGCCGCTTTCTTGACCTACGAAGAAGGCACCTTCGCTGCCGGCCTGAGCTTCTACACGCCGCTCGATCTCTGGTTGACCGATGCCGAAACGGTCGGCGACGCCTTCTACGAAGTGGAAGATTTCATCCTGGGCGGCTACGACCTGGGTTTGGCCAATGACCTCGCCGACGCGATCAACAACGGCGACGGCGTCGACGTGCTTTGCATCGAAGGCGGCGGCAACGGTGGCTGCCGCGGCGGCAACGGCCACGGTGGCAACGGCCACGGCGGACACGGCGGACACGGACACGGTCACCACTAAACCACTGATTCTCCAGCAGAAAAAAGCCCGGTTGCAACCGGGCTTTTTTTTTGTATCTTAAGTCTCAACGGTTGTTTTCAAATCTGACTTCGGAGGGAAACACATTGCTTCGCCATATTGTTTTGATTAAGTTGGATCCCCAAAAGCGTGCCGAAGCGTTGTCGGCGATTGTGCCGGCGTTGAATGAATTACCGTCGAAAATCAAGGAGATACGTGGATACGACGTGGGCGTCGATAGCAAGCGCGGTGCCAACAGCGCCGATATCAGCTTGATTTCCGAGTTTGACGACGCTAGCGCGTTGCAGCGCTACATCGAGCACCCCGATCACCGTCGTGTCGTGGACGAACTTATCAAGCCGAACCTCAGCCAAATCATTTCCGTCGATTACGAAACGTAAGGTCGCGGTAATTATATTCTATTGAGATCGCCTTTGTTTTCAACCTCTTAGCACCGCTGCGTTGGGGCCAGGCACCGTTATGTTAACATTTTAACGGAAAAGTGATAGGCGTCGAAATCCAGCACACCGGCCAATTCAAATCGACGATTCAGGCCGCCGTCTGGTATAGTTCGTTTCCAGAAAACTGAACCCACAAGGAACCACGCCATGCTGCGCAAATCGCCCGCCCTCGGTTTTGTCACACTCGTTCTCGTGCTGCTTCTCGCCGCGTTTCCGGCGTGTGATGGCGATGAATCGTCACCCTCAACCGACGACGACGACACAATCGACGACGCCAACGATGACGACGACGACACCAACAACGACGCGATCGATGACGACGACGACACAATTGATGACGACAATGATGACAATGACACCGATGACGATGACGACGACGATGACGACAACGACACCACGCCCCCCGAAAACGACGATTGGCGATACATGTGGGACGACCAAGGCCGCGCCATCATCTTCCACGGCTGCAACCTCGACGGCTCGGCCAAGGGCGCGTCGGGTCTCCCGGCATTCACCCGCGAAGAGGTGCTGACCCTCAGCGAGCAGTGGGGCTTCAACTTCGCCCGGTACCTGATTTTCTGGGCGCGCATCGAGCCGGAAATGGGTGTGTACGACGAGGACTATCTCGACGAAGTGGAAATCCGCCTCGACTGGGCCCACGAGGCCGGGCTGAAAGTCGTGCTCGATATGCACCAGGACCTCTGGGGGCCCTTCGTCGGCAGTCGCCAGGGCGAAGGCAGCGACGGCGCGCCGGAGTGGGCGACGATCACCGACGGTTGGCCGCACATTCCCTTCGATGAAATCTTCGGCGGCTGGGCGTTCAATTACCTGTCGCCGGCGATCAACCGCGCCTTCGACAACTTCTGGGCCTACGATCGCCACCCCGAATTGCAGGACCATTTCGCCGCGATGTGGGCGCATGTGGCCGAGCGATTCGGCGACCATCCGGCGGTCATCGGCTACGATCCGCTCAACGAATCGTGGCAGGGAACCAACATGTTCCGCTACCAGGAATTCGACCAAACCCTGTACTCGGATTTCAACGAGCGAGTGATCAACGCCATCCGCGAGGTCGATGCCGACAACTGGATTTTCTACGAACCGTGCGCGTTTGCCACCAACCAAGGCCTGCCCAACCACCTGCGCGCGCTGAGCGACCCGCGTCCGGGCGAGCCGCGCCTGGCGTATTTCCCGCACCTCTACTCGGCGTTCATCGATCTACTCGGCGGTTACCGCCCGGAGGTCGATCACACGTTGACGCTGTGGGAAGCGTTCCGCCGCGCCGAAGGTGAGAGGCAGCGCGCGCCGTTGTTCGCCGGCGAATGGGCAATGTTGTCCTGGTTCGACGAGGAAAATCGCACGCAATGGAACGACGAAGCGTTGCGCATGTTCGAGCGCGTCACGGCCGGGTGGGCGTATTGGGATTGCGGTTCGCTAAAGCACAACAGTGAAGCGCACTTCTTCGATCTGGTCACATCGGCTTATCCGCGCGTCGTGGCGGGGTTCCCCACCTCGTACGGTTACGACCCGGACACGCGCACGCTGACGTTGGAGTTTGACGACCGCCCCGGTGCGAGCGGCCCGACGGAGATTTTCATCCCGGCCGAGCGCGATTATCCGGATGGTTTTGATATGGAAGTCGACGATCCGCCCGACACGTGGACCAGCCAATGGGACGCCGATTCGGGCGTGCTGTCGATTTGGACCGATCCGACCCTGGGCGCTCACGTCATTCGCATCGTTCCGAATTGACGCGCGGCGCCGGCTCGTTCAATCCCAGGTAATGACGAACTTCTTCCGCCCCGCCTTGCCGTGAAACGCCACGGCGCGACGCGTTTCGCTCCACGTCCATTCACCCGCCGCCAGCGCCAAGGGATCGCCGCCTTCGACAAATAGTAGGTCACCGACCGCTTCGGGCGCGTCGGCGTCAACGGTCCAGGCGATTTGCGCCCACAGCTCGCCTTCTTCGTCGACGGCGTCGCGTTCCACGTCGATGGAGCCGTTTTTCACCTTGACGGTCAATTCACTACCGTCGCTCAGCGTCGTGGTTGTCGTCTCGTCGGGCCACACCCACACGTGCAGCAGGTGCGCGACGTCCGTGGCGGTGACCACGCCGGATTCCGGAGCGGCGTCGGCCCAAGTGTCCACCGAGGGGTCCACGACCGGAATCGCCGCGCCAAGCCGCACGAACAAGGGAATGGTCTCGACCGGCGCCGCCACCGTGATTTCCTGCCCGCCGCCGATGATCTGGTCGCCGCCGATGCGGAAGCCGCCGGTGCCGCCCCCGGTTTCCCCGGCGTCGTATTCAGTTTGCGCCCAGAAGTTGATCCACTCGCCTTCCGGCAGGTAGAAGGTCCACGTCGTGGCGCCGGCTTCAATCACCGGTGCGACGTAGAAGTCATCGCCGAAGTAGTATTGGTATTCCACATCCCACACCGCCGGATCCTCGGGGGTGACCAGCACCGGATGGCGCATCAACGGCAACCCGCTTTCACGATATTGCCACGCGGTGTTGTAGATGTAGGGCACCAGTTGGGTGCGCAGCTTTTGGAACTTGCGCACGACGTACGTGATATCGGGCGAATCAAAAATGAGCGGGCGCTCGCCGTTGACGACTTCGCTGTTAACCATGTCGCGCATCAGGCCGGAGAACGCGCCGAACTGCATCCAGCGCTTGAGTAGTTCCGGCGTCGGCGCGGGAACCAGGTAGGCGTGGTAGCCGCCGATGTCGTGCCCCCAAAACGCGAAGCCCGTCAGGCCGACGTTCAAGCCCGCCTTCACCTGCGCGGGCAGACCGTCGGAGACGTTCCAATCGGCGCTGGGGTCACCGCTCCACATGGCGTAGGTCCAGTTTTGCGATCCGGCATAGCCCGAACGATTGAAATAGAGGTAATCCGGAGCCAGGCCGTCGTAGGGGTCGTCGTCGAGTTCGCGGAAGAAATTGTAGCCGGAACGCTGGTAGATGAGCGGGTACGGGTTGTGCCAGTAATGGCCGTCGCGGCCGTCGGCGAACTGCACCATAGGCGGCGTGTACTCGCCGAAATCGTACATCGTGCCGTCGTAGGAGAGGTCGACGATGTTCTGCAACACCGAATGCCACCATTGGTCCACATCCGGCGCGGTGAAATCGATGTGACTGACGTGAAACTCGGCGAAACTGATGATGTTCAGGTAGACGGTCTGTATGTAGGCGTCGCCGTTTTCGTCGCGCGTGAGCAAGTCGAGATCGGCGGCCTCCTGCCACAACTCGGGGTAGTCGTCGGCGTCGATGCGCGGCTGGAGGTAACACAGCACCTTGAAGCCCAGGTCGTGCTTGGCCTCGTTTCGCGCCACGATTTCGGCCTCATGCCCGCGGAAGCTGCCGGTGGGCGTGATGTTGGTCCATTCGTGGTTGACGCTGGTGGGGATGTCGGCCAGCCGGAAATCTTCGCCGCCGTAGCCCGCGAAGAAATTCCACGGCGCCAACATCCACGGGCGCGGCACCTGGCTGCGACCGGTGCGGGCCGTGTATTGGCCCAGCGCTTCGGCCGGAGTCGGCCCGGCAAACACCACAAAGGCCAATTCGTTTGATTCCGCCTTGATCTGCCAGAGGTCCTCATGGGTCGCGGCCAGGTCGAAATGTGTCGGCTCGGGAACGTCGGCCAAAAAACCATAGCCGTGGTTGGACAAGAAGAAGGGGATCGGCGCGTAGCTGCCGTCTTCGCCCGAGGGCAGCACCCATTCGGGCGTCGCCTCCGGGAAAAGGGCTTCGATCAACGGCCGCAACGAACCGGGTTCAATGCCGCCCTCCTCGAGCCACGACTCGATCTTCTTGCCCCGCTGATCGAGTCGATTGAAACGCTCGCCGAAACCCAGGTAGGCCTCGTCGCTGGGCGATTGGAAGGTGAAGGCCATGCGGTCGATGTCGTCGGCTTCGTTGCCCGGCTGCGTGGCGGCCGCGATGCGAACGGCGCCGTCGTAGAAAGGTCCGATGGCGATGATGGTGCGCGCCCGGTCGCTTTGGTCGCGCACGTCGAACACGATGCGGTCGGCTTTCTGCCAAAAGCGGACGACCCGCGCCATGTTCGTCCACGGCCCTTCGTGGTGGTAGTACCCGCGATACCCCCAATAAAATTGGTTCCAATAGAAGCCCTTGTCGGCCGAAACGGCTAACGGGGCGAACCCTTCGTCGCGGGGGTCGTCGACGGTCGCAAGCAAGGTTTCTTCGTCGGCGATGCGAACGATTTGAAGAGCGAAGGGGTCACGGCGCAGCGTCACGCGCAATCCGCCGCCAACGAGGATGAAGTTGTTTTCTTCCTCATCCATCGTGTAGTCGACCTTGCCGGGGAGCTGTTCTTTTTGGCCCGGGATCGCCGGTTCCGGTTGTTCGGGCGGCACGGCGGCGGGATAGGGGCAATGGGCTTGTTCGCATTGTTCGATGCAGGCCACAAAGCTCCCGCAGTCGGCGCCGGGGTAGCAGGCGCAACTGCACGAGAGAAGCGCCGTGGGATCGTAACAAACATCGGCGTCGGTCAACTGCTCAACGCAGTCGTCGACCGAAGTATCCACGCCGCAATCCTGGACGGCGCGCTCGCAAAGGGATACGGGGCCGCAGGGCGGAAAGGGCGTGTCGTCATCGTCGGCGGAGTCATCGTCGTCGGGGACGGAATCGTCGTCGGTCGTATCATCGTCGTCGTCGGGGGCAGAGTCGTCGTCGGGAAGGTTGTCGTCGTCGTCGTCGGACACCACGTCATCGTCAGCGGAACCGCCGTCCTGGTGGTCGCAGCCGAACACGAGAGTAAAAAGCAAACAGAGAGTAAAGAAAAATACTAAACAACGCATATAAAACACCTCAGCAAGCGGGTAACCCGCTTTGAACCCGAGTTCATCATTCTAAAATTGCGCGCCGGTTTCAAGGGCAAAGGTCTTGCCGCTTGAACGATCCTTGTGCTAGCGTTGCCAAAGCAATCGACCAATCTTTCGCCGGTACTAAACAGGGGGAAACGAGCGTGGAAAACAGACGACAAAAACGCGTTTCGAAAAACCTTCTCGCGCAAGTCACGACCCAAACGAGTGCATTTTTCGCCTACGTTCAAGACTTGGCCAAAACCGGCCTCGGCTTTTCGTGCAACCGAAATCTGTCGATCGGTGAAGAAGTGGAAGTAAAACTGAACGCGCCGAGCAAGCCGACCATGGTCATGAAGGGGCGCGTCGCCTGGCAACGTAACCTGCCGTCCATCGCGAAAAACAAGTTCCAGTACGGCATCGGGTTGACCGAGCACAGCGATATCTACGACGCGTACGTCCTCGAACTGCTCAAAAGGGAATACGAGCGCCGCACCGACCCGCGTTTCACCGATGTGTTGACCGTGCAGGCCGACGACGTACTCGACCTGCTCGACGCCGCGATTTCCGATGTTTCCGCCAGCGGTCTGTACGTGCGCACCGGCTCGCCCCTGGTGGTCGGCAGCCAATACGAATTCAAGTTGGAAAGCGAAGAATTAGCCGACCCCTTGTTCGTACTGGCCGAAGTCGTAGCCGTCTTCGATTGCGATCTCGACGACCTGGACCATCCCTACGGAGCGGGATTCAAAATCATTTCCTTCGCCGGTAAAGGCGCGGAGAAATTCGCCGATTACATCAAGAGCCTGGAAGAGCTTTTCAAGTTCCACTGGCCGCCGGAAATGGACGCTGCGGCCAAATAATCCCTACGCGTTCAGCTTCTTGAGCACCCACGCCATGTTGCGTCCAAGCACGCGCATCGTTTCGATACCCTCGGCGTCGTCTCGACATTCGCCGGGCCCGCCGCCCACGCCGACATTCCAATAATGGGACCCGGGCACGACCACGCCGCTGATGTGGAAAAAGTGATTGATGGCGTCAAACGTGGGTATCCCGCCCGCGCGCCGCACCGCCACGACCGCCGCGCCGACCTTGCGCGACAGCAGGTGGTCGTTCATCCGCACGACCATGCCCGCGCGATCGATGAAGTTCTTGACGTGGCCGGTGACGTTGGAGAACCAAACCGGCGAGCCGATCAACATGCCCTCAGCCTCGATCACCTGCGCCAGCACGTCGTTGAGCGTGTCGTCGGTCACGCCGTGGCACTTGCCGTCCTTCGTTTTTCTACACTTGAAACAGCCGGTGCACGGCTGCAGTTTCAGCGGCGGCAGGTGAATAATGCTCGTCTCGATCCCCTCTTCCTGAAAAACCTCGCAGACCGTGTTGAGTAGTAGAGCCGTGTTTCCGTTCTTCTTCGGGCTGCCGTTCAAAGCGATGACCTTCATGGCGGTTCCTTTCATTTCGGGGTAAGCGCGGCGACATTATAATCGTTTGGCCATTGACCGCCAAACTGCAAAATTTGCTTGCTTTTTGGCGACAAAGGTAGTTTTCTGTCCTATGCTGATTCGAGTCGATGATCGCGTTTTTCACCCCGGGGGCGGGAAGTAGAGAACGAACATGGCACAGTGTAAGTGTCACCTGACGACGCGACACACGGCCCTTTTTTTTCTTTGTTTACTCGTCGCTTTTTCCCTGCTCACCACCGCCTGCCTCGATGACGACGACGATAACGACGCCGCGCCCGACGCTGCCGCCGACGATGACGATGATAACAATGATGACATCGAAGATGACGATAATGACGATAACGATACCGCCGACGATGACACGGCAGATGACGACGACGATAACGACGATGACAACGACGATGACAACAACGACGATGATGACGACGATGATGATGATAACAACGACGACGCATCTCCCCTGCCCGAGGGAATCTACGTCGCCACCACCGGCGACGACGCCAACCCCGGCACAGCCGATCAACCGAAACTGACTATCGAGGCGGGCCTAGGCGCCGCCGCGCCGGAAAGCCTGCCGGTGTATGTCGCACGCGGGAAATACCACGAAGACCTCACGGTCTCGACCTCGCTGTACGGCGGCTTCCGTGAAACGGATTGGCGGCGCGATATCGCGGCATACGAAACCTCCATTCTCGCTAGCGGCATGTATTCGGTCCTGATCCTGGGTTTCTTGGAAGAGGACATCGTGGTTGACGGCTGCACGATCGACCGCGACCTGGAAACGCCCGGCGAGGACGCTTTCGGCGTGGTGATCTCCGGGGGCAACGGCCGTTTCTCCCGCAATCGTGTTTTGGGACCTGTCGCGTGGGGCTTCTTCACGCAAGCCGTTGGGTTGACGATTGATGGGGGCGGCACCTGGGTCATCGAAGACAATGAAATCACCGGTGGCGCCGCCGGCGGATTTTACGGCGCGAGTTGCATCGGCGTTGCGATTGCGGCCGATGATGTGGAGGCGCAGGTAACCGGCAATAGCATTTACTCGGGTGACGCCGCGGCGTTGGCCTTTCCGGCCCAGAGTGTGGGGATGTTCGTCGACACGCCGGGTGGCCACGTGGTGATCGACGGCAACGTGATCTTCAGCGGCTACGCCTTCAGCAGCTACGACGCGAACGCGCTCGGCCTGCATTTGGAGCACGGCAGCGTGACGGTGACCAATAATTATATCCGCCCGGGCAGGTCCGTTGATGACTTTTCGGCCGGCGTGGTGGTGGGCGCCCCGAGCGAGTCGCCCGTCTTCATCGGGAACACGATTTTCGGCGGCGACGGGGATGACACGGCGGCGGTTGTGTTGGAATCGAACGCGACACTGGTGAACAACATTTTGATCGCGCGGGGCGACGGCATTTCCAGTCCGTTATCGATCGTTCCCGGTACGGCGGAAGTCGACCTCCAGCGCAACGATTTGGTCTGCGGCTCGCGTCTTTGTTACCTCGTGATTCATTGGCCCCTCCTCATCGAGGATGTCGATCAAGTCAACGCTTGCCAATGGAACGGGTGCGCGGCGGCGGCCGGCAATATCGCGGTCGATCCGCTGTTCGCCGGCGGCTATTTGCACTTGAGCACCGCCAGCCCGTGCATCGACGCGGGCACGGACCCGAACCCCTGGTACACGGGCGCGGAAATCTACATGGACATCGACGGCGACGTTCGTCCGCAGGGCTCCGGTTGGGATGTCGGCGCCGACGAATTTTCTGATATAAGTCGTTAACGGAGGGCTTTCGAAATGAAAAACGCAGCCTTGTTGGTGCTCCTGTTGGCGCTACTGCTTTTGTTCGTCGCGGCATGTGGCGACGACGACGACGATGATGACAACGACAACGACAACGATAACAACGATGCCGATGATGACGACACGGCCGACGATGACGACGACAATGATGACGACGACAATAACGACACCACACCCGGCGACGACGATGACGACGACGATAACGACACCACACCCGGTGACGACGATGACGACGACGATGATGACGACGACGATGATGACGACGACTCCACCCCGCCCACCGAGGGCGTGTTCGTCGCCAAAAGCGGCGACGACGCCAACCCCGGAACCTACGACGAACCCTTGCTGACCATCGCCGCGGGCCTTGACGCCGCTTGGATCCACGGCGGACCGGTGCATGTGGCGGAGGGAACCTACGAGGAAACGTTGACCGTTTCGCAATCCATCCTCGGCGGATACCACGACGGCGACTGGCTGCGCGACATCGACGCCTACCCGACGATCGTGCAAAGCGACGCCAACACATTGATGATCATCGACGCGTCGACCAAAGACGCGATGTTGTTGGAGGGCTTCACCGTCCAACCCGGCGAAGTCACGCCCGATCAGTACGGTTTCGGCGTGCGCATCGAGGGCGGTGACGTCACGTTTGCGCGCAACACGGTTGTCGGCCCGCCCGCCGATTATTACGGCACGCACTACGGCGCCGCAGTTCAGGTTAACGGCGGGGGCGCGGTGCGCATCGAAGGCTGCCACCTCACCGGCGGCTCGGTATACGGCTACGAAATTTTTTCCGCCGGATTGGCTGTCCTTGGCGACGCGTCGGACGTGATCGCCACGGACAACACGTTGATCGGCGGCCCGGTCAACACCGAATACCTCGGTACTTCGGCAGGCGTATACGTCAACGCCAATGGTTCGGTGACATTAGCCCGCAATTGGATCTACGGCGGCGAAGCCAGCACGGTATTCGTCGGTTTTTCCGATGCCGTCGAAATCGAGTACGGCGAAGTGGCGCTGATCGCCAACGCCCTTTACCCCGGCGCTGTGATCGCGGGAGTCAACGGCTTCGGCATCGCCGCGGGCGTACACTCGCACGAGTATTCGAGCTCGCCGCTCATAATCAGCAATACGATCGCCATGGGGGACGCCCCGGTCAGCGCGGGCATTCAACTCGACGCAGGCGGCGTGATCATCGACAACCTCGTCTGGTCGGATCTCGCCATCCGGCCGACCTATCTGGTGGCCACCACGACCACCGCCACGCACGGATACGTCCTCTATAACAATTTGCTGGATTGCGCCGCATTCGGCTGCACGAAGGTGCTGGTTGATGTCGAAGATTTCATCAATCGCCTCGACCTGATCAACGGTTGCACGTGGGGTGCCTGCACAGAGGCCGGGGGTAACATCGACGGCGACCCGCTGCTTGTCGCGGCCGACGACCCGCACCTCAAGCCCGGCAGCCCGGCGCGGGAGACAGGCGTGGATCCGGCCCCGTGGCTCAGCGACCCGTTGATCAATCTGGATTTGGATGGAGACGCTCGGCCCGCCGGACCGAACTGGGATATCGGCGCCGACGAATTTTCTGATACAAGACGTTAACGGAGGGCTTTCGAAATGAAAAACGCAGCCTTGTTGGTGCTTCTGTTGGCGCTACTGCTTTCGTTCGTCGCGGCATGTGGCGACGACGACGACGATGATGACAACGACAACGATAACAACGATGCCGATGATGACGACACGGCCGACGATGATGACGACAATGATGACGACGACGATAACGACACCACACCCGGCGATGACGATAACGACACCACACCGGGTGACGACGATGATGATGACGACGACGATGATGACAACGACGATGATGATAACAACGACGATGATGACAACGACGATGATGACAACGACGATGATGACACCACACCGCCGCTGGAAGGCATATTCGTCTCGGTAAACGGCGACGACGCCAACCCCGGCACCCAACTGCTGCCCAAACGCACGATCGCCGCCGGGATCGCCGCCGCCGAACCCGCGGCCGACTCGGTCTACGTCGCTGAAGGCCAATACGAAGAGGCCCTCGCGGTCACGACCTCCGTGTACGGCGGGTTTCGCGAATCCGACTGGCGGCGCAGGCCCGATGTGTTCGTCTCGGAAATTCTGAGCGACAATGCCGACCTGGTGCAGCTAGTCGGCGGCGCCGGTCCGACGATGACCTTTGACGGCTTCACGGTGGCCGGCGATGGCGTAGCGTCTGGAGATTTTGTCAGCGGCGTGTATATCACGGGCGGAGGGACCACGTTATCGAACTGCCGGATTTTCGGCGAGGCCGTCGGAGGATATGAATTGCGTGCACACGGCGTGTACGTGAAAGCACCCGGCACCGTGTGGATCCTCGATAACGAAATCGTCGGGGGCGACGCGTTAGGCAGCATCTCCCTTTCCACCGGCATCGCGTTGGAATATCCGTCTGAGGTCGTGGAGGTCCGCCACAACACCGTCATGTCCGGAGAGGTCGCCGCCAGCGGCAGCAATCTCGGCTTTTCGGCCGGCATTTTTGTGAACGGACTCGCTATCGAAGCGTTGATCGACGGTAATGTCGTGAGCTCGGGCCTCGCTTCGGGCGGCTACATCGCATTCAGCGACGCGGTGGATCTCTACACCGGCGACATCGTGCTGACCAACAACCTGCTGCTGCCGGGTCGCGCGGAGCCGGGATCACTCGGCTTTTCGATCGCCGCCGGCGTGCATTCTCACTTTAACATGGACGAACTCGTGTTGATCGGCAACACGATTTTCACCGGAGACGCGACCGTAGGTTACGCGGTTGAATTCGAGGCCGGCGCCACGTTGATCAACAACATTCTTTACTCCGCCGCCGGGACGATACAGGTGCTGTTCGGCTCGTTTCAAGACGAAGAGGAGTACGTGCTGATCAACAACGATTTTGCGTGCTTGAATTTGCTGTGTATGCCGGGTTACCTCGCCGAATACGGGCCGATTCTCAGCGTCGGCGCCGTCAACGCCTGCGATTGGCCCGGCTGCGGGGAAGCCGCGGGCAACTTCACGGCGGACCCGTTGTTTGTCGCCCCGAACGACCTGCACCTGAAGGCGGGCAGCCCCTGCATCGATGCGGGCGCGGATCCAAACGGCTGGTTTACGGGGCCGTCGATCTTTTCTGACATCGACGGCGACAGCCGCCCGCAGGGGTCCGGTTTCGATGTCGGCGCCGACGAGTACACCGACTAAGCGCCGTCCCGGCGTATCTTGACCTTCCCGCGGGACAGTGCAATCGTACGTTCACCCATTTCCGTAAGGAGAGTGTGTGCGCGTAATTTTGTACACGGGCAAAGGCGGCGTCGGCAAAACGACGATTAGTGCGGCGACCGCCTACGGGTGCGCCCTGCGCGGCAAGCGCACGATTGTGATTTCCACCGACGCGGCTCACAGCCTGGCCGATTTGTTCGACCGCGAAATCGGTCCCGAGCCGACGGAGATCCGCGAAAACCTCTACGCCTGCGAAGTGGAAGTGCACCACGAGTTGGCGAAAAACTGGGGCACGATCCAAGCCTACATCAAGCACTTCCTGTCCAGCCGCGGCTACGGCGAAGTCCTGGCCGACGAGCTTTCGGTCGTGCCGGGCATGGAAGATTTGTTTTCGCTGCTGCGCCTACTGGAGATGGAGGAAAGCGGCGAATACGACGTGGCCGTCATCGATTGCGCCCCGACCGGCGCTACGCTGCAGTTGCTCGGTTTCACCGACGTCTTCGATTGGTACATGAATCGCTTCTTCGACATCGAACGCAGGCTCGTGCGCGCCATCCGGCCCGTGGCCGAGAGGATCATTCAAGCGCCCCTGCCCGGCGACGACGTGTTCGGCCAAGTCGAGGATCTGTACGCAAAGATGATGGCCATCAAAACGATGTTGACCGATCCCACGCGCGCCAGCGTGCGTCTGGTCGTGAACCCGGAACGCATGGTCATTGCCGAAAGCCGCCGGGCCCACACCTGCCTGGGCCTGTACGGCTACCCGCTCGACGCGGTGATCGTCAATCGTGTGCTGCCGGCGGACGTTGACGGCTACCTGGCCGAATGGGTCGGCATCCAGAAACACCACATGCAGACCATCGACGCATCGTTCCATCCGCTGCCGCGCTTGCAGTGCAAGCTCTTCCCGCGCGAGATGACCGGCCTGCCGGCAGTCGGCGTATTGGCCGACGAGGTTTTCGGCGACCGCGATCCGGCGGAGATCATGTACCAGCACAAGCCCTTCGAGTTGGAAGCCAAGCAGGACTATTACGAAATGCGCCTCTACCTGCCGGGCGTGACGAAAAAAGACGTGTCGCTGTTGGTGAAAGACGGCGAATTGATTCTCGGCGCGGCGGGCTTCAAACGGCACATTCTCCTGCCGCGGCAACTCGACGAACATGTGGTGGCCAAGGCGCGCCTGAACGGCGACATTTTCACGATCATTTTCGCAAAGGATTCGGCGTGAGCGACATCCCAACCGACGACCGCAGCGGACGAGACGACCAGGAGCAGCAAAAGGCATCGATTCGTCTGCACGAACTGCTCAACCGCTTGGAAGACGCCAAGGGGCATTTTCTGGTCGGCCAGCGTGAAATTCTCATTGCCGTGCGGGAGATCATCAAAATTCTCGCCGATATTTCCGGCCAGGCGCCGGATTCCATTGCCGGTGTGCCGGTGTACCTGTTCGAGACGTCGGCGGCGATGATCGACTACCTGATCAGCTACCTGCCCGGCCCGCCCCCCGAGGAAATTCTCAAGGCGCGGCAGGAGGCGTTGCAGGAGTTGATCTCGTTGATCGACAAAGAAGCCGAACGGACCGGCCGCTTCGCCGAAGATGAGCGCGACGTGCTCAAAGTCGAAGCGCTGGTCTCGCTCAAGCGTTATCTGGAGCACGAACTTGAGCACGGCCCGAAGGAAGCCAAGCCGCGCATCACCAAGGTCGAAATCGAGTAACGTTTTTTCGCTCGTCACGACAATCAAGGTCACATTCGACGGAGCAACTTTC
The DNA here is from genome assembly GCA_030765525.1 of Candidatus Lernaella stagnicola. NCBI lineage: Bacteria > Candidatus Lernaellota > Candidatus Lernaellaia > Candidatus Lernaellales > Candidatus Lernaellaceae > Candidatus Lernaella > Candidatus Lernaella stagnicola. The sequence continues at coordinate 19,465 of JAVCCK010000038.1, forward strand.
ACGGAGGCCCCCATGCGGCGTTGGACTTGGATACTGATGTTGCTTGCGGCGTCCCTGCTGTTTATCGCCGCTGCCGCGTGCGACGGCGACACTAATGACGACACCGATGACGCCGATCACGACACCGATGACGACACGGGCGGCGACGACGACGACACAATCGATGACGACGACACAGGCGACGACGACGATAATGATGACGATGACGATAACGACGACGACGATGACGACGATGATAATGACGACAACGACGACACGACCACCGACGACCCCGACGCGCCGCTTTGTCTCGAATGGGACCTGAATCCGGACGACCTCGAGGACCCCGTCAACATCCACTGCCTGATTGAAACCGATTCCTTTGCGCCCACCGGCTTGCCCGCGCCGGCGACGCTGCGGGTGGTCGACTGGAATATTCTGAGGGGTCTGCAGGCCGACGAAATGATCGCGCAGTTCCAATCGCATCCCGATCTTCTCGAGGCCGACGTGCTGCTCTTTCAGGAGGTCGATCGCCACTGCACGCGCACCGATTTCCGCAACGTGGCCCGCGATATGGCCGAGGCGCTGGAGATGGATTACGCCTACGGGGTCGAGTTCATCGAGCTCAACCAGGACCGCGGCGAGCACGGCCAGGCGATCCTATCGCGCTTTCCCATTTTGTCGGTACGGCAATTGCGCCACACGGATTTCGAGCGGTGGTATCTCGACCCGGGGCAACTGCGGCTCGGCGGCCGCATGTCGCTGGTGGCCGACATCTTGATCGGCGAGGACGTCTACCAGTTCGCCTCGGTGCATTACACCAGCGGCGTGCTGTTCTATTTCGAAGCGCACAACACGCAAGCCCAGGAAACGCTCGACTTGCTGGACGAATCGGCCGCGCCGACGATCTGGGGCGGCGATCTGAACACCGGCATATCGTGGGTGCTGCGCTGGGAGCCGTCGATCGAGCTGATCCTCGAGGCGGGTCACGCCGACGCGCTCGACCACCTGCCCCATAACGAGAACTGGACCGTGGGCAACGACCCGCCCATTCCCGACATGCGTTTGGATTGGATATTCAGCCGCGGACTCGACGCTGCCGGCGGGCGCGTTTTATACGAAGCGCCGCTCAACGGCCTTTCCGATCACCACGGAATTTACGCCGACTTCCCGCTGTAAGACGTCGTTCCTTACGACTTGCCGACCAACTTCGGCGCCAACAAAGCCAGCGACGCGTAGCAAAAAGCGCCGACGAACATTGTCGTCGTGATGCCGAAGGCAATGCTCAGAATCACCGCCAGCACCGAGGCGAACACGCCCGCCGCACCGTTGACGCCCCACAACCATGGGGTGGGATCGGTGGCGTCACGCCGCGCCAGACGCATGCCCGAGGGGAAGGCCTGGCCCATCGCCAGACCGGCGGGCGCCAGTAGCAGCAACGACACGCCGACCCGGCCCGCGAGCTTGGCGGCGGCGGTCGCGCCGGTGATCTCCGGCAGGAAAAAGGCGACGAGGGCCAAGTAACCCGCCAACGACAACGCGTAGGCAATCATGCGCGGCGAGGTGTTCAGCGGGATTTTTTCGCTGAGCAGGCTGCCCAGGCCGGTAAACAAGATCAAGGAAAACAGCACGACCGCCAGCGCGTACACGGGGTGGCCGAGATACACCGACAGACGTTGCAGGAAAGCGATCTCCGCGAACATGAAACCGAGGCCGATGAGCGCGAAATAGGCCAACTCCACTGTCCGCGGCCTACTCACGCCGGCGGGTGCATATTTGAGAGGGATCAAGAGAATCGCGCCGGCGAACACGAACGAGACGAGCAAGATCGACAGCAGCGTGAGCGTCGCGAGCAAATTGCCGGTCACCACGCCGGAAGGACGGCCCCAGTATTCCATAATTTTCCACGGCCGCGTCAGGCGCAACAGATTGAAGAAGAAAGGGCGGTCGTCGGTCGGCGGGGTCAGATCCAGCGGATACGCGGAGGTGATGTCGACCAGCTCTTCGTAGTTCCGCGCCCCGATGATGCGGCCGATGATCGCCTCCTGGGTCGGCTCGCCCGGCGCAAGAATCATGTGAAAGCCCATCTCCTCCACGCGTTGGCGCAGCGCCGCAACATCGGCCGCCGAAAAAGCTTCGTTGCTGACCAGAATCGTCGCCACCTTCTCGCCGCCGGCCAGCAAAATGTGATCGGCGGGATTCGTGACGCCTTGGTTGAACAACGCGCCCGCCGCCAAGCTGATGAGGCGGGCCGTTTCGTCGAATTTACCCTTGCCGTACCAGCGACTGACGGTAAAAACGCCCCCCTTGTTGAGCCGCCGCAGGAAGACGCGCCACCCCTCCACCGTGTACAGCGAATTCTCGCTAAGCGAAAAAGCCCCGGCGCCCGTCGCGGCCCAAGTGTCGATCAGGCTCATTTGAATGACGTCGAACTTTTCCTCGCTACGGGTGAAATAGCTGCGCGCTTCGTCGACCACCAAACGCACTTTCGGATTACCGGCGAGGTTGGCGAAATCGGGAAACACGTCGAGCAAAATATGCACGAAGGAAGGGTTGATCTCCACGCCCAGCACGTCGTCGGCGCCCGCGGCCAACGCGGTCCATATATCCTTGCCGCCGCCGACCCCGATTACCGCGACTTTTCCCTGCCGTACGGAATAGGCAAGGCTCGTGGCGTCATACAGAAACCCCCGGGCGGTTTCGGCGTTGGCTTTGGGCAGCATGGTGCCCGCCAGGCCGTCGATGTTCATGTCCATCACTTCCATCGACGCGTCTTTCGGCGTGTTCTTGCCGGCTTCCCACAGCACGCCCGTTAAGGGCTTGGTGCGCGGTTTGTACGCGACCACGCGCGAGAAGCTGTTCCACTTTTCGTAGGCGACGCGCCGCCGTTTTTCCGTAACGCCTTTGACGAGAATCGGGTCGAAGCTGTGGATGGTCGCCGCGTTGGCGATGGCGAGTATGACCATGACCGCCGCGGCCCTTCCGGCCCAACGAGCGAGTTTCCGCTCGCCGCCCCACCGGGCAAACAGCCACGCGCCCACGGCCATGAGAGCGGCCGAGGCAAACACCGCACCGCCCCCGTCCAGCAGCCGAAACATGGGCAGCACCAACAATACGCCCGCCGCGGCGCCGACCAGATCGGCCCCGTATACCAAACCGATGCGGTAGTGGGTGCGGGTCAGCGCCAAGGTCACGGCGATGCCGGAAAAGTAAAAGGGGATGGAAAGCGTCAGCGCCAGGCGCGCGAACACGATCACCGTCGTCGGCGAGGCAATGGCGTCGGGCGCGAGCGTGATTTGGTCGAGATAGGAGAGCACCATCGCCACCGCGGCGATCAGGGAGGCCCGCGACAGGGCGCGCGGCGCATTATCGGGGCTGAATTTTTCCGGCGCCAGGTAAACGCGCAGCGCCCCGGCCGTCATGCCGAACATGGCCATGCTGATGACGAAAAAGGCGAGGTGGTACCACGTCACGACCGAGAGCAGGCGTGTCTGGATGATTTCCAACGCCAGCGTGGCGGCCGTTACCACCGCCAAGCCGAAATAAAATGAAACGCCGGAGCGCGGCGGGTTTTCGTTCATGCCGATTCCTTGTTTTCTTTCTCAAAAGAGAAATAAGACGTCGATTATTATCAGTTATGGTCTTCAACAGCAACTGAGCGGAAATCCTTCGCCCCTGCATGGTGCGGGAAGGCGCCGGGCTTGTCGTTCAACTCCGTGTATGCTTCAAGAGCAGTAGGAAATTCTCACCGTGCACGGGATACGCCTTAATGAAAGATTCGCTGCGCCGATCGATTTTCGCTCTGCTACTCGCGTTCGCCTTGTTCGGCGTGTGCTGCGACAGGGGCGACTATGACCCGCCCCCGCCCGGCACGGAGGTCGGGGGTTTCGGCGTGGCGGGCGATGATGACGACGACAATGACGACAACGACGACGAAACGGCATGCGACGCGAGTTTGCGGCCGGTCATCTTCGTCTACGGCATCATGGAAAACGGCGATTCCTTTTCGACGCAGTCGATGCGTTTTACCTCCAACGGGTATTGCCGCGACCGCCTGTTCACCTACGACTGGAACGCGTTCTCGGGTTATTGGAACGAATCGCCCCGTTTCGCGCGCTACGTGGCCGCGGTGTCGGCCGCCACGGGCGCAACTCAGGTTGACGTAATCAGTCATTCCCTGGGAGCCGGCGTTGTGGTCGGCTGCTTGTCCGATCCGGCCGGCGCGTCGCGAATCGCCCACTACGCCCAGGTCGCCGCGGTGCCGTGCCTGGCGATCCCGCCGACGGTGCCGTCACTCAATTTGTCGTCGGTGGACGACCGGATCGTCGGCGTCTGCGAGCCCGAAGGGGCCGACAACCTAGTGCTCAGCGGCGTCGATCATTTGCAGACGGTCACTTCGGCCGAAACGTTTGCCGAACTGTTTACCTTTTTCAACGACGGGCGGCAGCCGGCGACGACCGAGGTTGTGCCCGAAGAACCGATCCTGCTTTCCGGCCGCACGGTGATGTACATGTTTAACGAACCGATAGCGGGCACGGAAATTCGCATCTTCGAAGTCGACGCGGCCACAGGCGAGCGGTTGTCCGCCGCGCCCGACGCGGTTCTTACCTCCGACGCGGACGGTTCCTGGGGCGACTTCCTCGCCGAACCCGGCGCGTATTACGAGTTCGTCTGTCTCGATCCGCTGGGCGAGTGGCCCCCTGCCCATACGTACCGCGAGCCCTTCGTGCGCTCGAACAACAACGTGTACTTCCGCGTGTACCCGCCGAAAGACAGTTGGTTCGGTGTGCTGTTCAGCCTGCTGCCCACCGACGACTCGCTGGCGAAAATCTCCTGGACGAGCATCAATCGGTCCGTGATCACCGGGCGCGACACGTTCGCGGTGGACGGCATCGACCTGGCGACGCCGGAGGTGGCCGACGCGGATTTCACGACCTTGTACGTGATGTTCGACGATCTGAACGCGAACGGCCTGAGCGACCACACGGTTCTCTCGCTACTGCCCAGCCGCAATTACATCAAGCTCTACGATTTGCACGTCGGCACGCAGACAAGACGCTCGGTTGTATTTGAGTTCGACGGCCGCCGCTTGGCCGTGCCGAATTGGAAAGCGCTGTCCGAAGGTGTGTCTACAGTCGTGTTCGAATAAGCCGGGTCAGTCGACCGGGTGCTCGCCCAGCGCAAACAACTCCTCGACCTTCACCAAAGACCGCAACGTGTAACCGGCTTCGGCGAGGTTTTCCGTCCCACCTTCCTGCCGATCGACGATCGCCACAACGCCGACGATCTGCGCGTCGGGCACTTCGGCGAGGACGGCCTCGATCGTCTTGATCGTGGAACCGCCGGTCGTGGCCACGTCATCGACCACCAGCACGCGCATGCCGGGGCGAATGACGCCCTCCACGCGCTTGCCCGCGCCGTGACCCTTGGCCCCTTTGCGCACCAGCAGGGCGTCGAGATTCATGCCGCGGTCGGCAGCGCGCGCGACCGCGCCCATGGCCACGGGCACGGCGCCCAGTTCCATGCCGGCGATGGCGTCGACGCCACCCATTTCGGTCACGAGGTCCAACAGCAAATCGCCGATGATCGCCGCGCCTTCGCCGTGGGTCGAGGTGGCGCGTACGTCGATGTAATAATGGCTTTCTTTGCCACTGGTAAGCACGAAACGACCGGTGCGGAAGCTGCGTTCGTGCAGAATGCGGGTCAGCCGTTGCTTTTTATCCATAAACCGTGACCTCCCGTGCCTCGTTGTGGGGGCAATTTAGTCGTTTGACTCCGAGGCGGCAAGACCCGGCGGGTCGTCGCGCCGAAAACCGCGTACCGCGGCGCGAAATTGTGTTTCGCGCCCCACCCTGCTATACAAATGCGAAGTCGGCACAATGAACGCGGCACATGCCGCAAACAACGAAATGAAGTATGAGCCGGACAACACCGCCGAAGACCTATTACGCTTGGATGGACACGCTGCGCGGGTTCGCCATCGTGTTGGTGATTTGCGGGCACCAGAAGCCTGGGTTGGAATTGACCAACTACCTGCAGGCAGTGATGTTGGCCATCTTCATTTTCGCTTCGGGCTTCTTGTTCAGCGGCGACCGGTACCCGACGGCCGGTGCATATTTCAAAAAGCGGGCGCGGGTGCTGTTGATTCCCTACTTGTGGTTCACGTTGTTCAGCTTCATCTTCTGGATCGTGTACGTCGGCGGGTTCAAGGCGCTGGGCAGCGCCCTGGGGCCCGAGATGCTGCCGAACGTCGACCAAGCCATCACGCTGGAGGGGGCGCGGGGGATCGCCGGACAGGCCAAGCCGGGGATCGGTATCGTACTTGCGGCCTTTGTTCTGCCGATGCTGTACGGCAGTTCCTCACTCATGTGGTACAACATTCCGCTCTGGTTTTTCCCCGGTTTGTTCGTCATCGACGGCATCTTTTATTGGCTGCAGAAAAACAGCGGTTCCGACCGCTCCTTGCTGATATGGCTGATCGTCTTCTCCGTTTTCGGTTACCTGATGGGCCGCGCCGGGCTGCGCCTGCCGTGGAATATCGACACGGCATTTTCCGTCGTCTTTTACTACGGATTGGGGTACTTGTTCCGGAAACGCTACGGCGAAGGCTGGCCGATGCCCGTTGCCGTCAAGGCCCTCGTAACCGTGTTGGCGTTGGCGGTGAGCATCGTGGTCATCCATCTGAACTTCGGCAGTCATCCGTCGTTCAACCAACTCGGCAAGTACTTCCTGTATCACCTCGGCGCGATCGCGAGTGTTATCGCCTTCATGCTCACGGCGCAGATGCTCGTCAAACTCAAAACGCCCGCCGACGCCGCACCCTCGCTCTCGGCGATACGCCGGTGGTGGCGACGCGCGCTGGACGCCATTCCGCGCATGTTCGACTTCATCGGGAACAACGCCGTGGTGTACGTCGGCGCGCAGGTGATGACCATGGGCCTGTTCATGACCTTCAACCGCTTCGCCTTGGGCATTCTGCCTAAAGAAAAGCTACCTTCCACGCCTTGGGCGATGTATTTCGGCCTCGGCGCGATGATACTGCTGGTGCCCGTCGCTTACGCGGTCAATCGCTGGATGCCGTTTATTCTGGGGCGCAAGAAAGCGAAGCCGAAGGCGGCGCCGGCCGGCGAGGCAGCAGCCTCTAAGTAGTGAGATTAACCCTGACGATTAGCTCGTAGCGTTCGGACGTGGGATCGCCGACGAATCCATGCCTTGCGCCGGCGGAAGACGGACGCGGGCCGAGTGCTATTGAACCGAATGCAGATTGGCCGGGTCGGCCTCGGCCTTCATGCGGTTTCGTTCGTCGACAAAGACCAAGTGCGGCTCCCACTGCTTGGCTTCGGCATCATCCATGCCGACATAGCTGGCGATAATGACCAAGTCGCCGGGCGACACAAGGCGGGCCGCCGCGCCGTTGACGCAGATCACGCCGCTGCCGACTTCGCCGCGCAGGGCGTAGGTGTCGAAACGGTTGCCGTTGGTGATGTTCCAAACCGATACCTGCTCGTTGGGCAGAATGTCCGCGGCCCGCAACAGGATGTCGTCGATCGTCACCGAGCCTTCGTAGTGCAGATCGGCCTGCGTCACGGTGGCCCGGTGGATCTTGGATTTGAGCATGGTGCGTCGCATGGTGCGCCTCCTGGACCTAATTCGGTTTCACGAATTCTAAAATCTGGTTATCGATCAGACGGGACTTTCCGAAATACACGGCCACCGCCAATAGGTGGCGTCCCGCTGGAGATTCCTCGGCTTCTTCCAAGTTCGGCAGGCGGCGCAATTCGATGTAATCGATGCGCCCGGCCGGAGCGGTGGAAATCATTTCGCGCACCGCGGCCAGGATGCCGTCGCGGCTGCGTTCACCGCTATCGACCAAAATCTTCGCGCGCTGCAGCGTTTGTTGGATAATCGGCGCCTGGTGTCGTTCTTCGGGCGTCATGTAGACGTTGCGGCTGCTCATCGCCAGGCCGTCGGGATCACGCAGGGTGGGTCCGGGCACGATCTCGACGTCCATGTGCAGGTCGCGAACCATGCGCTCGACGACGAGAATCTGCTGGTAGTCTTTTTCGCCGAAGACCGCGAAATTCGGCCGCACAGAGTTGAACAGCTTGCAACAGACCGTCGCCACGCCGCCGAAATGCACCGGTCGGCTTACGCCGCACAGCGGACCCGCCACCTGCGGCACGGTAATCTGCGTTTGGTAACCGGGTGGGTATATCTCCTCCACGTCGGGGAAGAAGATGACGTCGGCGCCCTGGGACTCGCACATGCGCTTATCGCGTTCGAAATCACGCGGGTAGGCGGTGAGGTCTTCGCCTGCCCCGAACTGCGTGGGATTGACGAAGATGCTGACGACAACGTCGTCGGCGCGTTCCCGGGCGATGCGCACCAGGGACAGGTGTCCGTCGTGCAGGTAGCCCATGGTGGGGACGAAGCCGATGGTGCGGTGCTCGGCGCGGCGGAAGTAGGCCCATTCCTGCATGTCCGCCACGGTGGTGATGACTTTCGCCAGCTTGATTTCTTGCGCGAGCATTAACGACAAACCCCTTTCGCGTTCCGCTTGGCGAGCGAAAGAGGTCAGTGTGCAAACGCGCGGCCACAGGTGTGCGGCCTTGATTTGTGCTGCCTCTCCGTCTCAGTCCGGTCTATCCGGATCCAAGCGGGATAAATTGCTTCGTGCCCTTCCTGTGCGTCTGGATGTGTTCCACCAACGCCTCGAAATCGTCGGGATTGTTGACGAAATCGATATCGTTGGTATTGACCACAAGGAGCGGACCGTCGTCGTACGCGAAAAAGAAACGGCTGTACGCGGCGTTTAGCTCCGACAGATAATCCGCTGTAATCGGCCTTTCATAGTCGATACTGCGGTGCCGGATTCGCTCCAACAGAACCCGAGGTTCGGCAACCAAGTAGATCACCAAGTCGGGTCGCACGGTTTCAGGCGCTAAAAGATCGTAAATCTGCTCATAGAGACGCAGTTCATCTCCGTCCAGGTTAAGATAAGCGAAAATCTTGTCTTTGGCAAACATGTAATCGCACACGGTGCTCCGCTTGAAAAGGTCCTGTTGAATGAGCGCCCGTTGCTGGTGAAAACGCTGGATAAGAAAGAATAATTGGGTCTGGAAGGCGTAGCCTCGCCGGTCGCGATAGAACCTGGAGAGAAAGGGGTTTTCGTCGGCCTGTTCGAAGATGGACCGCGCTTGAAACCGTTCGGCCAGGAGCTTGACGAGACTCGTCTTGCCCACGCCGATAGGTCCCTCGACGACGATATGCCGCAGCTTGTCCAGAACCTCCCCCATGACCCCTTCCTTGTGAAAAAAGGCAACGAACTATACCAGAGCACCCCAGGGCCGACAAGCACTCCTTGCACGAGCGAAATGGCCGTTTTTTTCGGCACGCTTATCGAGCCCATTTTGATCGTCGGCCTCGGCGTGGTCGTCGGTTTCATCGCGATCGTGATGTTCCTGCCGTACTTCAAAATGGTCACTATTATCGTTCCCTAAGCGACAACACGAGTAGGTAACGGGCACGGGCCGAATACGCCGGCCCTTTTGTGAGGGTTTGACGGTCGAAGGGTGGTGTGAAAATAATAGCGTCGGCATTTACGAACGATGCTCACGAAACAACTTACGCCCAACCGGGGACAGGGTACACAATTACATGCGCTTTCTAACCGGCATTGCCGTTTTTCTGCTGATTGTCGTCGCGCTGCCCGCCGCTGCGGGGGAACCGATTTCCCTTTCGGAAAAGGCCGCCGAAGCGGCCATGGACTTCACCTACCGGCCGGAGCGCAACACGACGTTCACCGTCGCCGAGGATGCGACGACCGTGTACCGCAGCGTACAGCAGCTTTTTTCGGAATTCGATTACGTGCCCACGGCGCGAATTGTCAGTCGGGGCGACATGATCGGACCGTTGATTTCCCTCGTTCCCTTCTATCAAAACAAGCTCAAAGAAGTGATCATGGTGCGGCTAAAACCGCTTGACGAAGGTACACAAGTCACGATTCGCGGCGTTTTCGTGGTGCCCGGCAATAACTACATACTCGATCGCTCCGAACACAAGCCGACGCGAAACGTTCGCCAATTCGAGCGTTTCTACGATGCCAAGCGCGAACTTATTAACGCCGGCGACAAGACCGCCATGCAGGACGTTCTGGATTGGGCCCAAGAGAATCTCGACGGCAAGCGGGACCTGCAAGCCACGATGGACATACTGGGGCTCGTCGAAGATTGCACGCGACCCCGAAGCAAGTGCGGCAAGCGCGGGCGCCGGTTGATTCACGAGCTACGCGCCGCGCTGCGCCAACAAGAAACCCTCGCGGCCGCGATCGGCAAGCAGCAGGCTCAAATCGATGTCGCCGTCGCCAACCGTGATTGGCTTGCGGCGCACTTGGCCACCGACCAACTGCTCCATATCCTGCACACAGGCGGCGTTGCCGATGACGACCCGCGCATGACCGCGGTGCAGAAGACCCTCGCCCAACACCAGCGGCGCCTGCGTTCCGTTAAGGGTTCGCTGGTCGCCTTCGATCCGAAGATCGCTCCCGCCGACGGCCATGATGTCGCGGTGGGTTTCACCGTTCTCAACGCGGGCTCCCGACCGATCGCCTCGTTCAAAGTTAAGGTCGACTCCACCGACGCCGCCGGCCGGGCCAGCCCGGGCCGCATCGGCCGTAGCTATGCTTACAACATCGAACTCGACCCGCCGCTGGCGCCCAACGAGTATATCGATGCTGCTGTGGTACTACGCTTCGAGGAAACCTCGGAAGTCGCCGCGGCCCGCGTCCGCTTCGTCTCGCGCATCTACGGCAAGAAACTCAACTGATGCCGCACCCGCAAAATGCCGCGCGGCGGTTTGCCCGGCGCGGTGGCCTGTGTCAAGATGAATTGCCCTCCCGTGCCCATACGTAGGAGAGAAACATGGCTACTCAATATCCGAAAGAAGTGAACCAATACCGCAAGGTATTGGGTGTGCTAGGCGTATACCACTTGTTGCTCGGGGCGTGGATCGCCCTTTGGCCCGGCATATTGCTGCGCGTGGTCAACGTGATCGCCCGCGTGTTTTCGGCCAAGATGCAAGCACCGAATATCTGGCGGATTCCGGCGGATGAAATCTGGCACTTCGTGTTCGTCGGCGTACCGAAAGCGGACGAGGCGTTGATGATGCCCTTTTTTCCCGATCACGGCCTGTTCTTAGCACCGGCGGTCGGCTTCATCCTCCTGGGCGCCTTCGTTTGCCTCCTGGCGTATTTCAAACCGGAAACCGCCGCGCCCTATGTGCCGATATTCATCGCCGCCAACGTGTTTACCGGCCTGTTCGGGCTTGGCTATTACCTTTGGAGCTATGCCTATCTGGCCAACCTGCTACTGCCGATCGCCGATTGGTCGGTGGCCCTACTCGTACTGATCTTTTGGCTGCGGGCCAAAAACCACATCGGCGACGGGAACGTGGAAGTCTCCGCAACGGAATGAATCCCTTTTCCTGCCAAGCTCCTGACGACGTCGAAATCGTCGGCGCGGTTTTTTCCGCCATCGGTGCGCCTCGCGGAACGGTCGTGCTGTGTCACGGGCTGCCCGCGGGTCGCCCCACGTCGGCCGAAGGCGCGGCGGATGACGAAGGCTACCCGGGCCTTGCCCGCCGCGTGGCCACGCACGGCTTTCACGTCGCGATTTTCAATTTTCGGGGCACCGGTCCATCGGGCGGCCATCTGGATATCGACTTGTGGCCCCAGGATCTGGTCGCCGTGCTGGATCACCTGGACACCACGCCACTGCACCGCCCCAATTACGCGGTGGCCGGTTTTTCCGCCGGTGGCGCCGCGAGCATTCTCGCCGCCGAAAACGACCGGCGCATCGACCCGCTCATCACCTTCGCCGCGCCCGCCGATTATTCCTTTTTGCCCCTGGCGACCGATGCCGAATCGTGGTTTGCTTTCTACCGCGATCTGGATATGATCCGCGACGGTTATCCGGATGACGCCGCCGGTTGGGCGTCCCGTTTTGCTCGCATGGTGCCCCGCGACGCCATCGGGAACGTGCACGCCTCGCGGATTGTCTTGATACACGGCACCGCCGACGACGTTGTGCCCCTTTCGCATCTGGACGCGCTCGCGGCGGCCGCCGGCGACAAAGCCGAGCGCATTGTTCTACCCGGCGGCATTCATCAAATGCGCAAGGATGAGCGAGCGGTGTCAACGTTGATCAAAGTGCTCAACCAAAGCAGGCCGACGGAGGGCTAAGATGATTGAAGGTGTAAAAACAAAGAAGCTCAAACCCATCCCGGACGAGCGCGGTCGCTTGATGGAAATTCTGCGGGCCGACGACGATATTTTCGAGGCTTTCGGTCAGGTGTATATCACCACCGCCTTCCCGGGCGTCGTCAAAGCTTGGCACTACCATAAGAATCAGGACGATCACTTCTGCGTCCTGACAGGCATGATGAAGGTCGTGCTGTTCGACAGTCGCGAAAACAGCGCCACGTTCCGGGAAGTCAACGAGTTCTTTCTCGGCGTGCACAACCCGGTGGTGGTGAAAATACCGGCCGGCGTGTACCACGGCTTCAAATGCGTCGGCGAGCAAGAGGCGATGTGTCTCAACGTGCCGACCAAGCCTTACAACCACGACGAGCCGGACGAGTTCCGATTGCCGTGGGATACCGACCAGATTCCCTACGACTGGTCGCGCCGCAATTACTAGCCGGGCGCCGAGCGACGGCTTGATGAAAAACGGATTGTAAAAACAACATGGGCATACTGACCAAAGTCTTCGGCACAAAAAACGAGCGCGAACTCAAGCGGCTCGACAAAACCCTTGAAGAAGTGAACGCCTGGGAGGAGAGAGTCCAGGCGCTGAGCGACGAGCAGATCACCGCGCGCGCCAAAGAGATCGCCGCTGATATTCAGGCCACCGGCGAGGGCATCGACGACAAAAAAGAAGCCCACGAAGCCATGTTCGAAGCCCAGCTCCAAAACCTGCCTGAAGTTTTCGCCATGGTCCGCGAAGCCGGGGTTCGCACGACCGGCATGCGGCATTTCGACGTGCAGATAACCGGCGGCATCGTGTTATGGGAAGGCAACATCGCCGAAATGAAAACCGGCGAGGGAAAAACGCTGGCGGCGACATTACCGATGACGTTGCACGCGATGGCCGGCACCGGCGCTCACCTGGTCACCGTCAACGACTACCTGGCCAAGCGCGACGCGGAGTGGATGGGGCCGATTTACAACATGATGGGGCTGTCCGTCGGTCTGGTCATCCACGCAGTCGACCCCGACAAGCGACAAGCCAGCTACGGCGCCGACATCACCTACGGTACCAACAACGAGTTCGGCTTCGATTATTTGCGCGACAACATGAAAACCCACTTCAGCCAACTCATGCAGCGCGACCATTGTTTCGTCATCGTCGATGAAGTGGACTCCATTTTGATCGACGAGGCGCGCACGCCCCTGATCATCAGCGGGCCGGTCCGCGAAGACCCGCAAGCGCTGTTCACGGTGCGCGACGTGGTGCGGCGTCTCAAGCGCGAAGACCATTACGAAGTGGATGAAAAGCACCGCAACGTCACCTTGACCGACGAGGGCGTCACCGCCGTCGAGCAGGGTCTGCAAATCGCCAATGTTTTTGAAGACGAACACGCCGACACGCTGCACAAAGTCGAGAACATGCTGCGCGCCTACGCCCTGTACCAGCGCGATCGCCACTACATCGTCAAAGCGCGCGAGGTGATTCTCGTCGACGAGCACACCGGCCGCACGATGCCCGGCCGCCGTTTGTCCGAAGGCTTGCACCAGGCGATCGAGGCGAAGGAAAACGTCACCGTCCGGGCCGAGAGCCAAACGTATGCGACCATCTCGCTGCAAAACTACTTCCGCATGTACACGCGCCTGGCGGGCATGACCGGTACGGCGGACACCGAAGCGGCCGAGTTCAAGAAAATTTACGATCTGGATGTCGTGGTCATTCCTACCAACGTGCCGATGGTCCGCGACGATCAACCGGATAAAGTCTACCTCTCAGGCGACGAAAAATTCGCCGGCGTGTATGTCGATATCCTCGAATCGCACCTGCGCGGTCAGCCGGTGCTGGTCGGTACGACTTCCGTTGAGATGAACGAACTGGTCAGCGACCTGCTCAACAACGCCCGCAAGAAAAAACGCGTGCGCGACATCTTGGACCGGCCGAGCATCGAGCAAACCTTTACGCGCCTAAACGAGGAATACGGCCTAGATCTCGACCCGAAAATCTACAAGGTGCCGCACCATCTGCTTAACGCAAAGTTCCACGCCGCTGAGGCATTGATCGTCGCCCAGGGCGGGCGCTTCCGTTCGGTCACCGTCGCCACCAACATGGCCGGCCGCGGCACCGACGTGAAACTCGGCGGCGATCCCGAAGCCCTGACCCTGACCGAAGACGGCATCGAACGGGAGCAGCACCCCAAAGCGTTCGAACGGGCGGTCGAGAAGTGGACGCCGATCTGCCGCGAGGAGCGCGTAAAAGTACTCGCCGTCGGCGGCTTGCGCGTCGTGGGCACCGAGCGGCACGAGTCACGGCGCGTCGACAATCAGTTGCGAGGCCGCAGCGGGCGCCAGGGTGACCCCGGGTCGTCGTGTTTCTACCTTTCGCTCGAAGACGACCTGCTGCGCATCTTCGGCGACCGCATGGAATCGATCCTATCGCGCCTGCAAATCGAAAAAGACATGCCCATCGTCAGCCACCGCATGATGGACCGCGCCATCGAGCGCGCCCAAAAGGCTGTCGAGGGGCACAACTTCGATATCCGCAAACGCCTGCTGGAATACGACGACGTCATGAACCAGCAGCGAACGGTGATCTACCGGATTCGCCAGCAATGCTTGATGGAACGCGACGTCCATGAGCAGATTCTCGAAATGGCGCAAGAAGTGGCGGGCAACACGGTGCTGGGCTACACCTCGGCCATGGGCAAGTCCCCGGACATGTGGGATCTCGATGGGCTGAGGCGCGTGTTCAAACGGCGTTACGGCGTCGAGATCGAGTTGCCCGAAGGCAGCGATGTGTTCAGCATCAATCCTGATATAATTGCCGAGGAAATGGCCATCGTGATGCCCCAGCGGCTCGAAGAGCGCCTCAACGCCATTAAAGACTTGGACAAGAAGCGTTACGAAAGCATCGAACAAAACGCGGGCGATCAGGAGAAATTCCTCGACGCCCTCATCGGCCAGGTGGCGCTGTTTCATGCCGACATTTACGCGCCCGAAGGATTACCGCCGGGCAAGTGGCGCTACGAGGAATTGGACGCCGTATTGAGTCAAAAGTACGGCTTTACCCTTTCGATCGAGCCCGCGGCGCGCGTCACGATGAGCCTGGAAGGGTTGGTCAAGCAGATTCAAGCGCGGATGAGGGAAGCCCTCGCGGCCAATCACGACGCCGTGGCCCAATATGTGCGCGAGGATTGGGATTCGGCCAAGAAACACAAGCAGCAGCGCATGGTCGCCGTCGCCGAACAGCGCCTTTATCTGTGGGCCATCGATCATCACTGGATGCGCCACCTGTGGCGCATGGACAACCTGCGCGACGCCGTGAGTTTCCGGGGTTACGCGCAACGCGACCCGCTGCTGGAATACAAGCGCGAAGGCTACGAGGCCTTCGACGAAGTCATGTGGGAAGTGAAGAAGACCGCGGTGAATCTGCTATTTCACATCGGCTACGACATGCGCACCGGACGGGTCCATTTACCGACCATGGACGATCTATCCGAGGATGCGAAGACGGTCAAAGAGGCTTCCGGCAACATCTACGAGGAGACGGCCCAACAGCAACAAGTGGCGAACGCTCCCACGGATCGGCCGAAACAACAACCGGTCAAACGGGATCGTCCAAAAGTCGGACGCAACGAACCTTGCCCCTGCGGCAGCGGAAAGAAATACAAGAAATGCTGCTGGGATAAGGATCGGCAGGCCAGCGGTTAGGAAATGGAACAAGACAAAACCACCATCGCGCTACTCACGAACGACGAAATATTGCGTCAGCGGTTTTCCCGCGCGCTTAACGACTTCGCATGGTGTGAGGGCGTCGACGGTGCGCTTCTGCTCGTGATCGACGGCATCGACGAAATCCTTTTCAAAACCTTTTACGATACGCCGCCGGTTATCGTATTGTCCGCCACCGACGATTTTCAGGCCGCGCGTGCGTGGTTTCGCGCCGGCGCCGCTGACGTGTTGCCGCGCACCAGTTCCCCCGAGGATCTGGCCACGTCGATTCGCGCCGTATTGAAGCAATCCCGCGCCTCGCGGCACTCCGAAGTGCTGGCGGGCGATCTTTTTTACTTGCGCGATTTATCGGAGGCCGCATCCGAAGGCGCCGAACTGACGTTCATCTTCGACCGCATCGTCGATGTGGTCTCCGAATCCCTGGGAGTCGATCTGGTCAGCCTCATGCTGCTGGAGGAGGACGAGGAGCACGAGCGCCAGGTGTTGACGATCAAGGCCGCGCGCGGTCTGGAAGATAGCGTGCGCCGCGATACGAAGGTCGCGGTGGGCGAAGCGATCAGCGGTAAAGTAATCGCCTCGGGGCAACCGCTGTTGATCACCGATGTGGAAACCGCCGGCCTGGGCGTCGCCGCCAACCGGCCTCGCTACGCCAACAAGAGCCTGCTTTCGGTGCCCATCAAAGCACGCAACCAAACGATCGGCGTGCTTAACGTCAACAACAAAACGAACGGCACGGGTTTCGACCAAAGCGACCTCGCGCTGCTCACGACGCTGTGCAACCAGGCGGGGCTCGCCATCGACAATGCCAGCCTCTTCGAACAACTGTTGCGGCACGCCGATGAATTGGCCGGTTTGAACGAGCAACTCAAACGCATCAGCCAGGCGAAAAGCGAGTTGATCGTCAACCTTTCCCACGAACTCAAAACGCCCCTCACCGCGATCCAGGGTTATGTCGACCTGTTGCGCTGCGGCATGATTGACCCCGGAAAAGTATCGGCGGTTCTCGAAAAAGTACACGAACGCGGCCGGCATCTTTCACGCCTGGCCGAACGCCTCGTTTCGTATTTTGCGCTCGATTCGGGCCTGGCGAAATTCTATAAGCGGCCGTTCAAATTCGACGTCTTCGCCTGGAAGTGCATCGACGAAATCCGCGGGCGCGCCAAAGTAAAACAAGTGACCATGGAGATCGACGCGCCCTCGATGCGGCATGCGGTCGTGGGCGACGAGCAACACTATCGCGAACTGCTGCTGGCGCTGCTGGACAACGCCGTGAAGTTCAACCACAAAGGCGGCAAGGTCCGCCTCTACGGGAAGCTGGTCGGTGATGGGCGCCCCACCCATTTGGAAGTTTTCGTTGCCGATTCCGGACCCGGCATTTCCGAGCATCTGCGCGAGTTCATCTTTGAAGACTTTTGCCAAACCGACGACATCATGACCACCAAACCCGACGGCCTCGGCTTGGGGCTGGCCATCGCGAAAGCCGTCACCAAGGGCCACGACTGCGACCTGCATCTGCAGGAAACCGGCCCCGACGGCACGACCTTCTCCTTCACGATAGACATGCACTACGACATGGAAGAAATCACCAACTAAGCGCGGCGGGTTAGATTCCGGTGGTTGCGTATACGACCAATCCGGCATCCTGATCCAGATACGCCAGGTGCGGTTGTCCGTCCGCATCCACGACCAGCTCCAACGCGACGATGTTCGCGGGCTCTTCGTCAACCACAACGGTCGTCCACTCTTCACCGGCCAACACACCGTAGCGAACCAAACCCGCATCCTTGTCGACGAACGCCAGGTGCACGCGATCTTGCGCGTCGATGGCGATATCGGAGGGGCCGGCGTTCTCACCGCCCGGCACGCGTATCCTGCGTCCTTGCTGACCGTCGTCGTAGGCCAGGATCAAATGGGTTTCGTCGTCGATCGTTTCGGAAAATGCGACGTACGAGCGGTCCGCCGAATTCAAGGCCAGCGAGGTGTCGACGGCGCTGCAGGGCGACGCCAACCATTGGACCTGCCATTTAGCGCCGCGGCGCTCCACATGACGCAGCGGTCCGAAGTTGTCGAAGCAGCCCATTTCATAGGTGTAGTGCGGCTCCCCGGCCGAATCGACCGCCAGCGTCGTGTTCCGGCCGCCGGAGTAAAGGTCGATTAACCGGAATTGCACGGGCAGCCAAACCGCGAAGGGGCCGCGTTTGAGCACAAACGTCGCGGCGGAGAATTGGTAGGTCACGAAACGGCCGATCGCGTAGACCTCTCCGTTCGGTCCCATCGCCATGTCGGTGAACTCCATCGCCCAGTACGACATCGCTAATTCGGATTTCCACTCATCGCCCGCGTCCCAGAGGTGCCAAAGCTGGGAGTATCCGATGGAATCACCGGAGTCGATCAAGTGCGCGTGCAGACGACTCGTTTGGTCGTAAAACACGCCGAGTTCGTAGGCCCACGGGCTGATATCGATCGTGTCGTGCCGCCACTCCGCACTCGCAAGCCGCGAAATGTGAGACTGCGTCGGCGTGCCGTATTCCACATAGGCCACGGCCACTTCGCGATTGGGCGCGACCGCCAGCGATATTGCGTCCTGTAGGTCCTCACTTTCGAAAATGACCTCGGTGCGCCACTCTTGGTAGCCACTCGACGAGTTGTCCGAGCGGCCGTCCGCCGCGGTCAACGAAAGAAGAATCAAAATGCCGGAAAAAAGCAGAAGGAAAGGCGCACGCAAGCGTTGCGAAATGGTCACCGTCGCTTCCTTTCTTGCCCCTATGCCTAAGACGTATTCTACGCAACGCGAATTGTCAAGGATTGGATAGCTCTGCTACCGGCACCATGCCCCTCATCCTCCCGGAGCGAGGATCGTGAAGGGCCACCACGGCAGGTTACGCAAGATGCCGTAGATTAAAACCACGATCAGTCCGACCTTGATCCACTTGTCTTTCAACACGATCGGCGCCGCGGTGGGATCGACGAATAGACGCCACGCCGCGCGTCCGCCCCAGATAACCGCAAAAGGCAGAAACAGCATCAGCAACGGATTCTGCAACAAGCCTTCTAAAAATCGCCCGTGCATCACGTCGTGGATGCCGCGCGTCACTCCGCAGCCGGGGCACCAAAGGCCGGTCAAGTAGTGAAACGGGCAAGGCGGGTAAGCGCCGGGTACGTGGGGGTTCCGGAAGTACAAAAGCACCGCCGCCCCGAGCCCGGCTACGAGCCCCAAGGCGGCGACAAGATAACGCTTTTTTTCCACTGGTTTCGTTCTAGAAATTGAGGCCTTCCATCATCGCCGCGAAGCCGATCAGGCCCACGTAGAGCAGCCAGAAAACCAACCCCGAACCGAAAGACACCCAGCACCACATTTTGCCCTTGCGCGCCGATTCCAGCGCGCCGGCGTTGTTGCCGGATTCCTTCTGGCCGTTGGCTTTGGCGGTGAAGTACACCGCCGGCAAACCGAAAGGCATGCAACAGAACAACGTAGTCAAAATAGCGAACGGCACGTGTTCGGTGGGTTGTCCGTAGTACTGTGCGGGCGGCGGTTGCGGCGGCTGCGGTGGTTGATAATTTTCGTTCGACAAATCGTACTCCTTTACCGATTGCAGACTATGGGGTGTGTTTTTCCGACCATTCTACACGGCAAGAGATTTGTCAACGCGGAGGGTCGTTACTGCGTCGTGGGCCATCCTTTCGCAAACCAAGTCGCGTAGCCGGTTTGGAGAATCCGTATGTTCTCGAAACCCATTTTTTTCATCAGCCGATACGCGAAGCCGCTGCGATTTTGCGTGCGGCAATAGAGGACGTAGCGCTTGTCGCGGTCGAGCTGGTCGATGCGGTCCGGAAACTCCATCGAAAGCAGGTTGATGTTGACCGCGTCGGGAAGGTGCCCCGCGGCGAACTCGGTCGGCGTGCGGACATCCAACAATACGACGTTGCGGGGAACGGTGTCGTTTTCCAGCCAATCGACTACGGTGTTTTCGTCGATGTAGGCCTCGCCGTCGCTTCCGGTTGCCGACCCAAACGACGGCGTCAAGAGTAACGACGCGGCAATCAATGTGAAAACAGCACTGCGGTAAGTCATCTTTTATCTCCCCCTTTTTGCCTTCCCCAACCTAACCACGGCCGGGCGACGGTCAATTCGAACGTCTTGCACCACGCACTCTTTTCCCTTATGTTTGCGCCGCTTTGCATCGACACAAACACCTCGGAGGTTTCTCATGTACTTGATCCTTTTGGGCGCTCCGGGCGCCGGTAAAGGCACCGTCGCGAAAAAACTGCTCACCGCCGTCGACGCCGCGCACATCAGCACCGGCGACATCCTGCGCGGCAACGTCGCCGCCGGGACCGAATTGGGCCGACAGGCTAAATCTTTCATGGACACCGGCGGGCTCGTGCCCGACGAACTGATCCTGGACATGATGAAAGAACGCCTGGCTGAAGACGACGCCCAGAAGGGCTTCATCCTCGACGGCTTCCCGCGCACCGTGCCCCAGGCCGAGGGCCTCGGCGCCATCCTCGAGGAATTGGACATCGAGCTGACCGGCGTGATCAACATCGAAGTGCCCGAGCAAGTCATCCTCGAGCGCATCCTCTCCCGCCGTACCTGCAGCAACACCGATTGCCAAGCGATCTACAACGTGAAGTTCAAACCGCCGAAGCAGGAAGACGTCTGCGACCTGTGCGGCGGCAAACTCATCGTGCGCGAAGATGAAACCGAGCAGGTCGTCAAACAGCGCCTGGACGTCTACGACAAAAACACGTCCCCGCTGATCGCCTACTACGAAGCCAAGGGCCACCTGCACCGCTTCCCCGGCGAGTCCAGCGACGTGATCTTCGACGGCGTGATGGAACTGCTCAAGGGGTAGTCCGCTCGTTCATTAGAAGCTGCGACGGCTCGGCGATTGCCGGGCCGTTTTTTATGCGCGACCGACGCCCGGGGCCGCCGACGCGCGGGCCCGCCGCCACGTCCAGCCAAGCCAGGCAAGTACAGCAAGCCACGACAGCGCCGAAACCAGCAGGCCGATCCGCCACCAAAGCGGACGGTAGGTGAACTCGACCCGAAACGGCCCCGCCGGCACTTCGGCCGAAATCAGGCCCTGGTACGATTCGGCCGGCGCGCGCCAGCCGGGCGCATAGTTCTGGTTGATCACCACCCGTGTGGGTTCGGCGGCCAAGCCGCTCACTTCCCAGCCATCACCCTGCCACGCCAGCGAAAACATCTGCCCCGCCCCCGCCAAGTAGGCCTCGCCGCGGTAATCCGGATTGGCCCGGCGTGTGTTGTTATCTTGAATCCAAAACGCGGGGGAAGCGTGCTCGGGCAGCAGAATATCGCCGTCCCAATCGATTGTGCCCTCGTTTTGCAGCATCAAGCGATAGAGATTCGCCGCCTCCGGCCTGGCCCCACCCCGCGGTGCGCCGGCAAACGCGGCCACCTGCCGGAAGTGCGGCGCGGGTTCGCCCACGTCGAGGGGTTTGGTGAACGAGCGGTCCAGCAATTGCATGTGCGCCCACATCATCGGCGCCAGCGGAACGAGCACCACGGCCAGCACCGCCCAGCGCAGGCGTACCGGTGCGCGTTCGGCGGCATGATGCACCGCGCCGGCCGCCAGCAGAACCAGCACGAAGGCCACGAAGAAATTCGTGTATTTCATCGGCCAGTGCATCGCGTCGAACACGGGCAGGCGGTGCAGCAGGGCGAACACGTCCAGCGGCGCGTTGGGTCCGAGGCCGATCCACACCAGCACGGCGGTCGGCACGAGCAGCGGCCACAAGCGACGGAACTCGACGACGGCGCCCACAACCGCCAACCCGAACAACCACGGCCCGACGCCGATGTTTTTGTAATACACATCCGCCTCGGTCACGGTAAAGCGGAGCCACTGATACAAGCCGGTGTAGAAGTGGTCGAGCGGCATATACAATTCGTAGGGCACCGAACGCGGGTTGAATTGCAGCAGGTGCAGCAATCCCGCCACCTTGAAGGCCCCCAGCAGAGCCGTCAGCGCCGCCAGCGCGACGACCAGCCCGACGCGCCGCAGTCGCTTTTCGGCCGCGTCTTCCGCCACCGCCCAAAGCAGCAAAAAGAGGAAAAAGAGCGGCAAACCCTGGGCGATTTGCTGCAACACGACGACCATGACCGCCGCGGCGGCGACGATCCAACGCCGGTCGGTCACCGCCTTCCACGTGAAGTAAAACGCCCACGGGAACAGGTAGTAGCCGAAGTGCATCGGCCAGCCGTAGTGCACCCGCCACGCCATCCACCCCGCCGCAAGCAGGCCGACCGCCGCCGTCGCCGCGCCCTCCGGCCGCAACCGAAGCGTCCGCCGCGCCACCAGGTAAATGCCGAGCGCCCCCAACCACAGCACGAGGACCAGTTGGATTTTCATCCCCACGACTTCGCCGAAAACCAGCGAGGGCAAAAAGAGCGGGCTGAAGCCGTTGAATTCCGGATGTGCCGCCAGCGGGTAACCGCCGCCGAAATACGAGCCCCACAACGGCAACGAAGCATGCTCGAGTAGGTTCGCCCGCGCGTAGTGTTCGAAAGCGGCGATTTTCAGCCAGTCGAAATCTTTGAGCGGCTCGGCGGACTCGACGGCATCAAGCGGCGTGAATACCGGCCCGGCATAAACGACGGCCAGGATCAATAAAAGCACGCTGACGATGGTGAGTTCATGGCGGATCACGCCGGTAGTGTAAACCAGAGCGCCCGCCGCGGCCAACTCGAAGTGGCGGTATCTTCGCGCTTTCTATGAAAGCATCGACGACTGCAAGGACTACTCGAAAACCGGCAGGGACTCGCCACTCTCCAGCGCTGCATGAACGGCGGCCACGCGGTCCCCGTACGCCTGCCAGGGGAATTGCTCGACGCGCCCACGCGCCCGGTGGCCCATGGTGGCGGCGCGGTCCGGATTCGCCTGCAATTCGGTGAGGGCCGCAGCCAAGCCGTCGGCATCGTAAGCGTCGACGAAAAGCGCTTCCTCTCCGGGTCGTGCGACACTACCGGCGGCCGGCGTGACGATCAGCGGCAGACCCGCGGCCATCGCCTCGTAGGTGACCAGCGCACTGCCCTCCTCCAACGAGGGGAACACAAAAACCGACGCGCGCCGCATCAGTTCGGGCACGTCGCGGCGAAAACCCAACCAGCGGATGTCGGGCCGGTCGCGCCACGGCACCAGATGCGGACGAATGGCCTCTTCTTCGCCACCGGCCAACCACAGTTCACCGTCCAGGCCGGCGCGATCCCACGCATCGAGCAGCGTCGGCACGCCTTTACGCACGCCGATTTGCCCGACGAAAAGCGCGACGAAGCGCTCCGGCGGTTCCCGGCGCGGCGTGATCTTGGTGAAATCGACGCCGAAGGGGCAACGCACGACTTTGCGCAACTCAAAACCGTGCGCGGCGAAACTCTCGTAGCTGTTCGGGCTGGGCGTCAGGACCACGTCGGCCAGTTCGTACTCTTCCCGGCACCGCTCGATGGTTTCGCGGTAGGTCGGCGAATAGTGGATACCGAATCGCGCGTAAGCGTCGACCAAGATATCGGTTTGGGTGAGAATGTGCGTGCTGGCGCGGTCGATCACGAGCTTTTGCCCCGCCGCCTTGGCTTGCCGCGCCGTGCCGGTCGCCTGGCTGTTCCACAGATGCACGACTGAGGAATCCCCGCGTAGCGCCCGGCGGCAAGCGAGGTCGAAGCGTCGATTTTTCAACCAATAAAACGCTTTATCACCCAAGGGGAACAACGCGCGGCGCGGCAGGAAGCGAACGTCGGTAATACGCTCCTCGGGGATATCGCAAGGCCGGTGACCCAGCGCGACCAGGCGTTGCAGTCGCCCGGCGCGTTCGAGCCCGGCCACGGCGTGGTAGGCGGTGTTGCCGATACCGCCCCCGGCCAGCAACGAGGCGATAGCATAGAAGGATTTCATGGCCCTCTTTGTACCGCACGGCGAGCCGCGACGGTAGCCTCGCGGTGTTGAAGCGTCGCGGCGGCTGTGCCATTGTTTCGGGGATCATGTCTCGCCAACCAACCGACGGTGTGCCCGCCACGCCCCCGCTGCTGCGCTCGATTGGGCTGATTGCCTTGGCGGTTTCCTTCGCCGTGCGCCTGTTTTACCTATTCATGGGTGAATTCAACGAAGACGAAATGAACACCCTGCAGATGGCGTGGCAGTTCGCAAACGGTGTGGTGCCTTACCTGGACACCGCCGGTTTCAGGCCGCCGTGGTCCTTTTTCATTTTGCGACCGCTGTTCGCGTTCTTTGACCGTCCGACGCACATCATTTGGGCGGCGCGGGCGATGCAGCTCGCTCTCTCGGCGGCGGGGCTGGGTTTCTATTTCCTTTTCGTCGACCGCTTGGCGGGCCGTCGCGCTGCTTGGTGGTCGTTGATTGCCGTGTCCTGTTTCGATTTCTTCGTCGTTCGCACGACGCAGGTGCGCGCCGAACCGTTGTTGCTGCTTCTGCTGTTCGCCGCGCTGTACCTTTTTGCGCGCTGGCGGGCCGATGCCGGTCGCTTGCCCGCGGTATTCTTCGCCGGGCTGCTGCTGGGCGCGGCCGTGGTCACGAAGTACTCCGCGCCCTTCGTCGCGTTGGCGCCGGGCGTGGTGCTTGTTATCGACGCCTTCACGCGCCGCGGTCGCCGTCGGGAGAGCCTCTTCGCCGCGTTGCTGCTCGCCGGGGGCGCCGTCGTGGCGATTGTAGGTACGATGATGCTGGCGAGCGGCGGCCGTTGGTTCGCGGCGCTGAAACACATTTGGCTCATCGCGCACGGCTTGCGGATTACTGAAGGCCAACACGGCACGAATTGGTTTGTGCTCAGCACCTTCATCACCAATCCCTTGTTCTGGATGTTGGCCGTCGTGGGCTTTGTGTACGGCCACGTTCGCCTGGCGGTACTTTGGCGACGCCGTCAGCCGGCCTGGCCCGTGGGCCTGCTGTTGTTGCTCGGCTGGTTCAGCCTGGCGATGATCTTGGTCCGAAAGAGCCTGTTTCAGCAGGATTTGATCCTGCCGGGACTGTTGCTGACGCCGCTTGCCGCGATGCTCCTGGTGCGGCGGATCCCTCTCCCACTAACTTCGCCACGCCGTCGTGGCGGCGCCGTGGCGATTCTCGTCGCCGTGATGCTGGTGGTTCCTCTCCTTGGAGGGGTCGCGTACGAGCGCTTCACGACGCAACGCACGATCGGGTATTACACAGAAGTCGTGGCGCATTTCTGGAACGCCAGAACGCCGCCGGCCAAGCGCGTGGCCGTCGACACGGAGCAGTTCCTGGCGTTTCTCGAGGGCGAGCACGACTGGATTCATTACTACCCCGTTCGCTCGTTCCGGCAATCGCTCGCCCTGACCAAGCGCATTAGTGAACTGACCGACCCCGGTGAGTACGTGCTGAGCCAAGCCGGTCACGGCATCGTTCGACCGGAGCCCTTGCGCGTAATCAAGACTCAGGTGGTCGCCGATTTGTTGAAGTTCGACCCAAAAGGAAGCCACGCGTTGTGCCGCGCACTGCGGCCCTTCATGCCCGGCATGTGCGATCCCACGTTCACGCCCGGCCGCCGCGCTTTAACGGCGCTGGAACAGCACCCGCCAAGGCTTATCGTGTTCAGTTACGCGGTGGCGGACCTAGTCGCCAAACAGCCGGAAACCCGCGCCTGGGTGGCCGAGAATTATCGCGTCTGGTTCGAGCCGGCGACGCTGACGTTCTTCGGCAAGCCGCGGGAACCTTAACGAAAAAAGCCCGGCGCGAGGCCGGGCTTGGATCAGTGTGATTATCCCGCGATCTAGTTCACAACGGGCAACTGCTGATCGAACACGCAGCTACTCTCCACGCCCTCTTGGTTGAGGGGCCACGCGCCGCCTTCTTCGTCGAGCAGTTCGTCGTAGTAATACACGCGCAGGAAGCCGTCGTCCCAGCATTCGGAGAAGTTGACCTGCACGATTTCCGGCACACCCGGATAGTCATCGTTCATCGCGGGCAGGTCGCCGTCGGTTACCGCGACGTCGCAACGGCCGGGGCCGTCGGTTTGCCAGCGGGTGTTGAACCAAAAATGCTCGACGTCCGCATACTGCGCGCCGTGGTATTCCTCGAAGTTGACGTCGGCCCACACATCAAACAAGAACTCGCCGGAGCCGTCCGCGTTTTCGAGATAGTCATAGGTGCCGTTGACGGGTTGGGCGTCGTCTTCTTCCAGGTCCAAGAGATTGATGTAGGTGATCTGTATGCTGCGCCCGGTGGTCAACGTATCGTACGCGACCTCGATGCCGCCGCTGAGGTTGACGGTCGGATCCAACGCGTAGGCGGCGTCGAAATCGACGTCGTAGGTGCCGATGCCGCGGCGTTCGGTGTCGGCGGATTCCTCGATGTTACCGTCCCATACGACGATAAAATCTTCGTCGTCGTTCGAATTTTTCGGACGCCAGTCCAAATGGTAGGTGTAACTGTCGCCGCCGGTCGAGACCATGGTGAATTTCCAGTCGTGGGCCTCCAGGCCGGTGCCGTCCACCGGTCCCCATACGGCCGTGGTGCCGTCGAAGGTCGTGGGCGGATAGCTGGCGATTTCGTCGATAATCGACAGGAACCACAGAATGTACTCGTTGGTTTCGCGAGTCATATCGACGGTATCGTCGTAGAACTCAGCGAGTTCGCCGAGCGCTTGGGGAGTGATTTTTTCATCACCCGGTAGGGTTAGGGTCATGGTTTCCTTGTCGGGCAAGGCACCGATGAAATCTTCATATCCACCGGGAATGTCGTCATCGCCGCTTCCCGGATAGGTGTCGTCATCGTCGTCGTCGTCGGCTTCATCATCGCCGCCGCACGCCCAGGCGAAAACCAGGGGCATAACCAAAATCAAGCACCAAATCATTGACTTACGATTGATCAGTTGCATCTTGTTATCTCCCTTTTTCGGCCACCGTTTCACGGTAGACACAACCTTTTCGCTCGCGGTTCAGAGTTCTATTTCGTTTTCCGGCTCGATTTGCTCCATCTCGCGAACCACGCCGGTGCGGAAAGCCTCGTCCAGGAGGTAAATCGTCACCTGGGTCTCGGTGCCCACGCGATCCAACTCCGGCGGTAATTCGGCCAAGCCATGCACGTCGATCAAATCGCGCAGGCCGCTGCCCGGCGTCCGGCGCAAATCAAAACGCAGCACATCGACGCTATCGGCGCGCTGGCTGACGCCGACCCACTGCGTGACACCGACTTGCTTTTCGACTTCCTGATTGATTTTGCCGTGAATCACCGGCGACTCATTGGGCTCCTGCCGCAGCAGGCGACGAATGATCGGGCGCACATAGATTTCGAAGCAGATCATCGCGGCCACCGGCCGGCCGGGTAGTCCCAAATAGACGGCGTTATCCAGCACGCCGCCGATCATCGATTTGCCCGGACGTTGCGCGACGCTGTCAAAAAGAAGTTCGACGCCCAAATCGGCGGCGACGCGGGCCATCAAATCGAAATCGCCTTTGCCCGATCCGCCGGTGCTGAGCACGACGTCGCATTCCGAAAAGGCCTGCCGCATCACGCCGGTAAGGTGCGGCGCGTTGTCGCCGACGATGCCGTAGTAACGCGGCACGCCGCCGGCCAGCTTGATTTGTTCGGCCAACATCGGCGGGCTCGATGCCGGGATCTGCCCGTGTTCCAGAGGGTGGCCGGGCGCCACCAATTCGTTCCCGGTGGCGATGATGCCCACGGTGGGCCGCGGCCGCACGTGGACGGAATCGACGCCGGCCGACGCGGCCAAGGACAACGTCACCGGAGTAACCCGGGCGCCGCGTTCGAGCAGCGTTTCACCGCTATCCCAGTACTCGGCGCGCGGCTGCACATTGTGGCCCGGTGCGACCGCTTCGGTCATGCTGAGCACGTCCCCATTCACGTTTGCGTGCTCCACAGCCACGACGGCGTCGGCGCCGGCCGGTAACGCTGCGCCGGTCATGATTTTGTCGGCTCGTTCTTCTTCCAGCGGCCGCAGAAAAAGCGTGCCGGCCGGGATCATTTCGCGGACGCGCAGCGGCACGGGCGCTGTGGGGGCAGCGGTGCGCGTCGCGTCGCCGGCGATCGCGTAGCCGTCTTTCAAGGCGCTGTCGAAAGGCGGGTTAGGGATGACGGTGGTTAAGTCTTCGGCCAAAGTCAGACCGATGGCCTCGGTGAGCGGCACTTCGGCGCGGCGCAAATCATGCAAGTGCGCTAGCAACAAGTCGAGAGCTTGCCTGGGTGTCATGTGGTGTTCACCTGTTTCTGCGGTCAGGACCGACAAAGGCTATCCTCGTCTTCGCCGGGCGATGAGTTTTCCACCACGGGCCGATCGCGGTGGGTGTCTACGACGCATAAGAAGCCGAACGGTTCGTCGAAATTGTTGCGCAATTGGTGCGAGGCGCCCGGCGGCACGTAGGCGACGTCGCCGAAATGCAGCGTCTGCCAGGTGTCACCGATCAGCAGTTCGCCTTCGCCGCGCAGCACGACGATGACGTGCTCGTGTTGGTGGTGTTCGCGGGATGTGAAACCGTCGCTGCCGATCTCGAAATACCGGACATGAAAAGTCGTATTCTCGCCACGCATACCGGCCAGATTAACCCGCCGCACGTTACGGAAATGGTCGCCGGCCGGCTTGTATTCCGCGTCCGGAACGTCTTCCCATCGAAAGCCCTGCAAACGACGCAAAATGACCGGTATCTGCGGAATTCGACTCACGTTTCCCCCTTGCTGCGTTTGTAGAGTATGGTTTGACAAGGCACCGTGCAAGTGTAAATATCCACTCGCCTCGGATTGGGATGATATGGGTGTTTTTCTATGGCTTATCGAATACGTAGCTTGATCCTGACGTGCTTTTTTCTCGTCGGGATCGGCGCTTGCACACAGTCTTGCGATCGAGCCGAGTCATCCACTCCTACCGTCACCCCACCCCCTTCCAAACACGTTTGCGATGCTCTATGCGAGGACGCCTGCATCAACATTTCGCGCGATGCTTGCACCTTCGACACCTCATCCTCATGCGTGGCCCAGTGCGTGCCCAGTTGCGAGCAAGGTGAGTCGAATCCCGCCGTCCAAGCCTGCCAAGGGCCGGCGGCGGATATGCTTTTTCGAGACAGTAAACCCCTCGCGACCAAGTCTGGAGGAAAGCCATGACGACGTTTGCAGACGTACCCGGTGACACCAAAGTATTTATGAACGGAGAATTCATCAATTGGGAAGACGCCACCGTGCACGTAATGACACACGCCCTGCACTACGGCTCCAGCGTCTTTGAAGGCATTCGCTGCTACAAGACGCCCAAAGGCCCTGCGGTCTTCCGCTTCCACGAGCACATGAAACGCCTCTACAACTCGGCCAAGATGTATCGAATGACACCGGAAATTCCGGTAGCCGAACTCAGCGAAAACGTTCTGGAAGTGATCCGACTCAACAATTTCGAGGAATGCTACATTCGGCCGATCGTCTTCCGCGGCACCGGCCCCTTCGGCGTCAGCCCGATGAACAACTCCATCGACATCGCCGTTTGCTGTTGGCTTTGGGGTTCTTACCTCGGGCCCGAAGCGCTGGAAAACGGCGTCAACGTGCACGTGTCGAGTTGGAACCGCCTCGCCCCCAACACCATGCCGGCGCTGGCCAAATGCGGCGCGAACTACGCCAACGGCCAATTGATCAAGATGGAAGCGCTGTTGAACGGTTACGCCGAAGGCATCGCCCTGGATGTCTATGGCTACGTCTCCGAAGGCAGCGGCGAGAATATCTTCATCGTCCAGGGCAATACGCTGACCACCACGCCGCTGGGCAACTCGGTGCTACCCGGCATCACCCGCGACTCGGTTATGACCCTGGCCCGCGAAGCCGGCTACCAAGTGCTCGAAGCGCCGATGCCGCGCGAAATGCTCTACATCGCCGACGAAGTGTTCTTCACCGGCACGGCGGCCGAAATCACGCCGCTTGCCAACATCGACCAAATCCAGATCGGCGCGGGCAAACGCGGACCGGTCGTCAAGGACCTGCAAGAGCGCTTCTTCGCGGTCATCGACGGCGACGCGGAAGATAAATACGGCTGGCTGACTTTCGTATAGCACCGGCTTTCCAACACGGCGCACAGCGCACATTGGAACAGGGCGGAATACATGATCGGTACCATCATCCTTTGGCTGGTGGCGATCGTCGCGATAGCGATGATGGCCTTGTACGTGGCGGGTCGCCTGTTGTTTCGGAAGCAACCGCTCGCGGATCAAATCCTCTTCGCCCTCACCGACGACGACCGCATGGTGGCCATCTGGCGCTTCCTGCCCAAAGGCGACACGCCGAAGAAAATCCCGGTGATCCTGCAGCACGGCCTGGGCGCCAATCACCTTAATTTCGACATGCACGAAGAGGTCAGCCTGTGCCGTTATCTGGCGGCGCGAGGTTACGACGTCTTTGCGCCCGACCTACGCAGCGGCGGGCTTTCTCTGCCGCGAAAATGGGGCGCCATCGATCGCTGGAACATCCGCTTCGAACATTTCGTCGAGCAGGACCTGCCCGCGGTGTTCGCGGAAATCCAACGCGCCACCGGTCGCAAGAAGGTCCACTATGTGGGGCATTCGATGGGCGGGTTGATCGGCTACGCACTGGCCGAAGGGGAGTACGGCAAACGCATGCAAAGCCTGACCGCCGTCGCGGGACCGGCGATCTTCGGCCACATGCAACAGTTTCGCTCGCTGCTGCCGCTGCGCCCCTTAATGAGACCCTTCAAGGTGATCCATCAACGCCTCTGGACGACGATCATCGCCCTGCCCGCTTATCTGTGGCCGCGATTCGCCGGCACCAACCTGGTGAATCCGGAAAACGTGACGGGGAA
The DNA here is from genome assembly GCA_030765525.1 of Candidatus Lernaella stagnicola. NCBI lineage: Bacteria > Candidatus Lernaellota > Candidatus Lernaellaia > Candidatus Lernaellales > Candidatus Lernaellaceae > Candidatus Lernaella > Candidatus Lernaella stagnicola. The sequence continues at coordinate 50,210 of JAVCCK010000038.1, forward strand.
AACCGTCGCCATCGCCGCAGTGAACGCCCTGGAAAACATGCCGCGCGATTTGCTTCTTCAGTTCGCCCAGTGGGTGGAGCATCGCCAATGGGGCAGCGAGCGCGAGGAACCCTACGAGGAATTACTCGACCGCATCACGTGCCCCATCTACTGCCTGGGCGGGCCGGTCGATCACTTCTGCCCGCCGGGCGCCAACGAGAGCATCGTGGACCGTGTAAGCAGCCGCAAGAAACAATACCGCATGTTCTCGCGGGCCAACGGTGATTTGGCCGACTACGGCCACGGCGATTTGATCATCGGCATCACCGCGCCGCGGGAGATTTTTACCTCGATTCTCGCATGGTTGCAGGACAACGAATAAACCTTCGCCGTTTGCAACTACCGCAAAAGATTGCTAATCAGATTTGCCGTCACTACCGGTGAGGAGAATTCGTGAATCACAAGACCCCCAGTGTGCTCGACTTAATCGGCAACACGCCGCTGGTCGAGGTGCGCCGGCTGAACCCGAAGCCGGGCCGGGTCAAAATCATGGCCAAGCTGGAGGGCGCAAATCCGGGCGGTTCGATCAAAGACCGCGTGGCGCTATCGATGATCGAAGGGGCGGAGCGCGACGGCCGCCTGCGGCCCGGCATGACGGTGTTGGAAGCCACCAGCGGCAACACGGGCATCGGCATCGCCATGGTCTGCGCGGTCAAGGGCTACGGCTGCTTGCTGGTGATGAGCGAAGGCGTGTCGATCGAACGGCGGAAAATCCTGGCCGCATACGGCGCCGAATTCCTGCTCACGCCGGCCGAGCTGGCCACCGACGGCGCGATCGAAAAAGTCTACGAAATGGAACGCGAGGACGGCGGCGGCACCTACTGCCTGGTCGATCAGTACAACAACGACGCCAACCCCATGGCGCACTACCGGGGCACGGGGCCGGAAATCTGGCGGCAGACCGACGGCGAAATTACGCACTTCGTGGCGGCGTTGGGCACGACAGGCACGATCATGGGCCACTCGCGCTTCTTCCGCGAAAAGAACCCCGCCATCCGCATCATTGCCGCCGAGCCGAATATCAGCCACAAAATTCAGGGACTTAAGAGCTTGAAGGCGTCGTACGTTCCGGGTATTTGGAACAAGCAGGCGGTCGACGAAAAACACGTCGTCAGTGATGATGACGCCTACGCGATGACCCGCCGTTTGGCCCGCGAGGAGGGCATCCTTTGCGGCATGTCCAGCGGCGCGGCGATGCATGTGGCGGTGCAGGCGGCGCAAGAAGTTGACCGCGGTGTGATCGTGGTGATCCTCCCCGACGGCGGCGAGCGCTACTTGTCGACCGACCTGTTCCGCGTGCCGCAGGAGTGACGACGTGAAGCTGAAAAACGTCCTGACCCGTCGCAAAACCGTTTTCAAGCCGCTCGAACCGGGCGTGGTGAAGATGTACACCGACGGCCCGACCGTTGACGCGCATGTACACCTCGGCCTGGCGCGGCGGATCGTCGTCAACGACCTGCTCAAGCGAACGCTGATCGCCAAGGGCTACCGGGTCGTGCATGTGATGAACATCACCGACCTGGACGACCGCACCATCGCCGCCAGCGCGGAAGTCGGCGAGGAAATCCAGCCTTATACCCGGCGTTTCGAAGAAGCCTTTTTCGAAGACATGGCCGCGCTCGGCTGCCTGCCGGCCGACCACACGCCACGCACCAGCGACCACATCGAGCCGATGCTCGAACTGACGCAGAAACTCATCGACGCCGGCTACTGCTACGAAATGCTGCGCAACGTGTATTTCGACGTGAGCAAGCTGCGAAGCTACGGTTGCCTGTCAGGCGTGAAGACCGACAAGATTCGCGTCGGCGCCACCGTCGATTTGGACGACTACGAAAAAGACGACCCGCGCGATTTCGTCGTCTTCAAGCGCTGCGACCTGTCGGAAATGCGGCGCGGCATCGGCGTGAAATCCAAGTGGGGCAACGTGCGCCCCGGCTGGCACGTGCAATGCGCCGCGATGAGCACTCATTACCTGGGCATGCGTTTCGACATCCACGCCTCGACCAAGGACCTGGCCTTCCCGCACCACGAAAACGAAATCGCGTTGATCTCCGCCCTCACCGGCCAACCGCCCGCCCATACCTGGGTGCACAGCGGGCTCGTGTACGCGGGGGGCAAGAAAATGACCGCCTTCTCCGGCAACGTCAAAACCGTGCGGGAATTGATCGAGGCCGGCTACCCCGGGCGACTGCTGCGCCATTGGATGCTCAGCGTCCAATACGGCCAGGCGTTGCACTTCAGCGACGAAGCCCTCGAGAAATCCAAAATTGCCCTGGCGCGCTTGGACTCCTTCGTGCGTCACCTCAAGCACGTGCGCGGAGCCAAACGTCACCCCGCCGTGCTGTCCCTGGCCGTCAAAACCGAGAATGAATTCTTCGCCGCGATGTTCGACAACATGAACGTCTCGGTCGCGTTGGCGGCGCTGCACGACTTCCAGCGCAAGATCAACTCGCTGCTGGCCGATGAGCCCCTGGCTCGCGCCGACGCCCGCGACATCCTGGCCACCCTCTACCGCATCGACGCCCTGCTGGGTATCTTCGAATTCGCCGACGACGACATCGACCGCGAGATCGAAGACCTGTTGCAGAAACGCGAAAGAGCCCGCGCCTCCGGCGATTATGAAGCCGCCGACGCGATTCGCGACGAGTTGGCCCGCCGCGGTTTCGAGATTGCCGACACCCCCGCCGGTCCGCGCATTCGCCCCCTCGTTTAGCCCTTTACCGGCTCGTCATACGGGCGTCATTCGCATTTGCGGAAGCGTCGTAACTGGCCTACAATTTCCGTTCTGAATTTGGTGGATCAAACTGCAATGAAAGGGGTCCTCATGCGTTACGGGAAGATTGCCTTTTTGTTCGTGTTGGTATTGGTGGTGAGCGCCGGGTTCGCCCTTGCTGAGATGGAGATCAAGACACCGGATCTGCCTGCTGCCGAATTGGCCAAGGTGGATAGCGGCGAAATCTACTTCCGCAGCGAAGCCAAAAAAGACGCCGAAGGCAAAGTGTCCGGCGGCGGCTTGGCGGTGGGCTACTTCAAAGCGCCGAAAGACAAGATTATCGACACGATCCTGAAATACGAAGACTATCCGCAGTTCATGCCGCAGGTTAGTGAAACCGAAGTGAACCACTCCGGCAATGAGCACAACGTCAAGTTCACCATCAAGGTTTTCCTGTTTACGATTCGATACTACATGACCCATACCGTTGATCGCGAAGCCGGCACCGTGCGCTTCACGCTCGACAAAAGCAAAGAGAACGACATCGTCGGCACTGATGGCTATTGGGCCCTCAAGCCGTACAAAGAAGGCTTTCTCGTCTATTACTACGCCGATGTCGATACCGGCTTGAAAGTCCCGTCCAAGGTGCAGGAATTCCTGACTAAGCGCAGCCTGCCCAAAGTCGTCAAAGCCATGAAAAAGCGCGTCGGAGGCTGATCCATTACGATGTCCGCAGCCCGCTTTCATGTCGTGCTCGTGACGCCCTACGGCACGATCGCCAGCGGGCCGCGGCTCTTGGCTGCCGTGCTCAAACGCGCCGGCTTTAGCTGCGATGTCATTTTCTTCAACCGCTGGATCAACAACGGCGTGCGTATGCCCGACCGGCGGGAAATCGATATCCTTCTCGACACGATCGCCGCACGGAAACCGAACCTGGTCGGCCTCAGTTTCGGCTCCCCCTATCTCGCCTGGGCGCGATGGGTGTTGGCCGAAGTGCGCGACCGACTCGGCGTGCCGACCGTCGCCGGCGGCATTCACCCGACGTTGAAACCGGCGGATTTGCACGGCCACGCTGATTTCGTAGCCGTGGGCGAAGGAGAGGCGCTTCTCGTTGAACTCGCCACCGCTTTGCGCGACGGCGGCGACCCCACCGATATAGCGGGCCTGCATGTGCGCCAGGGATTGCGGACGATTGAAAACCCGGTCAGCCCGCTGATCGACGACTTAGATACCCTGCCTTTCCGCGATTTCGGCGATGAGGGGAAGATGACCCAGTACGGGCGGCGCGTCGTGCCCGGCGACCCCCTGCGCCGCGAACGTTGGCTGCGGGTGCATGCCAGCCGCGGCTGCCCATTCGCCTGCGCCTATTGCTATAACGCCAGCCTGAAAAAAGTGTACGGCGCGCAGGGCAATCGACATCGCATTCACAGCGTCGATTGGACGATCGCCGAGGTGTGCTACTTGCTGAAGGTGCTGCCCGCCGTGCGCCGCATCACCTTCGACGACGACACGTTCATCTTTCCGCAACGCTGGCTCGACGAGTTCTGTCGCCGGTGGCCGGAGGAAGTGGGCCTGCCTTTCGACATCCTCGCCCATCCGCAGGCGGTCACGGAATCGCACCTGACGCAGTTGAGGAAGGTGGGATTGGTAGGCGTACAGGTCGGTATTCAAGCGGCAAGCCGCGCCGAAGCCGCCGACCTATATGAGCGCACCGGTTTGGACAAAACCGTTGCCTTCGCCCACGCCTGTCGCGATCTGGGAATCGACGCGGTCTACGATCTGATACTCGATAATCCGCAGAGTGGCGACGCCGACCGCGAGGAACTGCTCGATTTGCTCGAACAAATGCCCAAGCCGTACCGCTTGTTTTTGTACAGCTTGAACATCTTTCCGCAAACCGGTATCGAAGACAGCCTGGCTGCGCCGCCCGAAGCCGTTGAAGGCCGCAGCATGCGTAGCCTGCGTCAATTCCGCTTGACCTTGGCGTGGCCGCGCCCGGCGAAAGAGTCGCTGTTTGCGGCGCTGATCAGCTTGGCCGGGCACCGGGGCGTGCGCTACTCCTGGATCCGCCGCGCGTGGGCCAGTGAGCGCTTGCGTCGCAACCCGCGCCCGGTCGTCGCCCTGGCATACGGACTGGGCTGGTTTCGCCTGGGAGTCATGGCGCTGCGTATGCTGTGGCGCGGTGAACTGACAGGCTATAAGATTCGTGAATACGCCAATCCGAAAAGGCTGTTGACCCAGTGATAAAGCTGCCTCAATTCTCGACATGGCAAATCCTCACGGCGATCGTGTTTTTCGTCGTGTTGCTGGTGCAACTGCAGATTATGGACGTGGGCATCAACCTGGCCGACGAGGGCTTGGTGGTCGAAGGCGCGCGGCAGTATGCGGCCGGAACGTACCAGCCCGACGTCTTCGCGCATTACAGCAGCCGCTACGCGGTGGAAAGCAAGGCACTGGCGGCCGGCAACAGCTTGCTGACGCTGCGCATTTTGTGGGCACTGTTGCGCGCGGCCACCGCGGCGCTGATCTTTGCCATCGTGGCCTACATGGTCTCGGAGAACGCCGCGTTCCCGATGGTGCTGCTCTTTCTTGCGGCACCGGGCCCGTGGCACAAAGCCTGGATACCCTTCCTCACGCTTGTGGTGATGGCGGCGTTTCTTTACTTTCGGCACCGACCCCTGCAAAGCAAGGCGATCCTGCTCGGCGCCTTGTGCGGTTTGACGTTCGCGATCCACCCTTACACTGGCCTTTTGTTGTTCCCGGTCGTGGCTATTGCAGCCTTTCGCGGCGTGGCGGCGGCGCCCGGACACCCCGGGCGATGGCAAGCCCCGTTGTTCGTTACGTCCGGTTTTATCCTCATCGGCTTTGGGCTGGCCTGGTGGGCGCGAAAAGTGGCGTGGAGCGCCTTTTTCGTGCGGCATTGGGCGATTGCCAAGAGCGACTGGCTCGGTGTTCAGGAATTTTTCTGGAGCTTGATAACGGGCGCCGAACGCGGATTGTTTTTTGCTAGTTTCTTCGATGTCGCCCTCATTCTGCTCGCGGTCGCTTTCTATCTGTACTGGCGTCGACCGCAGTGGCTGCTGGAGGGTTGGGCCGTCGACCTGCTCGGCATCGCGCTGATCGCCGCGGCCGGGTTGCTCAAAGTGCTGGCGCGTTTCGACGAAAGCCACTTCCTGCAAAACTGGCCGCCGTTTCTGGTACTCGCGGGCGTACTGGGTGGATGGACGCTGAAACACGTCAAGGGCAAATGGCCGCGTATCGCCGTCGGTCTCCTGGCGATCTGGATGCTTGGCTTCGTGTGGTGGGCGCTGGAAAAACCCGACTACTACATCGGCGGCCCCGGCATGAGCCGCGGTCGCGAGATGACGCTCGACAACGATTTCGCGCCGATGCAAGTCACGCGGAACGAAAAAAAGGAAATCGAAGCGGTCGTCGCCGCCACCCACGCTCTAGCCCCCGCGCCGGACGACCCCATTTTCGTCGTGCCCTTTGCGCCGATGTTTTACGCACTGGCCGATCGCCCGAACGTCGTGCCCCTCGTCCTTTTCGACCGCCCGGAAAACCTGCTCGGCATCAGCGAGGAACGCATTCTCGAACTCCTGCAAGCCCGACCGCCCCGCGCGGTGATTGAAGAGCGGGTCGTCACCGACGGCAAAAGCCGCAACCGTTTGCGCGGCGTTCTACCCCGGGTGACGGATTGGCTGGAAAAAAATTACCGGCCCCGCGAAGAGGCCGGCAACTTCGTTATTTACGGTCGGATTGAGGATCAGCCGCAGCCGCCATCGGTGTCATCATCATCGTCGCCGTCGGCGTCGTCATCGTCACCGGTAGCGTCGTCATCCGACGCATCGTCGTCACCGGCAGTGTCGTCATCGTCACCGGTAGTGTCGTCATCGTCACCGATTGCCCCCGGTGGCTCGTAGTCGCCCGGGTCGAGAGACTCGCCGGGCGTCAGCGCCGCCGCATCGAAACCGAAGCTCCGTTCCAACGTGGCCTTTTCCTCCCCGGCAATGATTCCGCCCAAGGATTTGAAGACTTCATTCGCGTACCAGATGTGCCCCGCGTCGTTGGGGTGGATGTCGTCGTAAAGGAATTCGTCGATCATCACCTCGGGGCTCACCGACCCCATAATATCGGCGAGAATCAGGTACGGGATGTCGCTGAATTCGACCCGCATGTTGCCGAAAATGGTCGTCATCAGTTGCCGCACCATGGGGATCAAGTCTTCGCCGTTGACCTCAGCCCACAATTCGCTGTTGGCGAACACCGGATAGACGAGATACACCAGGTCGGCATCCGGATTGGCCGCGTGTACCGCCGCCGCGATTTCCTCGATGTCGCCCTTGATTTCGTTGAACACCGGCGGGAACGTCGCCAGGGCGAGAAGCAGGTCGGCGAGTTCAAAAGGCGGATCGCCGAAATGGTCGAGCAGATCGTTGCCGCCCAAGGTGAAGGTAATCACATCCGCGTCGGCAATGGCCGGCAGCAGGTTGTCGTCGAAGTAGCCCTCGGGCGCGCCGGGCACCCACTCGCGGGCTAGGCTGCCGGCAATCGACTGGTTGTCCAATTCCGCGTCGGCGAAATCGCCCAGGTAGTTCGTCACGTGTTGAGGGTACGGCACATCGGAACCGACCACGCCGTTGGAATCGCCGAAGGCCACGACCTTCACGTCGCCTTCCACCACGGCGAAGGGCAAACGCAGGCTGCGGTTGTTGGTCACGCATTCGTGGGTACCGCCTACGTCCAAATGCAACAAATAGCGGCCCGGCCCCACATCGCTGAACTCGAACCCGCCGCCGCCCGCCGTGACCGACTCGGCGTAATTCGTATGACCGAACAAGATGACGTCCACGCCGTCGACCCCTTGGTCGGGACCGCTGAAATCTTGCTCGTACAAGGAAATCGAATTGGCGTCGGCGTCGAAGTAAATCGCGCCTTGCAGATCATCGGCCGACACTACCGCCGCCGTGACACAAACCCACACCACAATAAGGAAAACGTTTCGCGCTTGCCGCATGAAAAGACCCTCCCGTCACTCGAGTCGATTCAACACGCGGCCTTGCGTCGCGTGTTTTTGATTTTCAGTAAGATGCAATCTCTGCCATGCCGTGTCAAACTGCTCAATAGGGCAGGGAAATAGGACAATTCCGCCCAACCGCGTTTGGTATTTTGTCGCATCTTCTGCTAGGTTGAATGCCCATTGGCTCGGAGAACCGAAATGAAGTATGTCCTTTTTATCTTGCTTTCCCTGCTCGTCGCCTTCGCCCTTGTCGCTTGCGGCGATGATGACGACGACGATGACTCCGTGGCGACCGACGACGATGACGATGACGACGACGATGACTCCGTGGCGACCGACGACGATGACGATGACGACGACGATGACGACAACGACGACGATGACAACGACGATGATAATGACGACGACGATGACGACAACGACACCACGCCGCCGTTGGATTGCGCGGGCGGCCTCGACCATCTCTACGAGTGCGAAATCGCCGTTCCGGGTGATGGCAGCGCGTTTACCGCCTCCGAAGCACTAAGCGATTGCCAAGACAACGTCGTCTACGATTACGCCACGTGGGGCTGCATCTTGGATTGCGCGGACCAGCTTGCCGGCGACTGCAGCGATTGGATCGACAACATGCTCTGCGTGCCCCTGTGCTTGTTCCACTCCGGACCCGTGCCCGATGATTGCGTGCCCGCCTACCCCGACGCGCGCACCTGCGGACACCGCGGGGCCACGCTGTACGCACCCGAAAACACCATTCCGGCCTTCGAAATGGCCATCGAGCAAGGCGCGTCGATGGTCGAAGTCGACGTGCGCCACACCCTCGACGGGTACTTGGTCTGCATGCATGACGACACCGTCGACCGCACTACCGACGGAACAGGACGAGTGGAAGACATGACGCTGGCCGAGATCCAAGCCCTCACCATCGATGACAGCAACTACGACGACGCCTACCCCGAATTGCGCATACCGACCTTCGCCGAAGCGCTGGCGGCCATCGACGACGGCGGCGTCATGGTAGATATCGACGCCAAGACCGACCGCATCGATTTGGTCGTGCAGGCCGTGGACGACGCGGCCATGACCGATCGCGTTGTTGCCTATTGCGGCGGTCAGGGCGAAGTCGACGCGTACCTGGCCGAAGATCCGGATTTCCCCGTGATGCCCGGGGCGGATACGCCGGACGAAGTGTATTTCTACTTGGCCAATTACGACTTGTCCTACCTTGAATTCACGGCGGCGTCAGCTTCACCCGATGCCATCGCCGCAGTGCACGCGGCGGGCGTGATCGCGTTTCAGGACGCGTTGGGTTTTGGTGATTTGATTTTCCTGCTGGGTTCGCTGGAAGGTTGGCTCGACATGCTGACCAACGGCATCGATATTATTCAAACCGACCTGCCGCACGTGCTCACACCCTTTATTGATGCGGTGTGCGAGTAGCGTCTAGCGCACCAAATGGCTGACGGGAACGATCTGAACGCCCTGCGCCATGAGCTTGGGCATGACTTCCTTCAACGCAATGAACGTATTCTGGAAAGGGTGGCCGATGCCGATCGCCTGGCCCTGCGCCTGAGCGATGCGCCCCAATAGTTCCACCTGCCGCCGCACCGAGGGCAGGTCCGGCCGCACATCGAGAAACACATTGCGCGCCGCGCTACGTATTCCGAACTGCTGCGCCACGCGATACGCCTTGGAATCGCCGATGGTCACCGAATCAATAAAAAACAAGTTTCGCTTTTTCAGCGGCTCGAGCGCGGTTCGCATCTTCGCGGCGTTGCGCGTGAAGGCGCTGCCCATATGGTTGTTCATGCCTTTGACGTAGGGCACGATCGCGAGGTTCTGCTCCACGGTTCGCAACACGTCTTCCTCGCTCATGTTCAGCGTCAGCTTGCCGCGACCGGGGTCGTGGTCAGTCGAGTTGATGGGTTCCATCGGTTGGTGAAGCATGATTTCGAAACCCTTTTCATGAGCCAGTTTCGCGGTCTCGGTCGAGGTCGGCCCAAAAGGCAGCACACTGAGGTTGATCTGCGCCGGCAGCGTCAAGAAGAGATGATCGATGACCGCGCGAAAGCCGATGTCGTCGATAATCACCGCCACCCGCGGCGGGCCTTTGTATTTGACGGTCGGCAGCGAGTCAAAGTCGATCTTGCCGGGATCGTCCGGTAGATACGCCAACAACACTTTGGCGCCTTCCGGCAACTCCTGCGTGGCTTTGGTAAACCACATGCGATGCGTGTTGATGCCGTCGACATAGACTTCGATCGTGTAGGTCTTTTCGTCCGAACTGCCTTCGTTGAATTCGAGTTTGACGTTTTCCTGCTTCATGCCGCGGTGGGAGCGCATGGTCGCCAGCAGTTCGCTGATACTGAAGTCGCCCGGAATCCAAACATCCCAGTAGCGAAACCGAAAGCGGTGCGATCCGACTTCCGTGTCTTGCGTATGCCGGGTGAGAAAATGGTCCTTGGATAGGCCCACGTCGAGGAAACAACCCTTGGCAATGTCCGTGACGCGTTCGAGTCGCGCCACAAAATCGTCATCGTATTCCGCCGCGCCGCCGACGCCGTTCGTCTGAGCCGCCGCCGGGAGGATCTGCCCCAGCCAACCGTTTGCGGCGGCGAATACCAGTGAGGAAAGCCCGATGAAAAGCACGAAGCCCGCCAGCGCGATCCCGAGGCGCAGATGGTCCGGCTGCCCGGCGAGCAGGCGCCCCCAACGATCGAGCCACGATGACCGGTGGCGGTCCAGCATGCGAATCAGTTCTTGTTACTGGCGGCTTTCATGAAGACCGGCCAGGCTTTGAGCACCTTGAGCGCCATATCCAACTGCGGGTCGTCCGATTTTTTATCCTCGTCCAACGTCACCGAGGGCGGAACGCCCGGCGCGTCCGGCGTGTCATTGACTTCTTCGTCGGCGCCTTCGAGGTGTCCGTCCAGATCGGCTTCGCGCAGCATCCGCGGTTTGTCTTTTCCGACGCCGGCCGTTTCGTCCCCCGGTACGGCGAGGTCGGGTTCAATTCCCTTGGCCTGAATTTCCCGGCCGTTGGGCGTGAAGTATTTGGCAGTCGTCAACTTCAGGCCGCTGCCGTCGGGCATCGGGACGATCGTCTGCACGGAGCCTTTGCCGAAGCTGCGCTCCCCGATCAAAATCGCCCGGTGCTGGTCTTGCAGACACCCCGCGACGATTTCCGACGCACTAGCGCTTCCCGCGTTGATCAGCATGGTCAGCGGTACGGACGTGACGGTACCGGCGCGGGTCGCTTTGATCACGTTTTGCATATCCTCGTCGCGCCCTCGCGTGTAAACGATGAGGCCGTCGTCGACAAACAGGTCCGACACTCCCGCCGCCTGATCGAGCAGACCGCCGGGGTTGTTTCGCAAATCCAGGACGAGTCCCTTCAACCCGCCTTCGGTCTTATCCAGTTCCAGCACGGCTTTTTTGAGTTCCTGGGTGGCGTTGCGGGTAAACTGCGAGAGTTTGACGTATCCGTACCCGGGTTCGAGCTCGCGGTACTTGACGACCTTGACGGTAATCGGCGCCCGGGTGATTTCGACTTCCTTCGAATCGGCCCAACCCTTGCGCCAGATGTTGATTTTCACCGAACTGCCCGCCGGGCCGCGCAGTTTTTTCACAGCTTCAAAAATCGTGATGTTGCGCGTCGACTCGCCGTCGATCTTGACGATGTAGTCGCCCGGCGCCAAACCGGCGTTGGCCGCCGGCGTGCCGTCGATGGGGCTGATGATCATGATATAGCTGTCGCGGATCGTGATTTCGATGCCCAGGCCTTCAAACTTGCCGCGGGTGTCGATATCCAATTCGCGCATGGCTTCCGGGCGCAAAAAAGCGCTGTGCGGGTCCAGTCGGGAAAGCATTCCCTCCAGGGCGGAATACACGATCTCCGAGGGAGACAATTCTTCGACGTACTTGCTGTGCACAATCACCAACGCGTCGGTGAAGATGCGCAGCGGGCCGCTCATTTGGGCCGCGAAACTGCTGGCTGTTTGAGCCGCGACGGCACCGCCGATCAACATCAACATGGTGGCAACGGCAATGATCATTTTCATTTTTCGGGGCATGGATTCCTCCGCAAAGCGAATCGATTAGGGTGTCGCTCGCAGCCAGAGCAAGGGGTCGACGGCCACCCCTTTCCGGCGTATCTCGAAATGTAACACCGATCGTCCCAACAGGCTGGACGATCCAATGGTGCCGACCACTTCGCCCTGGTATACCGTGTCGCCCCGAGCGCGGGCGAAACTTCCCAGGTGGGCATAAAGGCTGTGAAAACGCTGACCGTGGTCGACGATCAGCACGCGCCCATAACCCAAGAACTCACCGATGTAGCGGACCATACCGTCGGCCACGGCTCGCACCGGCGTTCCGGTCGGGGCGGCGATATCAATGCCGTTGGATCGTGTCTCGGTGCCGAACTGCTCATGCATGCGGCGCCCGAAGTACCCAACGATCGGCCCGTGAACCGGACTTGGTAGATACCCTCTGTGTTGGGCGAAGTCAAGGCGCAAGGGTCGATCCGCCCGGGGGACGGGAGTTTGATCGGGGATTGCCGCGACGGTCTGGCCCAGTGCGGCGTCTTGCCGAACCAAATCGCGCGACAAACGTGCGGCCAGCGCTTTATCGCGGCGAATTTCGGTCAATAGGTACATTTTCTTGCGTTTTTCCACCTCGATGTTGACCGCAGCCTGATTCTCTTGTTCCCGCAACACCATCAAATGGGCGCGCCGGCGCTCCAAGTCGCGGCGCTTCCGGCGTATCGCCAGAAGCTGCGTCCGGTGAGTCGCCAGCGCTTCGGCATCCATCTCCACGATCTGCTGCAAGGCGCGGTACCGCCGCAGAAACGTGCGAAAAGAATCGCTGGTCAACAACACCTTCCAGAAACCGCCGCGTCCCATTCGATACAAAGCGGCCAATCGCCGTCCCAAGCGGGCGGCGCGAATCGGCATTTGCGTCTGCAAGCGCTCGATCTGCGCGGCGTCGCCGGCCATCTGACGGCGAACTTCCTCCAGGCCGGAGCCGATTTTCGCCAGATTTTTCTCGTGCTGGTAACGAAGATGGTCGATGGCGTAAAGCTGCCGCAGGAGACTGCGTTCGGCACTCATCGCGGCCCGCATTTTGGCCGTTTCCGCGGCCAGGCGCCGTTCCACTTCCGGATCCGCGGCGAACGCCTCCGCCGCCGCCATCAGCGCGACCAAAAGGATCACGGCAAGTCGAAAAAACCGTCTCATACCCGTAAAAACCGCCTCGTGGAAAGATACGAAGCCACTAGGCCGATCGCCCCGCCCAGCGCTAGAACCGCCACCACTACCGTCCACCCCGGCCAAATCAAGTTGACGCCGCCGAGCAACCAGTCGCGTATGGAATCACCCCGGCTCACGCGGTGCAGAATATAGCGATACAGGCCATAGCAAAGCCCCAACGCCAAAAGCGAACCGACAACGCCCTGGAACACGCCCTCGGCGAGCAAAGGCCCGCGAATGAAGCCTTTTGTGGCGCCCACCAAGCGGTAAATGCCGATTTCATCGCGCCGCCGGTAGATCGCCAAACGAATCGTATTGGCCACCAGCAGACCTGCCGCCAGCGACAAAAACAGACCCATCACGAGGGCCAAGGCCCAGGTATAGCGAATAAAACGGCTGAGTCGATCGATCCAGCGGCGGCCGTCATCGACCTCCACCACGCCGGGAAGCTGCGCCACGCGGCCCGCGAAATCGTCCATGGCCACCCGATTGTCAAAACCGCGATGCAGGATGATTTCCAGACTCGGCGGCAGCGGGTTTTCGCCCAACTCGCGCACGACGTCGGCGACTTCCGGCAACTCCTCGGCGAAACGTTTCAGCGCCATTTCGCTGGTCACCAGCGTCACCGATTTCACTTCGGGCATTTGGCCAATGCGCGCCACCGCTCCGTCGATCTGACCCTGAGACGCATCGATGGAGATGTACGCCACGACCTCGACCTCGCCCACGAAAGCGTCGACCAGCGCGCCGAGGTTGACGGCCAGCAAGCTGAATACAAGCGGTATCGACACCGCCAGCCCGACCGCCAGGATCGTGGTGATATTCGCGCCGAGGTCGGCTCGGATATTGCGCGCGCTACGGGATACGAACTGCTCGATCGCGCTTTTCATAGCCGGCGACCTCCCTCGGTGAGAGCGTTGACCAATTTGCCGCGGTCCAGCCGCAGGACGCGCTCCGCGTGGCGTTCCACCAACTCCTCGTCGTGGGAGGCGACGATGACCGTGGCGCCGCGCAGTTTGATTTGCGAAAGCAGTTCGATGATCTGCCGGCTCATGCTCGCGTCGAGGTTGCCGGTGGGTTCGTCGGCCAGCACGATCGCCGGCTCGTTGACCAAGGCGCGCGCAATGGCGACCCGCTGCTGCTCGCCGCCGGAGAGGCCCGCGGGCCACTCGTCCATCTTGGTCTGCATACCCACGTGCACGAGGATCTCCATCACCTTTTTGCGAAGTAAATCACGAGGCGTGCCCAGCACCTCCAATGCCATCGCCACGTTTTCGAACACGGTGCGGTCCTCGAGCAAGCGGAATTCCTGAAAGACAACGCCGATATTGCGCCGCAGATAGGGAATCGACGATTCGCGCAGCTTGGCGATATTCCGCCCCGCGACCAGCACCTGTCCTTCGGTCGGCGTTTCGGCAACGTAGATCATGCGCAGGAAGGTCGTCTTACCCGCTCCGGACGGCCCGGTGAGAAAGACCATCTCGGCTTTGCCGATGTTTACCGATACGTCATCGAGCGCCACGACGCCGCGGCCGTATTTTTTGCTGACGCGATGAAATCGAATCATGTCGCCTTCCCGTGTTGGGCCGACTCGGCCCGCCCGCGGTCATGGTGTGGCTATTGTGCCAAAAAAAACGGACTCTGGAAGTCCCAGAGTCCGTATCTCGATACGTACCAAAATCGTATCTATTTCTTCTTCTTCTTCTTTCCGAATTTCTTGGGTTTCTTGGCCTTTTTCACTTTCTTCTTGCCGAACTTCGCCGGGGGCGGAGCCGCCTCGTCTTTACCCGAGGTCACTTTGACTTTCGCCGTTGCCTGCAAGCCACCATAGGTCGCGGTCACGCCGGTGACGCCGATGCCCTTGGCCTTGACTTTGCCGCCACCGCTAATCGAGGCGACGCTGGAATTGGCAATGGAGAATTTCGGGCTCTTGCCGGCAATCAGCTTGCCTTTTTGGTCCAACACTTTCGCGCTGAAAGCGCCGCCTGCGCCCTCTTTGAGAGCCAACACGCCTGGGGCGATCGTCACTTTCGCAGGAATCTGGACCGTCACGGCTGCCGTCGCGGTGAAATCACCGGACATGGCGCTAACCGTGGCTTTGCCGGTGCCGACCGCCGCCACGGTGCCGTTGGCGACCGTCGCCACAGTGGCGTCGCTGGTCTGCCACTTCACGGCGTTCTTGGAGTCGACCACGTTTCCGTCTTTGTCTTTAAATACGGCCGACAGTTGCGCGGTGGCGCCCTTGTCCTCGAGCTTCACCGCTTTTTTGTTCAAATCCATACTGGCCGCACCGCCGCCGCACGCGACGACCAAAAAAGCCAGTGCCAAAATCGGCATGATTACTTTCATCCACTTCATTGCCACTTTCCTCCTTTGTGAAGGGTGTCACCCCACACGGTTCGGGAAAACGGTGTTTTCCCCCGCCCGAAATGAAAAACAGTTAGTAACTGCACAGAATCCGTTGATAAATACGTTAGGAAAATAAAAGACTTCCCACCGAGCGTTGTCAAGGCCTTGCGAGATTTTCTCTCGCTGGACAAGTCGGCGAAAATTCGCATAGAATCGCCGTCCTGAGGCGAAGAGATGGTCCGTCGGATCGGACCGCGTCGCGCCGGAGTACCCGGTTCTTGGAGTGAACTCAAGCAGGAGCGGATTCTGCGTACGCGTATTTTCATAGCGGTGTGTGTATTAATTGCCGGCATGGCCTTGTGCCAATGCGGCGGCAAACAACAAGAAACCGCCCCCAAAACGCCGACACCCCAAAACGCCGAAGAAGCGAAAACTCCCCAACTTATCGCCGCCCCGGCTAATCCTCAATCAATCGCCGACGATAGTCAGGAAGGCTTTCGCGTCACGATCGACAAGGCGCTGTTGTTCGATCCGCGCATGGGGCCGATCAACGCCAAGCTCTCCAGCGATGTCGGCGTACATTTGCTGGTCACCGGCCGCATTCGCAATGAAACCGGGCGCCTCCTGCACCGTGCCAAGATCTACGCCACCGTGATGGCCACGTTTTCCGAACGCACCGAGATCGAACGCCACAGCGGCGGCCTCGGGTTCTCGCCACGCGTGACGAGTCTGGATCCATGGCGCCCCGACACGGAACGCTCCTTCACGTGCCTGACCCGCCCCCTCGACCCGATCTACCTGGAATTGGTACCCGAAAAAATTCGCGCCGCCCTCACGCTGACCGCCCACGACCCCTTGACCTATCGCTTTCGCGGCGAGGTCGAAAAAATGTCGATCAGTTGGGATCCGGTCCTAGGCATGGCTGCCGAGGGCGAAGCCTTCATCACCGGTGACGGCGACGCGGTCTGCGCTCCCCTGCTACGCCGGTGCCCGGTTACCGAAGGCCGGAGCGTGGCCGTGCTCTACCAGCGCGGCACGGCGTTCAAGGTGATTGACGAGGAGAAGAGGTTGCTTTGGCTGCGGCACGATCAGCTTCGTTTCACGAGCGAACCGCAAAAGGCCAAGAACGACTCTCCGGCAACGCCCAGTTTTCCGGTGCGGACGATGTTGCCGCACGATTTGGAGTTCGACGTCACCAACGTGGCCGAGTATGAAACGCATCCGGATATCAAAACCAAAGGAAAGGTGTTTGTCGTCGGCGTGCGCCTGACCAACCGTGGTGAGCGCCCGGTGCGGACTCCGCGGGCCACGTCCTTCGTGCTCGACCTAGCCGGCGGCGCCTATGCCGAAGCGGTCGTGCCCCGCAATCGAGGGGACAATATCTATCGTTCCACGACCCTAAAGCCGCAAGACGTGATGCGCGCTTCGCTCTTTTTCGTCAAAGGCGACAGTGAGTGGGATTTTCCCTTCGAACTCGAACTTCATGAACGCGGCGCGGCCCCGGCTCGCTGGCCGCTCTTCCCGGTTCTGCTGGCCGCGCAACAAAGCAACGGCAAATAAGCGCCCGCCCGCTTTGCGCTGCTCCTTCGGCCCGGTATGATGCAAACCTGAAACGATCGCGAGGAGGCCGATGGCGATTCCGCTGCGAGCAAAAATCGGTATGGGCGTGGGCGCGTTACGTCACCGCCTGTTCGGCGCGTGCGCGCCCCTAAACGTGATGCTGGCCGTCACCGATCACTGCAATAACCGCTGCGCGTATTGCCGTATCCCGGAACTCGCCCGCCCCGACCCGCCGCTGGAGAAACTGCAGGACCTCATTCGCCAAATGCGGCGCGCCGGCACCTGGCGCCTGGGCATCTGGGGCGGCGAACCGCTGATACGCAACGATATCGGCGAAATCGTCGCCACGGCGAAGAGCCTGGGCATGTACGTCACCATCGACACCAACGGCGCGTTCGTCGACCGCCATCTCGATACCTTGCAAAACTGCGATCACGTCGTCGTGGCCTACGACGGCCGCCGCCAGGCCCACCAAAACAACCGCTGCGTCGGCAGCCACGAGGCCGCCGTCCATGCTCTGGAAACCCTGGCGGGCCGGGTTGATTTGTGGACGATCACCGTGCTGACCAAATACAACCTCGGCGAAGTCGACCATATTCTCGACCTGGCCGAGCGCGTCGGTTTCGCCTGCACGTTCCAAGTCGTCCATCACAACAGCGTTTTGGGCGCGCCGATAAGCGATTTCCTGCCCGACACCAAGGAACTGCGCGACGTACTCGGGCAGATCATTGCTCGCAAGGAAGCGGGCGCCCCGGTGGCCAACAGCGTCGCGTACCTGGAATACCTACGGGCCTGGCCCGATTTCCATCACCCGCAATCGCCTGACCCGGTGGGCGATTTGGCTTGCCTGGCCGGCGAGTTGTACTGCAACGTCGACGTCGACGGCTCGGTGTATCCCTGCTCACTGTTAATTGGACTGCAAGAAGCGCCCAACGCCTTCGAACTGGGTTTCCGGCGCGCTTTCGACGGGCTGCAACGCCACAACTGCGAGGCATGCAACGCCAGTTGCTACGTGGAATACAACCACTTGTTCGCGCTCGACCCCGCGGTGATCTGGGCGTGGACGAAGGCGATGCGAAAACGCCCCTGAGAGAAAGATGGCGGCGCCGACGATCTCCATCAACACGGCCGCGACAGTGCGATTCTAGGAAGTTGCGGGATCTCGATCCGGGGTGTGCGAAGCTTCGTCCGTGATTTGCTTGAGGGAAATGCCCTCGCGGGAGAGTGCGTACAGGCCCGAAAGCGTCTGCGGGATGTAATTGGCCAGGTGGATCGCCGTGGCGGCGGCGAAAGCTTGTTCCCACGGGACGTTGGCGACCATCGTGATCGCCTTGGCGGTCAGGAAGTGATAGGGGCCGACGTAGCCCGGGCTGGCCGGTATGGAAACGGCGATGACCATCGCCATGATCACGAGCACGGCCTCGGTGCCGCCGACGTCGATGCCGCAGGCCCACAGGCCGACCATCACCGAGAACCAACTGATCACCCACAGCCCCGCCGACAAAAAGAGGATCCAGGCGATTTCCCATGGATTGGTCGTCTGCGTCAGACCGCCGATGAAGGTGCGCATGGCATCGATGATTTTATCCCGCCAGCGGACGGGCAGCGGCCTGAGGAAAATTCGCGCCACGCGCAGGCTCCACTCGGTCTTCCACTTGAGCGTGATGATCGCCGCCAGAATGAGCGCGACCAACGCGCCGAAATTGATCGCAATACTGCGCTGCGTGATTTCGTAGCCGAACTCTTGGTAGACCGCGGCGGTGAGGCGTTGCATCGGCTCGGCAAAATCGAATACGAACAAGCTAAGGACAAACAACACGAGCACGCTGAGCGTATCGTACAGCCTCTCGACGACGACTGATCCGAATACCGTCGTGAAAGGCAGCCCCGTCTTCCGGCTGGCGCTGATCGATCGCGCCACCTCACCCAGGCGCGCCGGCAGCATGTTGTTGACCGCAAATCCGACGCACGTCGACCAGCCCAGCTTGATCCAGGAGATTCCGGGCTTCACCGGTTTCAAAAAGAGCGTCCACCGATGGCCGCGCACGAAAAGCATGAAAAGTACCTGCGCCGACACGAACAGCAGCAGCCACGGATTGGCCTCGAGGATCGAGCGGCCCATCAAACGCGGATCGAGATCGCGAAACGCCAGCCAGATAAAAAGCACCGAAATCGCCAAGCCGACGTACACTTTCGGATCGCGCGAACGCGCCAGCCCGGCCATCGCCAACTCGACGAGGATCAAGAACAACAGCCAGTACTTGTAGGCGAGCAGCCATTGCCAAATACGGTCCGGCCCGGCAACGCAGAAGCCGGCGAACACAACGATGGCCAAGACAAGCAACCCGATCCACGTTTTGGGATCGCGGTGCCACGGAGTGGTTTTTACGTCAGCCATAATTCCGGTGGTTTGGCGGCAAACAACGCCCGCGTGCGCTCGACATCGTCGCTCATTGCCGCAATCAAATGATTGACATCGTGGAATTTCTTCTCGTCGCGCAAGCGGCGCACGAAATGCAGCGTCAACTCGCGGCCGCTCAAATCGTCATCGAAATCAAGCAGATACGCCTCAATGCGCAGTTCCCGCAAATCAAAAGTCGGGTTGTGGCCCACGCTCACGGCGGCCGCCCGCGGTTCGCCATCCAATTCCGCCACAGCGGCGTAGACGCCGATATGCGGAATCAACTCCCACTCGGTTTGGAGGTTGGCCGTTGGATACCCCAAGCTACGGCCGCGGCCGTCGCCGTGCACGATTGTGCCACTTAAGTGATACGGCCGCCCGAGCAACATCGTCGTCTTTTGTATCTCGCCCGCTGCGACCAGACGGCGGACGCGGCTGGAACTGATCGGCCGCTCGTCTTCCTCGATGGCCGCAATTTGCGCAACTTCGAAGCCGTATTTTTCGCCCAACCGGCTAAGGTGCGCCGCGTCGCCGTCGCGACCGCGGCCGAAGCTGAAATCGTAGCCGATCAACAAATGACGCAGCGACATACGCTCGATCAGCACTTCGCGCACCCACTGTTCGGCGGGCATTTTCGCCGTCTCCGCAGTGAACGGAAGCGTCACCACGGCATCGACGCCGTAACGAGCGATCATCCGCCGGCGTTCCTTGTAGGGCAAGACGAGTTGAAAGTCTTTGTCCGGGTTGAGCACCTTGACCGGATGCGGTTCGAAGGTGACCGCCACGCTCGGCGCATTCAACTGCTTGGCAACCGCGTTGAGGCGCGAAATCACGAATTGATGCCCGCGGTGGACGCCGTCGAAATTGCCGATGGTGATTACCGTCTCGCCCAGTTCGGCGAAGCCGGTAAGATCTTCGTTGAATTGTTTCATTCGCTCAGTACCACCTGCTGGACCAAGGGGGCCGGGCTTACCGGTTCGGCCCCGATCGAAAATACCGATTCCAGTCGCGCCAAGCCCGCGGCAAGTCGCGCCTGGTCACCGGCGTGAAGTTCGCATATCACTTCCCCCGCGGCCACTTCATCCCCGAGGGTTTTGTGTATCGTGATGCCGGCGCCGAAATCGATCTCGTCTTCCGCCCGCCGCCGACCCGCGCCCAGATCCCCGGCCGCGCGACCCAACTCGGCGGTGTCGATTGCCGAAATGACGCCCTCGTTCGGCGCCGTAAACACCGTTTGCCGCGGCGCTTGCGGCAACCGCTCGGGATGCTCCACGTACGCCACGTCGCCGCCTTGCGCCGCCACCATCTTTTTGAACGTGTCCAACGCCCGGCCGTTGGTGAGCGTTTCCCGAGCCGCCGTCGTCGCCGCATCCAAATCGTCGGCCACGCCGCCGGCCGCCATCATATGCGCGCAGAGGATACAACATAAATCCGTCAGCCTAGCATCGCCTTGGCCGCGCAAGATTTCCACCGACTCGACGACCTCGTTCGCGTTGCCGATTTGCCGCCCGAGCGGTTGATTCATGTCGGTGATCACAGCGCGCACGGGGCGGTCCATTTCGCGGCCCAGACGCACCATCGACTCGGCCAGCACCACCGCATCGTCCATCGTCTGCATAAACGCCCCGGAACCCACCTTCACGTCCAGCACCAGCGCGTCGATGCCCTCGGCGAGCTTCTTGGACATAATGCTGGCCGTGATCAGATCGATGCTCTCCACCGTGCCGGTCACGTCGCGCATGGCGTACCACTTGCGGTCGGCGGGGCACATATCGTCGGTTTGGCCGATGATGGCGCAGCCGATTTCGTCCACCAACTGCTCGAAACGGTCCATCGAGAGGAAAGGGTCGTAGCCGGGTATCGATTCCAGCTTGTCGAGTGTGCCGCCGGTGTGGCCGAGCCCGCGGCCCGAGACCATCGGCACTTTCAAGCCCATACAGGCCGCCATCGGCGCGAGGATCAGGCTTACCTTATCGCCCACGCCGCCGGTCGAATGTTTGTCTACTTTCGGGCCCACGATATGGGATAAATCGACGATGCGCCCGGATTCCATGAACGCGCGCGTCAACGCCGCGACTTCCCGCTCGCTCATGCCTTGCAGGAAAATCGCCATCAGCATGGCCGTCAATTGGTAGTCGGTGACCTCACCGGTCAGATTCGTCTCGACGAACCATTTAATTTCTTCCGAACGCAGCGCCAAACCGTCGCGTTTCTTGCGCAGGATGTCCACGGCTTGCATGAACTCTTCCTCCCGGCTATGGAATCGAAAGAATAGAAGCCGCGGCCTGGGGCGTCAACGGCGCGGCCGCCTTTATGGTAGAATCGCCCCACGAAACGTTCACAAGGAGAAAACCCTATGCGCCGCATCGCCTTGGTCTTCGCGCTTTTGCTGTCGGCCGTTGTCCTCGCCGCAGCTTTGCCCGATGGGGGCGTGAATCGCACCGCCTTCGCGCGCTTCGCCGATTTCGGCAGCGCCGAAGACTTTAGCGCGGAGCAGGACATCTACTTCCCCAAGCCGCCCTCCAATTACTGGCTGTGGGGCATGCGCGACGCCAAGAAATTCATCCGCTACGAAAACGAGGATCGTTTCTACTGGGTGACCAAACCGGCAAACCCCGAACAGTTTACCACCGCCCGGGTTCTCAAAAGCTGGTACTCGGCCAAGGTGCGCATCCGCGCCCTGGACGAACCGGCCACGCAGGGCATGCTCGCCATTCGTTTCAAAGACAACCTGCCCGAACCCACGACGGTGGAAGTGACGACCAACAAAGGCTGGGCGAAGCTCGGCACTTTGGGCGGCGCGTTCGACCACAAATGGAAAGTCGCCACCTTCCCTTTCAACACGCAAAAAGCGATGAACGACGGCCAGGGTTACGAAGTGCGTATCGGCCGCGGCGATTACGGCGACCTGCGCGCCGACCTGCCCATCGATTGGGTCGGTTTGGCTACGCAATCGGTGGCGGTGCCGGGTCCGGCGCCCGGTTTCTGGCCCGACAAAACCCCCAGCCGCTTCTCGCGCCTGCGCCAGACCCAGGAGTACGTTCCGGGCGAAGGCCCGCGCTTTCTGGCCGGCGTTTTGGTCAAGGGCATGCGTGAAGGCAGTTGGAAGCAGTACCACAAGGACCACATCAACGCGGTGATCTTTCAGGGGTGGGAGACGATCTGGAAACGCCATTGGGCGCGCTACGCAAGCGGCAACTACCAAGATCGTATCCGCTACGGTTTCCCGGACTTCGTCGAGGCCTGCGCCGAAAACCAACTGCTGTGTACCAGCCAGTTTTTCACCGACACGCGCTCGTATTGGATCGATCGCCAGTACGGCAGCGAGGAAGCCGTTCTCGACACCTTGTACGAAGTGATGAAATTCAATCGTAAGGCCAAGGGAAACCTGGGTTGGTATATCAAGGATGAAGCCGACCACAACGACGAATCCTGGGGCTCGCCCCCCGAATTTCTCCTGCAGATGCACAACCTAGCCAAAAAGGCCGACCCCGACCGGCCCGTCATCGCCCTATTCCAAGGCTGGAAGCCCGGCGCCTTTAAAATGTTCGACGACTCCTTCGACGTGGCCGCGTTTGATGTCTACCCCGTCGGCGCGGGCCGCCGCGTCACCGAGATCGCCGACCGCATCGAGCGCATGCGTGACGAAGTCGGGCCCGGCAAAGCTTTATGGGCCGTCATCGAGGCCCACGAAGGGGAACACGTCAAAAAACTCGGCCGTCAACTCACTGCGGCCGAAACCCTGGTGCAGGGCTACCTTTGCCTCACGCACGACATTCAGGGCGTTTTCTACTACATCGGCAACGAAGCAACCTATATCGATTTCGACAACATGCCCGGCCCCGCCGCGGGCATGCGGCAGTTCTTCGCCGAGGTTAACGGTCCCGGCGGCATGGCCGATTTCTTCCTGCCCGGCTCGCAAACCATCGCCCGCACCGGCGTTCGATCGACGGGCAACCTCACAACCGTCAGCACGGACGCGGTGCACTTTATCTACAAGCGCAAGGCCGACGGCAAGAATCTGCTTGTGGCGATCAACACGCGTAACGTGCCGAAAGATAAGGTTAAGATCGTTATCAGCGGTTTGATGCCCGGCCGTGAGGTTAAGGTTCGCTTTGAAGACCGCTCCCTGACTTCGAACGACCGAAAAGCCATCGTCGACAGCTTTGAGCCGTACGGACGCCACGTGTACGAATGGTAGAAAATCCATTCGCGTCCTATGGTTGGCGGCGGCCCGGGTCCGGCTCCGGTCGCCACTGACCGCGATGGTAATCCCTGTTTTCCCTAGCGCGCGTGTCGCGATTCGCTCACCCTTTCTTTGAGTAGGGCTTTCACGCTTGGAAAACCTATGAAACAATTCTTCGAAATTTGTTATGCGAAATTGCCCGGCACCTTGTTTTCGGAGACATAGTCATGAAAAACCACGTGTTCCTGTTCATGGTTTTGATCGTCGCGCTGTTCTTGGTGTTAGCCTGCGCATCCTGCGGCGACGACGATAACGACGACAACAATGACAACGACGACATCGACGATGACGACGACGACGATAATAACGACGACAACAATGACGACGACGACACAAGCGACGACGACGACAACGACGATGACACAACCGATACGGTCGAAGTCTTTCAAGACGGCGACGACCTAGTGCTGCGCAACGCCGTGGTCACGCTGCGTTACCACCTCACGCCGGGCCGTTTCTCGATCAGCGACTCCTCCGCTTTCGTCGTGATCGAAAACGCCGAAGCCGCCGTTTGGTCCAGCGTCGTTTTGCCTCGCCATCGTTGGCATACCAGTGAACTCCCCTTCGTGGAGTGGTCCGACGAAGCCGCCGAAAACCCGTTGGGCGCCGGTCGCAGCATTCTGGTTACACGCGGCGGCGGCGACGCTCCGATCGTGCACCAGATTTTCACATTGCTGGAGGGCGAAACCCCGCTGCTGATGAATGTGCAGGTTGAAAACGGCACCGGCGGTTCGATCAAGGTCGGAGCGATTTATCCGCTGCTGGCCGAGGACGCAGGCGCGCTGCACTTCGGCAAGGAGCGCGATATCCGCGTGCTCACCAACGGCATTTTGAACTACTTGGAATTCATCGCGCCGATTGTGATCGGCACGACGCCGGCGCTCTCGAACTGGAATATACTCGTCCATAATCAGGAAACCGGCGCCAGCCTCGCCCTGGGCGCTCTATCTTTCGACGTGGCGCAACCTGTTTTCTACTACGGCCCCGGACGTAGCAAAGGACAACAAGTATTACACGTCGACTGCGAATACGATCCGCCTAAAGCCATTGCCGCAGGCGATGTCCTCGACACCGAAACCACGATGCTCGATTTCGCGCAGCCCACGCCGCAAGACGCGCTGGAAAACTACGCCGACCGCATCAAGGCTTGGTTGAACATTGAAACGTGGCTGGATCGGCATCCGGATATCGGCATACCGATCGGCTGGAATTCGTGGTCGGGCAGCGGCTCGTCCGGGGGTTACGGCACCGGCATCGACGAGCAAATCATCGTCGACAACATGGATTTCGCCGACCGCGAACTGCGCCGCTGGGGCATGAACTACTTCCAACTCGACGACGGCTGGGAACCTGCGGTCGGCGACTGGGAAGTCAACACGGCCAGGTTTCCCGACCACGGCGACCAAAACGGTATCGAATGGTTGTTGGCCCGCGCCAACCAAATGGGCTTCCAAACCGGTATCTGGATGGCCGCGTTCAATGCCGCCCACCATTCGCAGATCGTGGCGAACCATCCGGAACTGTGGGGCGACCCGCTCGGCGGCGGGCTCATCGAGTGGGGCGAGCGTTACCTCGACTTGTCCAAGCCGGTCGCTCAGGAACATCTTGCCGGCTTGATGGAAATGCTGCTCGATTGGGGCGTGCAGTGGGTCAAGCTCGACTTCGCCTACTTCGCCGTCAGCACGACTCACTGGTACGATTCGACGCTCACCCGCGGTGAATTCTACCGCACCGGTTGCCGCATCATGCGCGAAACCTTGGGCGACGACGTCTTCTTCCTCAACGTGGCGGTCGTCGGCTGGAATATCGACTTGGTGGATTCGGTCCGCCTGACGCTGGACACGATGCCCGTCTGGGAAGGCGAGAAACCAGCCGACCCGATCACCAACCAGGGCCTAAAGCCCATGTACCGCGACGCGACGCGCAAGTACTATTTTCACAACCGCGTGTTCGTCAACCACCCCGACCTGACCTTCTTCCGGGCACACCAGGATACGAACTTCCCGCCGCTCACGCTCAACGAATCGGAAACGTTCAACTCCAGCGTTGCGCTGCTGGGCGGCCTCATAAAAATCGGTGACCGCATCGTTGATCTGCGCCCCGAGTGGGTCGACTCGCTGCGCAAAATCATGCCGGTCCACAAAGGCTTTTCTCGACCGCTGGACTTGATGAAACGGAAGTACCCGGAAGTCTGGTCCGTGCCCCTTGCCGATTTTGACCAGCCGTATCATGTGATCGGCTTGCTCAATTGGGGCCTCAACAGCGACTTGACGACCTCGCCCTTCTCGCGGATTCCGGACACCGCGCGCGAAATTTCCGCGCAACTTGCCGACGCCGGGCTGAGCCCGACGGCGACGTATCACGCCTTTGAGTTTTGGACGCAGGAGTACCTCGGCGAGGTTACCGGCGAACTGGCCGTGACAGTTCCGGCCCGCACGCCGCGTGTGGTCGCTTTACATGAAGTGCTCGATCGACCCCAGTTCCTGGGCACCAACCGGCACGTGCTCGGCGGCGTCGACGTCATCCACTCGCTGGCATGGAACGACACGGCGCAAACGCTATCGGCCACGATGGAAGGGTCCATGGGTACGGTCTACGCGCCGTTCACTCATCACCTGACCTTCCACCTGCCCGCCGGGTACGAAATCGACAACCTCGAATTCGACACGCCCGCCGGTTTCGAGATCATGGACGAAACGGTGGATGTGGACGGCGATATCGCCACGGTCTCTTTCGTCGTGGTGGAAACATCCGACGACCCGGCGCAGTGGCATCCGGAAATCGGCTGGACGCTATCGTTCTAGCCCGCGCTGCTTAGGGCAGAAACACCAACGTGTCGGGACCGTCGTTGACCAGCGTTTCGTAAATGACGGTGTGGTCTTGCGCCGGATCGATTACGTACAAGTAGTCGCTGTTGAAGTCGGTGGCGTATAGCAGGCCGCCCGCGCCCATCGCCAGCGCCGAAACAAACGACAGCCCGCCCGCGTCGGTATGAAACCGCAGGTCGATGAAATCAAGTTGCTCCTCCGCAGCCACATCCACGACCGTCAGCCGCCCATCCGCCGCGTTGGTCAGATACGCCAGGTCGCCGACGATCAATCCTTCAATCGGCGCGCCGTCGACATCGATGACCTTCACGACTTCGTCCACTGCCGGGTCGATGGCTTCCATTTTGCCGGCGTAATCGTAGCCGCCGCCTTCGTAGCTGCCGGCCGAAAGCGCCCACAGCCACCCGCGCGCCTCATCCCATGCCAAACCCACGGCGTTGCGGCCGGTCAACGTAATCGTCCGCCGCCACTCGCCGCTCGCCGCGTCGAGCACTGCCACCAAAGAGGGACCGGCGGCCGTGTGACCGGCGTCCAAATTCGTCACCGCCACGTATAGCCGGTCGTTTATCGCCGCCACGTCGTTGGGTCGCGCCCACGATGCGTCGACGCCCGGGTCCTTGGGCAGTTCGTCGCCACTGGGCAGGGCGACCACGCGCTGCAAACGTTCCGCGTTCGGCGTACCGGCGGCCAAGTCGAGCAGTCGCAGGTCGTTGGTTTGCAGGGCCGTCACCCAGGCGTGATGATCGTCGACGAACGCGATGTTCATGGGGTTGGCACCCGCACCGACCGAGACCTCCCGTCGCACGTCCAGGTCTTGGTCGTATACGACCACCGAGTTGGACAGGCTGCACACCGCAAACAACAAGTCACCCACAACAACCGTGTCGTTGATTGAGTTTCCCGTTGGGGCGGTATTGTTGAAAAGAGTGAAGACCGGCCCTTCCTCGATGCGCAGCACGCTCAGCGTCTCGGAAAGTCCGCCGCCGATGACCAGATATTGCGGATACGGCGAGTCGTCATCCGTGTCGTCATCGGTCCGGAAGTCGTCGCCGCCGTCGTTTCCCTCCAAATCGACGCAGGACGGCAGACAAACGCAGCCGAGCAGCACGACCAAGATCGGCAAAAGCCTCGCGAATCGGCTCATCCACCGCATCCGTCGTCCCCGTCGTCACCGTCCGCGCTTCCCTGCGGCATGCCATCGTCGGAATCGTCATCGTCGTCGTCGTCGGTGGTATCGTCGTCGCCAAAGGAAGGCGAATCGTCGTCGGTCACCGACTCGTCGCACACGGCAACGGCGTCCAGATCGAAACCGCCCGAGCCCACGGTGGGATAAACATCGTAGATGACGTGATCGGCTTCGTATTCCAGCAAGGTCGCGGTGTCGAAGTAATCGCCGCCGCCGGGCACGTCGACGATGCGCACGAATTGGATGTCGTCCAGATCAACCCCGCCACTCGTCACCGAAACGTCCTCGACCAGGTCCTCCAAGTCGAAGGGCGTACCGGTGCCGGTGCCGTAAGCGTTGGCGTGTTTGCCGGCCAGATTGTGTACGTCCGTCGGGTCCACGACTCCGTACTCGCCCACGGGATCGGCCGTCAACGACACGCTCGGAAAACGCGCGAAGGTTTCGCCGTCACTGCTGACTTCGATGTAGGCCAACTCTGCAAACACGAAATCACCGGTGGCCAATCCGTTCTCGAAGACGACCAAATCACACCCCGGGCGATTACTTATCGGTGTGTCGAAGGTTAGTGTGATTCGGCCCGGCGGCTCCGACGAACCGAATTCCCGCTCGCCCAACGACACGATGTCGAAGGCGTCACCCGCGGCCGGACCCAGCGCGTTTTCCGGCGCCTGCCATTGCGGATCGACGCTGTCACCCGGCGCGTAATCCAAATAGCCGGTCGCCCAGCCGATCAGGCTCGCCGCGTCGGTCGGCACGCCGGGCTCGTCGAAGGGCCCTGCCGCGGCCGTGGTCGCGCAACACAAAATCAACACTGCAAATAGGGAAGAAAGACGCACGGTACACCTCCTCGGGTGCGGACCTCATACGGTCCGGTCGCAACCGGGCAGGTTTCCTGGCTCGTGGGTCAAGCGCTGCCGGCCGCCTTCCCATTTCGCAGGCGCGAAATAGTGGCATCGTGGCCGTAGGCTCCCCAACTCACAGTGGCGGGACCGCGCCGGATTTTCACCGGCTTC
This sequence comes from Candidatus Lernaella stagnicola, assembly GCA_030765525.1. Lineage (NCBI taxonomy): Bacteria > Candidatus Lernaellota > Candidatus Lernaellaia > Candidatus Lernaellales > Candidatus Lernaellaceae > Candidatus Lernaella > Candidatus Lernaella stagnicola. The sequence continues at coordinate 78,811 of JAVCCK010000038.1, forward strand.
CCTTTTACCCCTGACGGGCACCCGGTCGATGAAACGGAAAGATCTGCCACGCTTATACCGCAAGTGCGGCGCGTCGCCAAGACGTTATGCCGATTGCTCACGCCGGAGCTTCCGCCCATACTGGCGTTCGAAAGGAAAACACACATGAAATGCGCGCTGTGCAAAAACAAGGAATGCTACACCGACGGCAAAGACTGCCTCGCCGGCGACGTCGACGCCGTGGCCGCCATGGATGAGAACGATCGCCGCATCTGGCGGGTGGCAGGCGAAGTCGAAGCAACCTTTTACAAGAAAAAGACCCGCCTGGAAGAAATCGTTGAGTTCGCAAAGCGCATGGGTTACGGCAAGCTGGGCTTGGCATTTTGCATCGGCCTGTCCCGCGAGGCGGAAATCATCCATCGTTTTTTCGCCGCGGAATTCGAGGTCGTCTCCGTATGCTGCAAGCTATGTGGGATCGACAAGGACGACCATGACATGCCGCACATCCGTCCCGGCCAGCGCGAGACCGCGTGCAATCCCGTCGGGCAGGCGTTGGTCTTCAACCGCGAAAAAGTCGACCTCGTCGTAATCTGCGGCCTGTGTGTCGGCCACGATGCGTTGTTGTCCAAACACGCCGCGGCCCCGGTAACGACCCTGGCCGCCAAAGACCGCGTGCTGGCACACAATCCACTCGGCGCGGTGTATTCGCACTACCACCACGGCGGTTAAAGTCGCGCGCGTCGTTATTTTTGGAACTCGACGTGATAGTGCGGGTTGCCCAGCCTCAATCGCTCGTGCCGCAGCACGTTCAAACCGGCTTCGACAAACGGGCGGTCCATCGCGGCGAAGGCTTGAGCGAGAGACCGCGGGAAGATGTGACGCTCAAGAAGACCCGCTATTTCGACATTTCATTTCTCCAGATGAGCGATGAAATCCTCGATAAGCTGTAGGTCGGGGTGTCCCGGGGGAACAACCGCCGCCCACGATTTTTGCGCCCGCCGAGCGTACTGCTTCGCCAGGGCCGGATGCCCGCGACGCTGATACTCCCGCGCGATGTCTTGCAGCCGGCGCCCCACCAACATGGGCTTGCCGTCGCCCGCCGCGTTCTTCATTCGCTCGATTGCCTCATCGTGAGACTGTTGCGCCTCGTCGATGCGTCCCATCATGAGATAGGCATTACCCAAATCTACCATTTGCTGCACTAGGTGGGGGTGATCGGCGGGCAACGTTTCACTCAACGAAGCGATCAACTCCCGGTACGCTTCGACCGCCGCCGCCCCCTCGCCCTGCGTGTACAACGCAACGGCGTACTGCTCGAGCAAACGCTGCCGCAACGGCGTACTGATCTTCGAGGTGACGCTGGCCTGCTCCACCAACCCGGCCAACAACGCGACCCCCGCATCCCTGCGGCCGGCACCCAACAGCGGCGCGACACACGCGCGCGCCAATTCGAAACCCGCCGGATCCGAAGAGAGTTCCGGCCTATTCAGGATCGACCGCGCCGTGTCGCAATGGTCCTTGACCCGGTTCGCGATCGGTGGTTCGCCCTCTCCCGGCTTGTGACCTTGCTGCCGCAGCCGATCCGCCGCGCCCGCTGCCGCCACGTGCAGGCACGCCTGATCGATGAGCCGCAATCCTACGCCTACGCTTTCGTCCAAGGCACGACCCACGGCCGCCGCCGCTTGCGGGGCGTCGCAACACATGTAAATGCGGGCCAATTCGAAATGGGATCGGGCAATCTTCCAATGCCCGTCAGGCATCGCCCCTTCGTACGTTTGCAGCGAGCGTTTCGTCAGCATTTCGTCTGGGACATCACGCGGCGGGGTATTGGCCGCGAAGAAAAACGCATCCCCCGCCAATTCGCCCGATAGCTGCTTCGCAAACTCCACAATCAACGCACGAGTCGCACCGCCGTTCGGATCGGTTTCACTCGGGAACTTCGCGTATCCCCACTCCAAAAGCCTCGCCCGCGCTCGGCCGCGGTCGCCACCGGCCGACCGGCAAAGCGCCGCCATCTTCATCGCCTTGTCACGCAGATGCGCGCTCCTTATCCCTTCGTCGCGACGCGACGGATGCGCCGCCATCCCCAACAAAACCTCATACCCCCGCGCGCACCGGTTCCGCGCCGAACCATGCGCCTGCAGAACGGTATCTAACTCCCGTTCCGCCCCGTCGGGCATCGCATCGCCCGCGCCCCAATCGCACCAACGCACCGGGCCGGCATCCCGCTCCCACTTGGTGAGGGCGAACCAAGCCGCCGCGACCAGCGCCGCCGTCAATCCAAGAATCATTAAGATGCGCCACTTGGCTTTCATGCGCCCGCCGACTTTCGAGATATGAACGTAGCGTGGATTCTAGCGCCCCTCGGCGCTCAAGCGCAAAGGAGTCGGACACAACAGCAGTCGAAAAAAAAGGCGTTCAGAGTAGCGCGGCCCTACTCCATGTCGGCGTGGTATTCCTGCAGACTGCGAACCTTCAGCGCGCCCTGGCGCACCGCCACGATGCCGCGTACGGCCGCCGTCGCTCCCGAGAGAGTGGTGATATACGGCACGTCATGGGTGATTGCGGAGCGGCCGATCTCATATTCGTGCTCGCGCGAAGCCGCGCCCCACGGCGTGTTGATGATCAGCGCCAACTCGCCTCGTTGAATCAAACTGACCGAATTCGGCTCGCCCTCGCCGACCTTGTAGATGAGGTCCGCCGGGATGCCGCACGCGCGCAGCGCCCGCCGGGTGCCCGCCGTGGCCACGATGCCGAAACCCAGTTCGCGCAAGTCGTGGGCGATGGGAATGACGCGCTGCTTGTCGAAATCGTTGACGCTGATAAACACCTTGCCGCCGCGCTCCATGTCGTAGCCCACGGCAAGCTGCGACTTGGCAAAGGCGTTGCCGAAACTGTGGCTGATGCCCATCACCTCGCCGGTCGAACGCATTTCGGGCCCCAGAAACACGACGCTGTTGTCGAACTTGCTGAAGGGCAGCACGGCCTCCTTCACGCTGATGTGCGTCGGCATGCGCTGCTCGATAAGCCCCTGATCCCGCAACGTGATGCCGACCATCACCCGCGCCGCCGCCTTGGCCAACGGCACGCCGGTCGCCTTGGACACGAAGGGCACCGTGCGGCTGGCCCGCGGGTTGACCTCCAGCACGTACATCACGCCGTCTTTCATGGCGAACTGGATGTTGATCAAGCCCCGCACCTTTAATTCTTTTGCCAGGACCCGCGTGTAGTGATGCAGGCACTCGAGGGCGTCGGGAGTAATCATGTATGGCGGCAGCACGCAGGCGCTGTCGCCGGAATGCACGCCGGCTTCCTCGATGTGCTGCATCACGCCGCCGATGAACAACGTGCGCCCGTCGTAGATCGCATCGACGTCGAACTCGTAGGCGTCTTCGAGAAACTTGTCGATCAGCACCGGGTGTTCCGGGGAAACGTCCACGGCGGCGCGCATGTACTCGGCCAGGCCCTTGTTGTCGTAGACGATCTTCATCGCCCGGCCGCCCAATACGTATGAGGGCCGCACCAGCACCGGATAGCCGATCGACCGCGCCACGTCGCGCGCTTCCCGCACCGAAAACGCCGTGCCGTAGGCCGGGTGCGGTATGTCGTGTTGGCGCAGCAGCGCACCGAAGCGCTTGCGGTCCTCGGCCAGGTCGATGCTGTCGGGCGACGTGCCCAAAATGCGCACGCCCGCGCGCTCCAGTGGAATCGCCAGTTTGAGTGGTGTCTGCCCGCCGAACTGCACGATCACGCCGTAGGGCTTTTCGTTGTCGATGATCCGCATCACATCTTCGAAGGTCAGCGGTTCAAAAAAGAGGCGGTCGGTAATGTCGTAGTCGGTGCTGACGGTTTCGGGGTTGCAGTTGATCATCTGCACTTCGTAGCCCTCTTCCTTGAGGGCGAACACGCCGTGCACGCAACAGTAGTCGAACTCGATGCCCTGTCCGATGCGGTTGGGGCCGCCACCTAGAATGATGATCTTCTTTTTCTTCGACGGCACCGCTTCGTTTTCGGTTTCGTAGGTCGAATAGTAGTAGGGCGTTTCGGCGGCGAACTCGGCGGCGCAGGTGTCGACGGTCTTGAACACCGCCTCGAGCTTCCACTGCTGCCGCCGGCGGCGCACTTCCAACGCGTCCGACCCGGTCAAGTGCGCAATTTGCCGATCCGAAAAACCGAGGCGCTTGATCTCCAGCATTTCCTCGCGCGTGAAGTCATCCAGGTCGCGGCCGCGGATTTCCGTTTCCTTAGCGGCGATTTTGGCGATCCCGTGAATGAACCACGGGTCGATGTTGGACACTTTGCTGATCTGCTCGACGGTGATGCCGAGCTGCAGGGCGTACTTAACGTAATGCAGCAAGTCGGGGTGTGGTTTCTTGAGCCGTTGCCGCACGAGCTTGCGCAACGCGGTGCGGTCGGCCTTCGGGTCGAATACGTCCAGCACGTCCTTGCCGTCGCCGCCGAGACCGAAACGCCCGATTTCCAGACTACGAATCGCCTTCTGAAGTGACTCGGGGAAGGTGCGGCCGATGGCCATCGCCTCGCCGACCGATTTCATTTGTACGCCCAGCGTATCGCGTGCGCCGGGGAACTTTTCGAAATCCCACCGTGGAATCTTCGTGACGATGTAATCGATTGACGGCTCGAAGCAGGCCGGCGTCTTACGCGTGATGTCGTTGGGAATCTCATCCAGCGTGAAACCGACCGCCAGCATCGCCGCGATCTTCGCGATCGGAAAACCGGTCGCCTTCGAAGCCAACGCCGAACTACGCGACACGCGCGGATTCATCTCGATGATCACCATGCGGCCGTCCGCCGGATTGACGGCGAACTGCACGTTGGACCCGCCGGTCTCCACGCCGATCTCGTTCATCACCTGGCGCGACGCATCGCGCATGATTTGGTATTCCTTGTCCGTCAGCGTTTGCGCCGGCGCTACCGTAATCGAATCGCCGGTATGCACGCCCATCGGATCGAGGTTTTCGATGGAGCAGATGACCACGAAGTTGTCCTTGAAATCGCGCATCACCTCCAGTTCGTATTCCTTCCATCCGATGACCGATTCCTCCACCAGCACCTCGCTCACCGGGCTGAGCGTCAGGGCGTGGCGAATCATCGGCCGGAATTCGCGCTGGTTGTACGCCGTGCCGCCGCCGGTGCCGCCCAGCGTAAAGGCCGGGCGCAGGATGACCGGGTAATCGATCTCCCGTATCAACGTCATCGCATCTTCTTCGGAGCGGACAATGCCCCCGCGCGGCAGGTCCAGACCGATGCGCCGCATCGCCGCGGCGAACAGCTCACGGCTTTCGGCCTTCTGAATCGACTCGAATCGCGCGCCGATTAACTCGACGCCGTGCTCATCCAACACGCCTTGCAATGCCAGGTTGTATGCCAAGTTCAGGCCGGTCTGACCGCCCAAGGTCGGCAGCAGCACATCGGGCTTCTCGCGCTCGATAATCTTAGCCACGACGTCCGGAGTTAACGGCTCGACGTACGTGCGGTCGGCGATTTCAGGGTCGGTCATGATCGTGGCCGGGTTCGAATTGACCAAAACAATCTTGTAACCCAGCTTCTTGAGCACGCGGCACGCCTGGGTACCGGAGTAGTCGAATTCGCAAGCCTGGCCGATGACGATCGGCCCGCTGCCCAGAATGAGGATGCTTTCAATGTCGGTTCGTTGCGGCAAAAGCGTCTCCTGCGCGACAGGTTATTTCTTGCTCTTATTGGCCTTCATCATTTCGACGAAACGGGCGAACAGATATTGCGCGTCATGCGGACCGGGCGATGCCTCCGGGTGGTACTGCACCGAAAACACCGGCAGCTTCTTGTGCGCCATACCCTCGACGGTGCGGTCGTTCAAATTCAAATGCGTGCATTCCATATCGCCGCCCATCGACTTCAGATCCACCGCGAAACCGTGGTTCTGCGCGGTGATTTCCACTTTCTCGGTCGTCAAGTCCATCACCGGCTGGTTGCCGCCGTGGTGACCGTACTTGAGTTTGTAGGTCGTACCGCCCAGCGCCAGACAGAGAATCTGGTGCCCGAGGCAGATGCCGAATATCGGTACTTTACCCAGCAGTTCCCGCGCAATGTCGATGGCGTAGTCGACCGCGGCCGGATCGCCGGGTCCGTTGGACAAAAACACGCCGTCGGGCTTCTTGGCCAGCACGTCGGCGGCGGGCGTCCCGGCCGGGACAACCTCGACCCGACAGCCTGCCGAAATCAAGTTGCGCAAAATGTTGAGCTTGATGCCGTAGTCGTACGCAACGACGCGGTACCGACCGCGCCGGTTCCCCTTTCCGTAACCGCCCTCTCGCGTCCAGGTTTCCTCGTTCCAGGTGTAAGGCGCGTCTGTCGTCACCTCACGCACCAGGTCGCGGCCTTCCAACGGCGGCGCCGCGGCGGCTTTGCGCGCCAGGGACGCGGCGTCGAGATCCTCGGTGGAAATCACGCCCATCTGCGCGCCCGCTTCGCGGATATGCTTGGTCAGGGCGCGCGTGTCGATGCCTTCGATACCCACGACGCCGGCGTCGCGCAGATAGGCGTCCAAGGTCATACCGCCGCGCCAGTTGCTGGGCGTGCCGCTGGCCTCGCGAACCACAAAACCCCGCAGATGAATCCGCCGGGCCTCGATGTCCTCGGCGTTGATTCCGTAGTTGCCGATCAGCGGGTAGGTCATGGTAACGATCTGCCCGGCATAGGATGGATCGGTGAGGATCTCCTGGTAGCCCATCATGGAAGTATTGAAGACCACCTCGCCGATCGCCTCGCCGATTCGGCCGACGGCATAACCGGGAAAGGCGCGACCATCGGCCAATACCAGTAAGGCACGGTTGCGTTGGGTCATAGTTTTCCTCTCAACGACCATGTTCATGTTGAGGCGGATTTTTACGCTGGTACGCCGCGCGAATCAAATCGCGAAACAGCGGCGCCGGTTTTTCCAATTTCGACCTCAACTCGGGGTGGAACTGGCAACCCATAAAATACGCGTGATCCGGCAATTCCATGACCTGCTTGATCTGCCCCGTATCGTTGTGGCCCGAAAACACCAGCCCGGCCTCCTCGAGTTGCGCCACGTATTCCGGGTTGACCTCGTACCGGTGCCGAAAACGCTCGCGGATCAAGGTCTCTCCGCCGTAAGTTTCCGACGCCCGGCTACCGGCCTGTAACACGATGTCGTGACCGCCCAGGCGCATCGTGCCGCCCTTCAGCAAAATATTGATCTGCTCGGGCAGAATGCAAACCACGGGGTGACCGATCTCCGCGCCCTCGTCGGCCACTTCCATGGTGTTCGCTTCCGTCAATCCCAAAACGTTGCGGGCATATTCCACAACGGCGAGTTGCATCCCGTAGCAGATACCCAAAAACGGCACGTTCGCCTCGCGGCAATATTCGATCACCGCGATCTTGCCCTCGATGCCCCGAGTGCCGAAGCCGCCCGGCACAATCACCGCGTCCACGTCTTTGAGCGCGTCCTCGCAAGTTTTGGCGCCGCGTTCGACGTCGGTCGTGTCCAGCCACGCGATTTCCACCCGCCCGTCGATGTGGGCTCCGCTGTGGCGACTCGCTTCGATGACGCTGGCGTAGCTATCGTGCAGATCGGTGTACTTACCGCATATCGCCACGCGCACCAGCAAGCCGTCGTCCCGCCGCAGGCGGTCCACCAGGCGCCGCCATTCGCTTAACTCCGGCGGCGAATAAATGCCCAACCGCTTGTGCAGAATTTCCGTGAGGCCCTCCTCCTCAAAACACAGCGGTATGCGGTATACCGTATCCACGTCCACGCCGGAAATCACCGCTTCCTGGTCAATATTGCAGAACAGCGCAATCTTCGTCTTGATTTTGTCCGGCAAAATCTCCGGACTGCGCCCGATAATGACATCCGGCGACAAGCCGCGTTCGTTGAGCAGCTTGGCCGCCTGTTGCGTCGGTTTGGATTTGTGCTCGCCGACGCCGTAGGGAATCGGCACATAGGTCAGCAGTACGACCATAATGTTCTCGCGCCCGACTTCCTGCCGAAGCTGCCGGCAAGCCTCGATGTATAGCTCGTTTTCCATATCGCCGATGGTGCCGCCGATCTCGATCAGACCGATGTCGGCCTCTTCCAGGCCCACCGTGCCGTAAAACCACTCCTTGATGCTGTCGGTTACGTGGGGGATGAGCTGCACGGTCTGGCCCAAGTAGTCCCCGGCGCGCTCGCGCTCGAGGATCTGCTTGTAGACCTTGCCCATCGTCAGGTTCCACGAAAACTTGCACGTCACGCCCAAGAACCGCTCGTAATGGCCGAAATCCATGTCGACTTCGCCGCCGTCGTCGAGCACAAACACCTCGCCGTGCTCGATGGGATTCATCGTGCCCGGGTCGGTATTCAGGTAGCCGTCGGCCTTTACGGGGACGATTTTCAGCCGTGATGCCAACAATTTACCCATCGACGCCGCCGCGATGCCCTTGCCGAGGCCGGACAGCACGCCGCCGATCGTGATGATGTACTTGACGTGCTTGCGCCCGTACTCCACGGCCCGATCCCATTCTCTGCCGCGCCTGGGCATGCCGTGACTAAGCGTGGTTTCCGGTTCGACCTCGGTTTCGGCGAGAAAATCGTCTAGATCCTCCTCGCTGATACGGTATTGGCCACGATTGCCCACTTTGAGCGCTTTTAGATCGCCCGACTTTACCCAGCGGCGTACAGTGCTGATCGAAACCTTCAGACGTTCCGCCACATCCTCAAGTGTAAGGAATTGCTCTGGATCTTTCATTTCGGAAGCCTCGTCAATACTTGTCATTGGTAGTCAGTTATGGCTGGGACTAACTTCTACCGCGATTGCGGCTTCGGGTCAAGAAAAAGCTCGCTTTTATATTCCTAAGAAATATGTATATGAAGAGAGACGCGAAAAAACGATTTCTCGTCTTCGAGCGACGGGTGAGCGAATGGGAAAGGCAGATTTTCAGACCTGCCTTTCCCGATGACTAACGCGTACGGCGGACGAGGACGTAACTCGGATGTTTACAGCCGTTTGCGCAAGGCGGGAACGGTTCGCCTTTTACGCAAGTAACTTCGTTTCCGCACGTCTTTTCCCGGTAGATACCGGATTCCGGAACGGTTTCGCCAGGTTTGTACGACATCGACACCTCACCTCCCTTCTATATTCGTTTATTATCGCTTGACCGTTATAGTCCGTATGCCCATATTAGTCATGCAACATCTATATATGCCGAGCAAAATGAATTTTTTGCCATGCCGTGCGGAAAAATTTTTTTCTCCCCCGCATAAATATATGTAGATCGACGCGCGCGGATTGTTCGATTTTGCGGCGGAACTATGGGAGGCTGCTATCTTGGATGAATACTTTGAACGCTTTGAACTAGAAGAAACAATCATGGCGGAGTTCACCGAGCTTCACCAACGACTCATGAATGCCGCGAAGCGTTACGAATTCCAGCTTCGAAACGTAGGATGTACACACGTTGGCGCCAATGACCTGGTAAACGAGACGCTTGCGAGAGTTCTTGAGGGTCGACGACGATTGAAGCGCGCGGCATCTACGACAATAACGGATTTTCTTTTTGGCGTGATGAAAAGCATTGCATCTGGTTTCGTCGACTCTAATCGAAACCTCGTCGTGGACGACGCCGATTCAAAAATCGAACATTTGAATATTGATAGTATTCCAGAGTGGGCATCAACAAGATCTCGAGAGATGTCACCAGAAGAAATCGTCCTGTGTCAAAACGAAGCCGGAAAAATCCTCAAATGGCTTTATGACAGCTTCGACGACGACGAAGTTGTTCAAGATTTGTTAATATGCGCCGAGGATGGGTTAATTGAGCCAAACGATATTGCACAACAATCTGGAAGAAGCGTTGACGAGATATATAAAGCAAAAAAAAGACTTAGAAGAAAAATTGACGACCTAAAAAGCCTCATGACTTTTCCGAACAGCGAAAGGGACCGAAAATGACAAATCACAACTGGGATAAAATCGTTAAAATAATTCATAGCATTAACGTCAATGATGATACGGCGCTCGACGAAGTCACAAAAAAATTGGTCTCGTTTGGAATAGATCCGGAAACAGAAAGAAAAGACTGTCTAATGAAACTTGAACATGTGTTTGCAGAAGCAAGAAGGACTCGACTCACGGCCGCGCGACAGCGAAAACGTCGCAACATATGGGAGAAAAAAGAATACGCCGCGCGAGTAAGATCGATGCCAATTGACGCCGTGAAACGAGAATTGAGACAATTTGGACAAGTCATTCCTCTCTATCGAGACTTTGAGAAATTGACACACGATGATCTTAGATCACTTCTCGTAGACCTTCTACTTACACAAAAGGAAACAGAGTAAAACTTGGCGGTGGACTTGCCATATTCGCTTCGAGCCGCGGAATCTGAAGCGGAGAACGTCTCGAATGCGTTTGGTATCCGTGCTCCGGAACATATCGATTTAGAAAGCATCGCCGACGTTTTAGGTGCTAACGTCATCATTGGGCCGCTTTCTGGAGCAGAAGCCCGGCTGACGCGCTTTGGGGAAAACGCTACAATTCGAGTTTCAGACGCAATAACGAATCGTGGTCGAATCCGGTTTAGTATAGCCCATGAATTAGGCCATCTGTGCTTGAATCATTACGAGGAGTCTATTAAACAATGTTCTGCTTCTGACATGACGAATTGGAGCGGAAACGCGCAACATGAAGTGCAAGCCAATGTTTTTGCAGCAGAATTGCTTATGCCTCGCCGGCTAATGCCGGAATTTTGTGAAATCTCGCCAGTAAACTTCGATAAAGTTGACGTTATTTGCGATACATTTCAGGTGTCGAGGGTAGCCGCGACGATTCGTTTTGTTCGTTTTCAAAGCGAAAGCTGCGCAGTTGTTTATTCTGAGCGCGGCGTCACGAAATGGCTTTTCAAAAGCCAAGATTTCCACCCTTTCATTGAGACCGGTGTACGTTTAGATCAAAGAACCCTCGCTTACGATTATTTCACTTATCAAAAAATATGGCCTGAGCCGACTGGCGTACCGGCAAATGCTTGGTGTGACCGATCCGGATTCGAAATAATTGAAAACACTTTCGCGATACCATATTTAAACGCCACGCTTTCATTACTTTGGATAGAGTCGTGAAGTGATACGTTGACTTTACTTGATTTCGTAGCAACCACTTACCTGCAAGGAAAATGAACATGTCGAAAAAAACTGTGCCCGTCAGGAAGCACAAAAGATCAACACCGTCTTCGCCAAAGAAAAAATCTCCAAAGCCCGGCCCGAAATCGGTTACGGTTAAAAAACATAATCGTTCGGAACCGGATTAATAATCGCGAACATCTTTTCCTATGTTGAGCGCCGGAATCTCCCAAAGAATGATGTTTTCGGTTTTGTTATTCCGGAATCGTCGAAGTCTGCGCCCAGAAAACAAGTTGATTATTTTTTTACAACGGGCGGCGCCAAAATGGTGCCGCCCGGAACAAAAATAGCATCGGAATGTGCGTTATGGGAACTAGAGTATGTGCAGCATCTGGGTGTATTTCGGTAGCGACCAGAACTCGACCGACACCTCTTGCTCCACGGTGTCGCACACGGCGCGAACCGTTTCGAGCGCGCTTTGGCCCTCTTCGCCCAAGTAGTTGACCGCGTCGACCAAATCGTCGAAGCCGTGCGTCGTATTCATCACGTGGTGAAGCCGGTGGATGCCGTCCTCGATCTGATGCAATAGGTCGGAAAGGAAATCCAACTTCGCTTCAAGCACCGCCTTGCCCTTCTCGTTGCGGAGGTTCGCGGCGGCACTGCCGAACTGCGTGATCTGTGCTACCAGCGCCGGCATGACGTAGGTCTTGGCGATTTTGCTCAACACGCCGAGTTCGAGGATCTTCACGCGTTCGTAGAATTCGCGGCGAATCTCCACCTTCGCAGTGATTTCACGACGGGTCAGCACGCCGAAATGTTCGTACAACGCCAGTACTTCTTCCTGCAGGTAGGTATAAAGCGCCTCCGGCGTGTTCTTCGCGGCAGGCAGTCCAAGCCGGGCCGCCTCGGCGTGCCATTCGGCCGTGTAGTTGTCGCCGTTGAAGCGCACCCGCGCCGTCTCGTTGAGCGCCTCGCGTACCGCGGCCAGCGCCGCGTCCTTCACCTTCGGGTATTTTTTGGCGTACGTATCGATCTTCCCCAAAATCTTTTCCAAACCGTACGCCATGATCAGGTTCAGCACGGTCAATGGTTCGGCGATGTTCTGCGAACTGCCCACCGCACGGAACTCAAACTTGTTGCCGGTAAAGGCAACCGGCGAGGTACGGTTGCGGTCGGTCGTGTCGATGGCAATCTCCGGCACGTGCTTGGCGCGAATTTCCATCGTCGCGGCTTCCATTTCCTTCACATCCTTGCCGGCGGCGATGGCGTCGAGCACGTCACTGAGGTAACCGCCGATGAATACCGACATGATCGCCGGGGGCGCTTCGTTGGCCCCTAGCCGGTGGTCGTTGCCTGCGTCGGCAACGGCCGCGCGAAGCAGACCGCCGAAGCGGTCGACACCGATCATCATTGCGGCCACGAACGTCAGAAACTGAATATTGCGCTTGGGCGACTCGCCCGGTTCGAAGAGGTTACGGCCGTCGCTGTCGGCCATGGACCAGTTCAAGTGCTTGCCGCTGCCGTTGATACCCGCAAAGGGTTTTTCGTGCAGCAGCACCGCGAAACCGTGCTGATCGGCGATTTCATGCATGATCGCCATGACCTGCATATTGTGATCGACCGACAAATTGGCCTCGACAAAAGTCGGCGCGAGTTCGTACTGATGCGGCGCCACTTCGTTGTGCCGAGTCTTGTAACCGATACCCCGCGCGGCGAGCGCATCGTCGAGGTCTTCCATAAACGCCAACACCTTCGGGTCGATCGAACCGAAGTAGTGATCCTCGAATTGCTGGTCTTTCGGGGAAGAAGCGCCCTGCAAGGACCTTCCAGCCAACAAGAGATCCGGCCGCTGTGTTTCGTATTCCTTGCGCACCAGAAAGTACTCCTGCTCCGTGCCACAGGTCACGCGCACCGACCGAGCGGTGCGGTTGCCGAATTTTTTCAACAGCTTGAACGCCAGTTGCTCGACCACGGCGGTGGAACGCAGAACCTGCGTTTTCATGTCCAGCACTTCGCCGGTGTAGGACAAATAGACCGAGGGGATTACCAGCGTCGCTTTTTTTGTGCCGAAGGCCAAAAACACCGGCGAAGTCGGGTCCCACGCCGTGTAACCACGGGCTTCGAAGGTGGCCCGAATGCCGCCGGATGGGAACGACGAGGCATCGGGTTCGCTTTGGACCAGTTGCGCGCCGGAGAAACGATCCAAGGCTACGCCGTTTTCGTAGGTCAAGAAGGAGTCATGCTTTTCCGCCGTTACACCGCGCACGGGTTGAAACCAGTGCGTGAAGTGGGAGGCGTTGTTGTCCAACGCCCACTCTTTCATGGCGTGAGCGACCTGATTAGCCAGTTCGGGCGTGAGCTTGGCGCCGTTGTCGATGACTTCCACCATTTGGTTGAACGCGGACTTGCTCATGTACTGAGCCATCTTTTCGCGCGTAAACACCGCGGCGGCGAATTTATCGGTCGAACGTAACACCTGTGACATGTGACGATCCCTTACTCGTTAAATTGGCGGAGAAGCAAATTGACCATTTGAATGTAACACAAAAAACTGCCTTTGCAATCATTTTGTTTTAAATATTTCACTTTAGAGCCTTTGACACTGCAAATCATCGCTGATTTCGAAAGTTTCGCACTCATTTGGCTTCTCTTTTTGCATTGAGAACGGTATTGGTCAGCATTACTATTATCTCAATTACGGCAAAATAACCTTTTTTTCGACGCCTTGCGTCACGACAAGATTCGAAAATGACTGCTAAAAATGAAATATGGCCAATGCTCGGAACTGTTCGAGTCACAACGGCGAAGCGTGCCGGAGGATATTTTTCAACCCAACACGCCTTGCGGCGGCCGGAGCAAATGAAGTATTTTTGCCAAAGATGAGCCCTGCCATTCGGCGGGGTTAAAAGGAGATGTGTAACCGTGCGACGCTATTGGCCCCATATCGTGGCCGTGCTGGCCAGCATCGTTTCGTTGGCGATCATCTGGTCGATCGAGCCACCCATCACGTTTCAGCCGAAACGGCCAAGCCAGATGTCCCGCTCCGCCGGTAAGGCCCGCGATTACTTCGTGCGCCTGGAAGCGACTCAACCACTGACCGCCGCCGAGTTGGTCGTGAAAATCGCGTGGGACAAAGAACAGATCAAAGCACCACGGGTTTGGCATGCGCCGCTATCGCGCCAGGTGCGGCCCCGCGCCCGAATCGAAAACGGGGAAATGACAATCAGTTTCCGGCCGATGCCGCGAGCCACGCGGCGCTTGGCCAAGCAAGGGAAAATGCCGCTCATCGACGGCCAGGGGCGGTTGGCGCGCCTCGGTTTTCGCCGCGTCGGTAGCCGGCAGGAGATTGGCCCGGACGCATTGCGCATCGTGGAGGCGGTGGCCGTCTTACAGGATGGGCGGGAAGTTCCACTGACAGACCTGCAGTTCGTGCCGTACAAGCCGCCGCATCGCCGCGAGAAAGCGCGCCGGCCTCAAGCCCGGAAGAAACCCGTAATCAAGGAGCAACCATCGTGACGCCAACGATCGGACAGCGGACCAGTAACGCCACGGTCAAGACTTTTGCGATCGACGATTATCTCGGGATTCTGCGTTACCGCAAATGGTTGTTGATCATCCCGATGATCACGATGACGCTGGTCACGGCGATCGGCAGCCAGTTCATGGACAACATCTACCGCGCCCAGACGACAATTCTGGTCAGTCGCGGCGACGTGGCTGAGGACATCATTCCCTCCACGGTGACCACCGCGATCGAAGACCGTGTCAAAACCGTTCGCGAGCAAATCCTGTCCGAGACGCTATTGCTCAACGTCATCGAGACCTACGAATTGTATCCGGGCATGGCCAGCGGTCCCGTCGAGGACCGCGTCAAGCGCATGCGCTCGAGTATCAAAGTCGATTTGCAGGGCAAGGATCTTTTCCGCATCAGCTTTACCGGCCGCGATCCGATCACGGTGCAAAACGTCACCAACCGGCTGGCGCAAATGTTCATCAACGAAACCTACGGCGATCGGCAGAAGTCGGCGCGGGCCACCACCGAGTTCCTGGCCGAACAAATGAAGGTGGTAAAGGAACAGCTCGACGCACAGGAGCAGGTTGTCGCCGAATTCAAGCGCGAACACGTCGGCATGCTGCCGGAGCAAATGGAAGCGAACCAACGCACGCTCGACCGCCTGCAAAACCAATTGCAGAGCTTGGGCGAACAAGTCGCCGGCGCGGAGAACCGCAAGGTGTTGTTGGAAACGCAGTTGGCGCAGTTGCAGGGCGTGTTGATGGCCAAGGGAACCGGTGAACTGGTGACCAAACACGAGCAGCTCGAAACGCTCAAGGCGCAGCTCGAGCAGATGCGACAGAATTTGACCGAAGAGCATCCGGACATCAAAGCGATCAAAGCGAAAATCGCTCAATTGAAGTCGGAAATCGGCACGGACAAAACGCTCGACGGTCGCCAGTATCGGGTCACCGCGGTTAACCGCCCCCTGTTTGACCGACTGCAACAAACCAGCTTGGAGATCCGCTCCCTGCGCGGCCAGCGCAACAGTGTGCTCGGGCAGATCGGCTCACTGACCAACCGCGTCGGCCGCGCCCCAGCGGTGGAGCAGGAACTCTCGGTGCTGCAACGCGACCTGAAAAAACTGCGGGAGCAGTACCAAGACCTGCAAAAAAAGCACATGGAAGCCAAACAATCCGAAGCCCTCGAGAGCCAGCAGAAGGGTCGGCAGTTCAAGGTCGTGGACGAAGCGCGTTATCCGGAGCGGCCGTATAAGCCGAATCGACAAATGCTGGTCGGCGGGGCGTTTCTCGTGGGGTTGATGCTCGGCTTGGGAGCCATTTTCATCACCGAACACATGGACCACAGTTTCCGCGATGACGATGACTTGGCGCAATTTACGGAAAACACCGTGTTGGCCACGATCCCGCGCTTCACCCTGGAAGCAGATCAGGTGCGACGAAGTAACATCATCAAGCTGTCAATCGGCCTAGCGGCCACGTTCGGACTCGTTTTGCTTTTCGTCGTCTTACTGAAGCTGATTTTCGGCGTCGACCTCGGAAGTCTAATAACCGGCGGCTGAGGCGGGTCTATTTCGTGCGCGCCGCGGAGACGTCGCCGAAGAGCAACACATCCTCTGAGCGTACGCCCATCGGCTCCATGGTTTTCAATTTGCCGTAGAACTTGGCGATACCGGTTTTCATGCCGTACACGCCTTTGTCCACATGCACTTCGACCATGAAATCGGCGCCGATATCCTTCATGAAACTTTGATCTTTGCCGCTGATCTTGTCGGCCGGCAAAACGTAAATCCGCGCCCAATCGGTGTGCTTGCGAACCTTCTTGCCGTTGACCGTTACCCTGCGTGACAGCGGCAGGGTTTTGATCGTCACGTCCAAGCCGGGCTTGACCGGCCCGTAGACCTGCGCGCGGAAATTGTACATCAGACACACAAAATCATCGTAATAGACGTTGCGTGGAATGCGGCGTTTTTTGCGACTGGTCATCTTGCCGTTACTCGTGCGGGTGATAAACCAGCGCCGGCGGATGTAGTTGAAGTCGTGCCGGCTGACGCGCTCGCCATCCGTCTTGATCGTCTTGCGATAAAACGACACGGCTACGAAGCGTCGCTTGCCGTCGATTTGGCGGATTTGCATGACCGAGGTCATCACGACTTTGCGGTAGTCGGTCACGGCGCCGACCAAGCCCGAAATCGTGCCTTCCATGGACGCGGTATACTGGTTGCGTCCGGTGCGCTTGAAGGTGATCACGCCGGTCGCCGTCTTGATCGACAAAAACGAAATGCGGTACTCAAAACGCTCGTTGAGGAAGGGTTTGACGATATCGGGATCTTCCCATTCCTTTTGCTTGAATCCCGAGCGATCCGGCGCACCGAGCTTCTTGGGGTCTGCGGCTTCGTTATCCGTCACCCGCCGCAGATCGATTTGCATCGCCTGGGCCATCCGCGCATCGCCGAATAGCCACAGCCCGGCGAACGCGGCCACGGCGTTTTTCATGAAATCGCGTCGCTCGTCTCGCTCAGGCGCACATGTTGCTTGATTCCCTATTTTCTTGGTCTCCAAAGAAAGACTCCTTATGTCCCGCGTGGTGGGCAATCCTCAAAAAACATAGATCGGGCCGAACGGCCATGTCAATTGAATAGACCGCCTAGAGTTCCTCGCGGTTCAAGTGCCAGGCAGCAAGTAGGCAGGCCACAACCACGTAATGCAGCGAATAGGGTAAGAAAATCAGATACAAAGAGATATCTTTGTCCGTGTAGAAAAAATCGTAAAAACCGATCGTGACTCGCGAAGTCGCCGGAGCCAACCAGTACAGCACGCGGGCCAGCGGCTCCAACACGGAAAGCGTCGTGTCACCGAGAAAATCGCCGAGACGGGCCAACGCCTGTTCGCTGAATAGTCCGTCGCGAGCGATGAGTGTCAACGCTAACGCCCAAAAGCGGGGCAACCATTGCGACAGCGCCACGGCTAACGCGACGACCATGTAATGGATCGGCAGAAGCGACAGCGGGTACCAAAGCATCGCGCCGCGAAACTCGATGCCCTCGACCAAAACGCCGACAATCAACGCCGCCGTGAAGGCCGCCACGAGTATCGTAACCGCCACGCAGCCGCCGAGCACTTTGCCGCCGATATACTCGATGCCACTGATCGGCCGCGTTAGCGTGCTGCGCAAATTTCCGTCGGCGCGGTCGGCGGCAATCATCGAGTTGCCCAACCAGATCGCAAAGAACCAAGCGAGGTACGTTGCCAGCGTGTAGGCCCAATCCAGATCGCGCAGGCCGCGGATCTTCTCGCCGTCGGGCACCATCCAGAAAACAAGCAGCGTCAGCAGCACCCCGGCCGATAGGTAGCGCGTCCGGCGCAGGCGAAGCAGCGTAAAGCGGGCGACGGTCCACAGCTTCATGACGACTCCGCCTCCCTCACGACTTGCAGGAAGAAATCTTCCAATTCCACGCGCGTTGCCCGTGTCGAGACGATTCGCCCGCCCGCCGCAGCAACGCGCCCGGCCAGTTCGCCGAGCGCGGCGGTGTCGGCCACGGTGAGCTTGTACAACGCGCCTTCAGTCACCATCGCGTCGCCGAAAGTTGCGGCGTCGCTTCCCGGCGGCAAGGTGAAGCGAACTTCCATGGTTTCGTCCACCGTCAGCAAATCGCTGAGCAAGCCGTCGGCACGCACCCGGCCGCGTTCAAGGATGACGACGCGATTACACAGCCGCTCCACTTCCCCGAGCATGTGGCTGTTGAGAAACAACGTGACGCCCTCGTCCGCCAGGCGCTTGAGCACGTCGCGCACCTGCCGCCCGCCGATGGGATCGAGGCCGCGCGTGGGCTCGTCGAGAAAAATAATGCGGGGTCGGTCGAGAATCGCCGCGGCGATGCCGATGCGCTGCTTCATGCCTTTGCTGTAAGTGGCTATCGGCCGGTCGCCAGCATCGCTGAGGCCGACCATCTCCAGCACCTGCCCGATGCGCGAGGACAGGTCCGGATTCTTCATGCCGC
The DNA here is from genome assembly GCA_030765525.1 of Candidatus Lernaella stagnicola. Taxonomy (NCBI): domain Bacteria; phylum Candidatus Lernaellota; class Candidatus Lernaellaia; order Candidatus Lernaellales; family Candidatus Lernaellaceae; genus Candidatus Lernaella; species Candidatus Lernaella stagnicola. The sequence goes on from JAVCCK010000038.1 coordinate 97,426, forward strand.
ATAGGCGACCGAAGTATCGCAGGTGTTCGCTGCCCGTGGCCCCCTGAAATAGCTGGGGCTCCTCCGGCAGATAGGCGGCTTGGCCGAACAGCGTGCGGCGGTCGGGGCGCTCGCGCCCGAAGACACGCAGGCGGCCGGCGTCCAGACGCGTCAACATCAAAATCGCCCGGAGGGTCGTTGACTTGCCCGCGCCGTTGGGGCCCAGCAAGCCGAATACGTCGCCCGCGCGAACCCGAAAGCTGATCGCATCCATGGCGCGCACGATCCGCCCGCGAGAGCGGAAAATCTTCGACACGCCTTCTAGTTCGATCAGGACTTCGGACATGTTTTCCTCGGCGTCAGCCGGCCGGTCGGCCGGTATTCGGAAACCGCGCGGTGGAATTTCTTGTGGCGTAAATCCACGACGCCCTCGGCGGCGAAGCGCAAATTTCCGGTCGTATCAATCACGAAGATCGCGGGCGTCCGACGAAAGCCGAACGGTTTCTGCCGGTAACCGCCGCGATCGATCACCACGTCTTCCAGGGGAATGCCGCAGGCGGCGGCAAAGCTCGACTGCTGGGCGTAGACGCCGTCGGTGAAAACAAGCACGAAGACGACGCGCTGCTCTTCCTCGGTGTAGTGTTCCCGCCAGGCGCGGAGGATTTCCCCTTGGCGGACCGACGAAACTTGTGTCGGGTCGAGGAACGCCACCACGATCACGCGGCCGTGATCGCGAACCGAATCGTATTCGCAGGCCGGTCCGGCCAGCGTCGGCCCCTGCAACACCGGCGACAGCGAACCGGTGGGCGGCAGCGTCGAACGCCCGAGGTCTTTCACCGCGCAGTGCAGCGGCAGGCCGAGCAGCACGATCACTGCGGCCAGCAGCCACGCCCGCTTAGGTTGACGAACCACGGTTGTCCAGAAATCCAATCGGCTTCCTCACTGCGGCGGCGCCGCGTCCTTGCTTCCCGGAATGAAGCCATAAGTAAAGCGATTGCGGCTTTGTCGCAACCGGAAAATCGCTTCCCGCCATTCCTCGGCCAATTCCGCGCTGCGTTGATAACGCGCCAAAACGCCCGGTCGCGCGGCCAAATAATCCGGAACTCGCTCCGCGCCGCCCGCCTGCTGATCCAGATGCGATACGAAATCCGCGTGCTTGTCGATTTCGCCTTCCAACGCGCGCACGTGCGCTTCGTTTACCAGAGACTCACCCGGCGCGGCCAGGTGCAGGTCCAAACGGGTCGCCGCCTCGCCGTAGCCGATCTTGACCACCGGCGTGCCGACCATCGACGTCGTGGCCGTATCAGTGAGGCCGTCGGGCCGCGGCGCGACGACCAACCTGATTTCCGGCACGGCCCGCGTGAGGGCCGCGAGGCTTTGCGGCGCCAGGCTGGAGATCAGGATGATGAGGTCCGCCTTGCCGCGCAACTTCGCCACGGCCTCCCGTGCCGCCGCGACGGGATCGCCGGGATCGAGATGCGTCAACCAGGCGACCCGCCAGCCCTGACGCTTGGTGATCACCGGCGTCGGCGCCTCGTTGTCGGCCACAACATCGACGCGTTGATCGAGCGCTTCGGAAACAGTCCCGATTCGCACAAGGATGAGGTTGTTGCGGGAAACGGTCTCGGGTAGGGAAGACGCGGCCTCGCCCGCCAAAAACAAAACTTGGAGGTGGGCGGGTTGCGGCTTGCCGTTGTGGCAGGCAACCGCCAACAGCAACACCGCCAGCGCCCCAACGGCGACTCGCTTCACCGACTCGGCTCCAATATTTTGTCGATGGTTTCGTCGCGCGCCGGGGGAGCCAGGACGACGCCGTATGCTTCGGCAGCCGTCAGCCGGGCCAGCACCTCGCGGATCTCCCACGCGGGCATGGTTTTGCCTGCCGGGCTCGAAACGTCCAGCACCACCACGCCGTGTTCCGACTTCTTCACCGCGCGGTCGAAGCCCTTAGCCAGTTCGTCGAGTGCGACGTGCGCCCGGCGTTTGCCGAATCCGGCCCGCAATTTCCAGCCCCGGTAGTTGAAGCGGGCGACCAAATCGGCGGTCTTGCCGCCGGGCAGCGCATCGAAATCCAGCGCGGCATCGCGCATCCCGGCGACCGGTTCACTCGCCGCGGCAAGCGGCGCCATCAAGCCGCGACGACACGACGGATGCATTTCGCCCACGGCCTGCAACATGGCGTTTGTCGTTTCGGCCAGACGCGCCGCCCGCGCTTCGCAAAACGCACCGAAGGCTTCGTCGACGATCCCCCCGCGAATGCGCCCACCCGGTCCCAACGGAGCCTTTTGAAAGACAGCCGCCGGATCGAAATCGCGGCCCAGTTGCGCCGCCGTCGCCGCCAGCGCGCCGTCGCTCAAGCCCTCATCGGGTCGAAAGCCGGAATCCAGGTCCAGCCAAATGCCGTCCGGCCCGCGGAGGGCTAGGTCCTTGGCCAGTTGAACCAGCCGCTTTGCCACCGGGTCACGCCACAGATCGACGTGGTGCGCGTCGGCCACCACGGCCTGCGTGAAGGTATCCCAGCGGCGGTCGGCGTGGGGCTCGTCGGGCCGCACCGCGCCGCGCACCGGCAGCACGGCGATCAGCCGCATGTTGACCCGATGAGCGGCGACCACGAGCTTCTCGATTATCTCCGCACACACCGGCGCGGCCTCGGTTGTAAAATAGGCCCCGGTGACGCAGGGCTTTCCGCCCGGGAGGAGCGGAGGGTCGTCGAGTTGCTTGTACGCGGATACGACCACCGTGTTGTAGCCGCTCGCCTGCAGCCCGCGCAGCGCGCGATTCACCGCCGCCGCGTCGTCCACCGGCAGGTTTGCCGGCCACGCTGCCGCCAGGCGCGGCCACTCGCGTTTGACGTCCGGCAGCGGCAGCAGAGCGTGATCGGCCGGGCGCTTTTCGCGGGCCTGCCTCAGGCGCTCCTTGGCTTCGGAACCGCCTCCGGCTACCGGATACTCGCGCAAGTAATGTTCGAAATGCAGCGCGGCGGCGTCGTAACGCTCGGTGCGGAAGGCGCACTCCCCGGCCTTGAAGACGGCGTCGGAAGCGAAGCGGGCGCGCGGCGCGTTGCGGTAGACGGTGGCGAAGAGGCTTTCGGCGCGGTCGTAGTCACCCGCGTAGAAGACCTTCAGGGCGTCCTGATACATCGCCCGTAAGTCTTGCTCGCCCGCCTGTGCCGCCATCCAGACCGCACCCAACAGCGCCAGCAGTATGATTGCCCCTCGTCGCATCCGCTCAGGGTACGAAGATCGGTGCGGCACTAGCAAGCCCGGCGGCATGGCTCTCGCCGACCGACTTCCTCCTTTTCCCCCGCAACTTGACTGCCGGCGCGTTTTTGCTATGTTTTGATGCTTCGTTTAAGAGTCGGCGGCATTGAACCGCGAGGGCGCAGGCCGTGTCGGCAAAGCAAACAAGCAACGACGGCCCTCGGACGACAGGAAATCGACCGCATGAAATTGCTGAAAGACAAATACGGCGTGATGGTATTCGGCGTGTGCTTGAGCCTGCTGCTCGACCAGATTACCAAAGCCGTGATCATCGCGCACTTTCCCAAAGACGGGTTCTTGAAGATCATCCCCGGCTTCTTCGACATCTACCACGCCCACAACGAAGGCGCGGCGTTCGGCCTGTTCAAGGGCAACCCGGTGCTCTTCTTCCTTATCGTCAGCACGCTGGCGGTGGGCTTCATCTTCTACTACTTCATCCGCCTCGAGCGTCACCACCTGTTGATGGCCGGTTCGCTGGCGTTGATCCTCGGCGGCGCGCTGGGCAATATGCTCGACCGCGTCCGTCACGGTTTTGTCGTGGACTTCCTGCGCTTCTACCTTGGCGAACGATCGTGGCCGACCTTCAACGTGGCCGACATCGCCATCGTGCTGGGGGTGCTCGCCTTCGCGGTCGACATGCTGCGCACTGAGATGCAGATGCGCCGCGAGAACACGCCCGGACACGCGGAGGCCTGAGCCGTTGCATCCAATCCTTTTCGAAATCGGGCCGCTCAAAATTCATTCCTACGGTTTCATGTTGGCGATCGCGTTTCTGGTCGGGCTGTTCGTGGCCCAGCGAGAGGCGCGCCGCGTGGGTGAAGACCCTGAGACGGTTTCGAGCGTCGCGATGTGGATCCTTGTTGCCGCAGTGCTCGGCGCGCGGTTGTTTCACGTCGTCGTTTTCTGGGATGAGTTGGTGCCGCCGCGCTTGTGGTCGGCGTTGAAAATCTGGGAAGGCGGCCTGGTCTACTACGGCGGCTTTCTCGGCGCGGTCGCCGGGACGCTATTGTTCATCGCCCGCACGGGCGGCAAGCACAGCATCTTTCAACTCGGCGACATCATCGCACCGTCGGTGGCGTTGGGGCTGATGTTCGGACGCATCGGCTGCACGCTCGTGGGTTGCTGTTACGGCAAGCCCTGTCCGGTTGATTTTCCGCTTGGTATTACCTTCCCGCCGCAGACGATCGGCGTTTCGGGTATTCCGCTCTACCCGACCCAGCCCGCCGAGGCGTTGGGTAGCCTGACGATTTTTCTGTTTTTGTGGTTGTGGTTGCGGCATCGTCGACGCTTTCAAGGACAGGTGCTTTTCTCGTTCCTGATTCTCTACTCCCTCCTACGCTTTATGCTGGAATACTGGCGCGACGATCCACGCGGCTTCCTCGACATCACGAGTTTCGCCGTTTCTTCAGGCGTTCCGCCGGTGGGTGCGGCCGGTATTTGGCTCTCGGAAAGCCAACTGGTCAGCGTCTTTTTTGTGCTGGCGATCATTCCGCTCTGGATTTGGAAGGCCCGGCGTGATAAGCGATTGGGCGTCCCGGTCGGTCCCGTACCTGCCGCCGCGCCTGCTAAGTCGCCCGGTGGCCAGAAGAAGAAAGGCAAAAAACGAAAATGAAACGCCTCGTGCCGGTTTTTCTGGTGATGCTGCTCGTGTTTTCGGCATGCACGGTGACCAAAACCAAGCTGCGCCTCGATATGCTCGACATGGAGGGTCTGCCCGAGGCCGACGTCGCCGCCGACATCACGGCGCTGCGCAGCCGGGCCGAGGGTTTGTGGAGCAGTTTGGAAGCCCGCAAGCTCAGCACCCATCTGACCAAAGACCGCATTCGGGACTACTTCGAAAGCGACCAGGATCTCAGCGATTTCATCGCCATCTACGCCAGCCTGTTTCGGCAGGAGCATTTCGCGCGGGAATACGTGCGTGATTTCGAAATCGGCGAAATCATTATCGAACCCAACGGCGTGCTGGCCCGCGTCGAGGTCAATATCTGGGGCAAGATCTACTTCATCTGGAATCATCGCATCCATGAAGTGCAAACCTGGAAGAAGATCGGCGGCGTGTGGATGCTCAAGCCGCTCACGTACTGACGCACCATTATTCCCAAACCAGCATAATTTCAGCGTAATTTCACCGGTCGAAAAAGCGTCCTATTGACACACTGCGTCTTGTTTTCCTATGGTGATTTGATTTCATCTGTGGGGTTGCCATGCCGGTAGAAGCGCGGTTTTTTTCGTCGCTGCGCGCGGCGGCCGGTGTCGCAAGCATCGACATCGCGGCCGACACGGTGCGTACGGCCGACCGCGTTTTGCGCGAACGTTACGCAAATAACAGTGAGTTTCTGCGACTACTGCAGATCTCCAACGTGATCCTCAACGGCGACAACGTTCTGTTCCTGAAAGGACCGCGCACGGCACTTAAAGACGGTGATGAACTTTCCTACTTCCCGCCCCTGGGCGGCGGATGAGGCCGGGAAAAAAGGAGCATTCGATGGCTAGCAAGTACGGCGGTTACATGGGCGAAGCGCTGTGGGTCGATTTGACCGCAAGCGAAACGCGTCCGTACGACGTGAGCGAACGGGACCGCGAACTGTTTATCGGCAACAAAGGTTTGGCGGCAAAAATCCTTTGGGATCATCTCGAACCGGGCATCGATCCGCTCGGCCCGGAAAACCTGCTGGTCGTCACGACCTCGCCGCTTACCGGCACCGGAGCGCCGTGTTCGGCTCGCTTCAACGTCTCGACCAAAAGCCCGATGACCGGCGGCATCGTCTCGTCCAACTCCGGTGGCGGCTTCGGCATTCAACTGAAACGGGCCGGCTTCGACGCGCTGGTCTTGGCCGGGCAAGCCGACAAGCCCGTCTACGTCGAAATCAACGACGGCGAATCGACGATCCACGACGCGGCTGATATCTGGGGCATGGACACCGAAGAAGTGCAGGAAGAGTTGCGCAAGCGCCACGGCAAAGCGGCCGGCCTCCTGGTGATCGGCCCCGCCGGCGAGAACCTCGTGCGCTTCGCGTGCATCATCAGCGGCGAGCGCGCCAACGGACGCGGCGGCGTGGGCGCGGTGATGGGCAGCAAGATGGTCAAGGCCGTCGTGGCAACCGGCAAACAGAAAGCGTCGGTCTCGCATCCGGAAGAGTACAAGACCGTGATCAAAGCGTGGATCAAAATGCTCAAAGCCCACCCGGCCACGGGTCAGGCTCTACCGGCGTACGGTACGGCCGGCATGATGGGCAAAGGGAACGTGTTGTCGATTTTGCCCACGAAGAACTTCCAAAAGGGCTCGTTCGAATTTACGCACGAGATCGACGGCGAAGCCCTGGCCGACAAATACCTGACCCGCAACACGGGCTGTCAGGCGTGTCCGATCCGCTGCCAGCGCAACGTGGAAATTAACGGCAAGGAAGTAAAGGGGCCGGAATACGAAACCATCGGCATGTTCGGCTCCAATTTCGGCAACCGCGATCTGTGGAAGATCTGCGAATGGAACTACATCGCCGACAAATTGGGCGTCGATACCATCTCCTGCGGCAGCACCATCGACTGTGCCGTCGAGTTAACCGAGCGCGGCCTGATGAAGACCGATCTCGCCTGGGGAAAAACCGAGGGTGTCGACGAGTTGCTGCGCCAAATCGCCTATCGTGAGGGAATTGGCGACGACTTGGCCGAAGGCGCCATGCGTCTGGCCACCAAATACGGCGCGCCCGACGCCGCGATGCACAGCAAAGGCCTGGAGATGGCGGCCTACGAACCGCGCCGCTCGGTCGGACAGGGCCTGGGCTACGCCACCGCCAGCCGCGGCGCCTGCCACCTCGAAGCCGGGTACATGGTGTATTTCGAGAACCTCGGGCCGGTGAACATCAAGCCGCTTTCGCTGCTGGGCAAAATCGGCCTGACGATCTTCCAGCAAAACGCCCTGGCGGCGATTAGCGCCTGCGGCACGTGCATCTTCACGAGTTATGCCATCGTACCGGGTATCGCCGAGAAGGTGAAACCGTACGGCGCGCTGGCCAAAGTCCTTGACCTCGTCTTGCGCGGCACCGGCGATGCGATGTCGCTGCTGTTCAAACTGCCGCCGGGAGCCGTGCCCTTCCATCTGCCGATGATTCCGCACTCGAAGGCCGTCGAGACGCTCACGGGAATGAAACACGGCGCGGGCGAATTTTTGGCAATGGGCAATCGCGTGTTCAACATCGAGCATATGTTCAACGTCCGCGAGGGCTTGGTCGCCAACCGTCTGCCCGACCGCATGACGAAAGTGCCGCAGTCGCCGACCAACCCGGATACGGTAGTGCCGCTGGATGCAATGCTGCCGAAATTCTACAAAGGACGCGGCTGGGATGCCCGTGGAATTCCCACCGCCGGAACGCTGCGGGCCCTTGGCCTCGATTTTCTGATCGGCGCCATTCCGCCTGCTAACGAACAGGCCGAAGCCATGCAGTCAACCTTCGAATCGCGGCGCGAGGAGTACGAAAAGGACCAAGTCAAAGTGATTGCCACCCGCGCACAGAAAGAGAAAGCCCCGAAGAAGAAAGCTGCGCCGGTGAAGAAAAAGGCCGCCCCGAAGAAAGCGACTCCGAAGAAAAAAGCGGCCCCGGTGAAGAAGACGGCCGTACCCGTGAAGAAAAAAGCCGCGCCGGCGAAGAAGAAAGCCACGCCCGTGAAGAAGAAAGTCGCGAAAAAGAAGAAATAGAGCGACGCTCCGTTTATACAAAACCGCGGTTTTTCGGCCGCGGTTTTTTTTCGGCCGGCTGTTTTTGCGGTGGTCATGTGCCTCCTGATTTGTTTAGATTCAGATCGTGTCGAGCACCTATATCTTCGCCGGTGTCGAAAAGGAGGGGTGATGAATCGAAGACTGCTGTGGGCGTTGTTCGGGCTGGTTTTCCTGTTCGTCGGTGTTTCCGCGCTTTTCGGCGGTGAGGGGGACGAAGCCGCCATCCGCGCCTTCTTTACCGACGATAAGCCCGATTACGAGGCCCTTTTCGCGACTCGTTTCTTGAACGCCATTCCGATTCGCAAGATGGAGGAAGTGCGCCTCGAGTACCTGACGGCTTTGGGTGATTTGCGTGAAATCGTGCCGCAAAAAAAGAAATACGGCCTGGTTTTCGCGAAGGGAAAAACGGTCTGCAGCATCACGCTGGACGCCGAGGGCAAGATTATCGGCTTCTGGATCGGACCGATGACGCTGGCCGGGGATACGGTCGAAAAAGTACTGGCCGACCTCAAGGCGCTCGAGTACGAGGTCTCGCTCTCGGTCCTGCGAAATGGAAGCGAAGAAGTGGTGGCCGTCAATTCCGACCGACCGCTGGCCGTCGGTTCCAGCTTCAAGTTGTACGTCCTGGAGGCGCTCGAAAAAAAGATGCGGAAGGAAGGTCTGGGCTGGGACACTGTTGTGCACTTGAACGAAGACCATTTCTCGTTGCCCAGCGGTTTTCTCCAGAACTGGCCGGCCGGTACGCCCGTAACGCTGCGGACTTTGGCGAATCTGATGATTTCGATCAGCGACAACACGGCCGCGGATCATCTTCTGTTCTATGTCGGTCGTGATGCGGTCGAAGCGACCGCGCCGGAGCGCGTGCGGCCCTTTTATTCCACGGCGGAAATGTTTCGGCTGAAATTCGGTGTGGAGCCCGAGGCGCGCGAGCGGTCTCTCGCCGCTGACTTGACCGCCAAGCGGAAAATGCTGGCCGATTTTTCGAAGATCCCGCGGGAGAATTTGAAGTTCAAATCCGAGCCGTTGTTCATCGACACCTTCGAATGGCTGATCACGACCCGCGAGTTGGGGGCTACGATTTATCGACTGCGCGACAACCCGTCGATCTATATCAACGCGGGCACCGCGACGAAGAAGGATTGGCTGGCGGCCGGTTTCAAGGGCGGCTCGGAATCCGGGGTCTTGAACCTGACGCAACTGCTGCGCAAGGATGAGCAGTCGCCTTGGCTGTCGATCAGCGTCACCGTTAATAATCCCGAAAACCAGGTCAACCACGATGCTGTCGAGAGCATCGTCATCCGGCTGATCAACCTGGCCCACGCGGGCACATTTAACTAGCAGACTCCTAACCTCCGTCCCTCAATTCCTGGGGACAGGCACCAACATATAATAACTTCGTCGTTTTCCAACATCTAACTTGCTTCACGCTGATTTGTATACCCTTTTTGCTTTTTCGTACAATATTGTTCTTTCCTATTATCGTCGTTTTTGTATTTGTTTTTGGGGCCAGGCACCAACGATTTGTATATTCCGGGGACGATGATGATAACTTTCGTGGGAATCGCATTTCATGTCGTGGCACCGCCATCGAGGTAAGTTTCGACGTATAAAAAAGGAAAAAAGAAGTTGACAGCCGTCACAGTTCTGGTATTAAAGTACTTGATTACTTGAACACGAGGCACGTTATGGCGGATTTTGTCAATATTTCGGAAGCAGCATCATTAGGTTTACATGCAATGACTTATCTCGCGAGCCAAAACGGCGGCCATCGAACCACCGCGTCGATCGCTACGGTTCTCGATGTTTCTGAGCACCACCTCGCCAAGGTCATGCAGCGGCTCGCCAAGGCGGAACTCGTGGAGTCAGTGCGCGGTCCGCACGGCGGCTTCCGTCTGGCCAAGGACGCCACGCAGATCACGTTGCTTGACGTCTTCGAAGCCGTCGAAGGCAAAGCAGAGCCGCGACGTTGCCTGCTGAGTATCGAGCCGCGCTGTCCGGAAGAGAAATGCATTCTCGGCGGCCTGAATATCCGCATTTTTAAAGAAGTACGCGAGCACTTTCAGAAAACAAAGCTGGCCGACGTGGCCACCGTCTTTGGGGAGCATCATCATGAAAACAACAAGGCTGATCATCCACATCGATGAAGAAAAATGCGACGGCTGCGGCTTGTGTGTGCCCGCCTGCGAAGAAGGCGCGCTGGCAGTAGTCGACGGCAAAGCCCGCCTAGTCAAAGAAACCTATTGCGACGGCCTGGGCGAATGCCTCGGTGAGTGTCCCCGAGGCGCGCTGACGGTGGAAGAGCGACCGGCTGAAGCGTTTGACGCCGCGGCGGTCGCCGAAAACCTAGCGGAGCAGTCCGAAGAACTCTCAGCCGAGACCCCCGCCCCGCACGTGGACGGTTGCCCCGGCACCTTGATGTGGCAGTCCGCGCCGGAGAAGAACGTCGACACGCCGACGGACCATCGCGCGTCGGCCTTGTCGCATTGGCCGCTCCAAATCCGCCTTGTTTCGCCGCTTGCCCCGTTTTTGCGCCATGCCGACTTACTGCTGTGCGCCGATTGCGCGCCCTTCGCCCTGCCCGATCTGCACGAACGCTTCCTGGCCGGGCGCGTCGTGCTCGTCGGCTGCCCAAAACTGGATGACTTGGCCTTCTACCGCCACCGACTCGCGCAAGTGTTCGCGGCCGCCCAACCCCGCAGCATCACCGTGCTGCGTATGGAAGTGCCGTGTTGCGGCGGCATTGCCGAGGCCGCCTTCGCCGCTCATCGCGCGGCGGGTAGTACGGCGTCGTTGGAAGTTCACACCGTGGCCATCTCCGGCGGCGTCGCACGCGTGGAAACCATCGCGGGGCGCGAAGCACAAACGGGATAAGGCGTGATTGACGGCGATCGCGATAACCAAGTCTTGAACGTTTTCGTGGGCGTTTTCTGCCGCGCCCATCACGGGGGTGAAAACGGGCTTTGCCCGGATTGCGCCGACTTGCTCGCGTACGCCCAGGAGCGCCGCCGCCTCTGTCCACTGGAACCGAAACCCAAATGCAAGGATTGCCCCGTGCATTGTTACGAGCCGGAATATCGCCGGCGCATTCGGGAGATCATGCGCTTTTCCGGCATGCACTTCGTCAAGCGGGGCCGCCTGGATTGGTTGATTCGCTACTTTCTCTAACCGATTACCGTGAAAGGAAACTCTCATGTTTTGTTACCAATGTGAACAGACCGCCAAGGGTGAAGGCTGTACGACCTTCGGCGTTTGCGGCAAGGACCCGCAGACCGCCGCGCTGCAGGATCTGCTCGTTTACCTCGCCAAAGGCATCGCCCAGGTCGCCCATCGCTTGCGGCTCCATGGCCAGGCCACGGGCGAAGCCGATCTCTTTGTCACCGAGGCATTGTTTACAACCGTGACCAACGTCAATTTCGACCCTGAACGACTCGCCGGCATGCTGCGCCGGGGCGCCGATGTCCTGGCCGCCGACAAGGCGCGTTTAGGCGACGAGGCCGCAACGCTTGCCGGTCCGGCCGCGACGCAAATCACCGGCGACCTTGATGAATTGACGGCCCATGGCGTGCAGGTCGGCATTCCGCTGCGCCGGGACGGCTTGGGGGAAGACGTAACCGGATTGCAGGAACTGTTGACGTACGGGTTGAAAGGCACGGCCTCGTACGCCCACCACGCGGTGTTGCTGGGAGTACAAGACGACGAGGTGTACGCGTTCTTTCATGAGGCCTTGAATCTGCTGGCGGAAAACTTGGCCGACATCGCCGCTTTGGTGAAAATTTGCTTGCGCTGCGGCGAGGTCAATTTGCGCGTCATGGAAATGCTCGACGGCGCGCACACCGGCGCTTTCGGCCACCCACAACCCACGCCCGTGCGGATCACGCCGCTACGCGGCAAGGCGATTCTCATCAGCGGCCACGACCTGCTGGACCTGCAAATCCTGCTCGAGCAAACCGCAGGCACCGGCATCAACGTCTACACCCACGGCGAGATGCTTCCGGCGCATGGATATCCGGAACTGAAAAAACACCCGCACCTGGCCGGCAACTACGGCGGCGCGTGGCAGGATCAACAAACCGAGTTCGACGAGTTCCCCGGCGCGATTTTGATGACCACCAATTGCATCCAGAAGCCCAAGGGCACCTACATGGACCGCATTTTCACTTGCGGCTTGGTGGCCTGGCCGGGGGTCGCGCACATCGACGACCGCGACTTTTCGCCGGTTATCGAGGCGGCGTTGGCAGCCCCTGGTTTTTCGGACGACGGAGAGGACAAGACCATCCTCGTCGGCTTCGGCCATCACGCGGTGCTCGGCGTGGCCGACAAAATCGTGCAGGCTGTCAAAGACGGCGCGATCAAACACTTCTTCCTCATCGGTGGATGCGACGGCGCGAAATCGGGTCGTAACTATTACACCGAGTTCGCCGAGGCGGTACCGAACGACGCGGTCATTTTGACGCTGGCGTGCGGCAAGTACCGGTTCAACAAGCTGGAATTCGGCGACATCGGTGGCATTCCGCGCCTGCTCGACGTCGGCCAGTGTAACGACGCTTACTCCGCCGTCCGTATCGCGGGCGCGCTGGCCGAAGCGTTCGGTACCGACGTCAACGGCTTGCCGTTGTCGATGATTCTTTCCTGGTACGAGCAAAAGGCCGTATGCATCTTGCTGACCCTCCTGCACCTGGGCATTCGCAAAATTCGCCTTGGACCGACGCTGCCCGCCTTCATTACCCCGGCGGTGTTACAGGTGTTGGTAGACAATTTCGCCATTGCGCCCACAACGAACGCAGCCGACGACCTACAAGCCGCGCTCGGCGCCTGAACCAAACCCCCGGCGGCGTGGCCGGATCGCCCGGCCGCGCCATCGGATCTTCGGCCAACCGATTGACAAGACGGTTGCGCCTCGTAAGTTTATATCCCATTCGTAGACCAAGGCCCGGCACCAAGAGGGAGACTTCGATGCTGCAACTAAAAAGCACGGATGGCGACGGCCAGATCCTCGTGTTTCCGCTCAACAAGCCGCGTATCACCGCCGGTCGCGACCCGTCCAACGACGTCGTGCTGACCGATGAGGACGTGTCGCGTTGGCACGCCGTGTTTAGTGTCGGCGACCGCAAGCTCTCGGTGCGCGATATGAATTCGACCAACGGACTTTTTGTCAACAACGTTCGTATCCACGAGGAAACATCCCTGGCGGTGGGCGATATTGTGATTCTCGGCTCCAACCTCTTTGCGGTGAGCGAAGACGAATGGGCCGCCGCCGACCAAGACCACACGATCGCGATCTCCGCCGAAGACGTCGCCGATGAGATGGATGCCGGGCCGGAAACCGCCGAACCGATCGGCGGTGCCGGTTCGTTCGACAAGACGGTCGCCCGCAGCAAATTCGACCTGTTGGAAGGCGCTTTTGAAAAGAAAGTGCAGGTGGCGCGTTTCTCCCGCTTGGAGGCGGTGATTGAAAACGTCGGCGAGCGGCGCTATCTGCTGGCCATGCCGGTGTTTCGCATCGGGCGCGCCGCGAGCAACCACTTGCGCATCGCCGATCCGCAACACAGCGGAAGCCACGCGGAAATCCGCATGGGTGCAGGGCAAAACGTCCTTGTGGATCTGGGCAGCGCGAACGGTACGAAGGTCAACGACCAACCGATCACCGAGCACATCCTTCGCGACAACGACGTGATCGACGTGCCCGGCGCACGGCTTACCTATCGCCACCGCGCGGGAGTCCGGGGCCGCTTCTCCGATTTCTGGAAGAACCTGTTCGGGAAATAGACCTCAGCGCCACCGATGCACGGCCACGAGTTTCGCCTCGCCTTCGCTTTGCGCCTCGGCGGCGACCGGTGCGACGCGGCCCGCCACCAGCGGCGCGGCGGCCGAACCGTGCAGGAAACCCAACTCCCATTCGATGCCCGTGATGAACATCGCCGCCGGCAGCAGGCGCACCTCGACCCGTACCGGGCCGTACATGCCGCGGTCGAACTCGTACTCAACCCGCAGCGGTTTCGTATAATCTGTATCGTCGTCAAAGACGCGTTTCGGATCGCCGGGGCCTTGGCCCGGGGCCATGATGAACACCTCGATGCGCGGTCCCGCCCCCTCCGGCAACTTGCCGTTCATCGTAAAAGACACCCGCCGTACCGGGAAGGGAAGGTTTATTTCCAGGCGCAAGGTGCCCGGCATCCCCGCTTTCTCGGGTCCGAAGCCGTACAGCCGCGGCGTAAGGCCCTCAACGCTGATGAAATCCGGAATGCGACCGCTCCAGTCGTCCTGTTTCGTGAAGCGCCACACGCCTTCGCGCGTGCCCTGCCCGCCGAGTTCGAAAGTGAGTTCCGCGCCCGCCGGCAGCGGCCACGGGGCGATGGAGTCGTTGGCGCCCGAGAGGTCGACCAGCCGGTTTTGTAGGCTCTGCTGCAGGTACCACTGGTAGAGTTCGGTCACGTCGCCCTTGCCTTTCCAGCGCGGCGCTTCGCTCATGTTGCGTTTGACCAGCGGCATGCGCAGCGCCAACTCCGACAGCGACGGATACTGGCGCGTTTCCTTGTCGTAGAAGATGAATCCGAACGTGGGGTCGGCCAAATGCCAGACCTCGTCCCACTGCAACACCGTGGCGAAATGGCGGTCGAGATTGAGCAGCCGCGATTTGATGCCGCAGACCTGTGCCAGCAGCGCCAGCGTCCGCGCCAAGTCTTCCGGCTCGCCCTCGCCGATCATGGCCATCGCCTTAAGCGGATCGTCCTCGACTTCCTTAAGCGCCGCGGTGCGGCGGCCGCTTTTCATGTGACGGAAGACCAAGTCGACCAGCAGCGCGGCGATTTCATCCGGCCGCTTTTCGGCGACACCCAGCGAGTCGCGAAAATGTTGCACACTGGAAAAATCCGGCTCGCCGGCCGCGTATAAGCGCGTTAATTGGGCGTCGGCCGGCCCCTCGTTAGTAATAGTGAAAGACACGTCGCGCTTGCCGTCTGCCGCGTCGACCCGCCACTGTCCGGCCGGTGCCTGCCATGCAACGCTCCGCTCTTTGGGCGGTCGCTCGCACGCCGCCGCGGCCAGCGCCAGCATCAAGATCAACAGCCAGCAAAGAATGCGACGCATCCGCTATCTCCGTTTCCGCAACACACGCCGGTCACCCACCCGCAGCGTAACGCGCCGGGCGTCGAAGTACTCGGCCAGGGGGATAACCCACTTGCGTGTCAGGTCGAACAGCGTTTTGTAGCCCTGGGCGTTGATTTCCTCGTTCTCCTCGAGATACGCGACGAGCTTTTCCTCGGCTTCGCGCAGGGCGTCGGAAGCAAAGAACAGCTCCCCACCGAGACGTTCGAGGCGGCCGTCGCGCAGCAGCATGCCGATCGCTTCCTCGCCCAGTTTTTTGTCTCCGGCGCGCTCGAGCATTTCCTTGTGGGTCGGCGCGCTTAACCCGCACCCGGTCGCATAGGCGAACAGATCGTCGAGAATTGCCTGCAACTGCTCGTCGGCGGTGACGGAATGATCCAGCAGTCGCACGATGCCGTCTTCCTGCACAACTTTCTCGGCGGCCAACAAAACGCTCGCCACTTTTTCCATCACCTTCGGCACCGCGCCTTTCGGTTTGGCCGAAAGCCATTGCGCGCGGCTGATGCCCGGCTCCGTGGGTCGCTCCTTGTGAAAACGTTTCAGCATCGTGAGCAGATCGCCCTGGATTTCGGCGAAGGCTTCGGCGTCGACGGCGCGCTCCGTGTCCGGATCGATGCGCACCAAGTGTTGTTGGCTCAGCATTTTCTGGTAATGCGGCCGCAGAAGCTTCTCCCCCACGCCAAGCATGGGCGCGAGCCGCCGCAGTTCGATGCCCGCGCGGCCGGTCAGGCGGTAATGCACGCGCATTTTCTCGGCGATGTCCTCACTGGACAAGGCCTGCAAATCCGCAAGAGCCTTGGTGAAGGGAGCGCGGTGTTTGCGTGGCTGCGAACTGAGGATAACACCGCCGCCGATGGTGGTGATCGGCGAGTAGGAACGCATCACGAAGCGGTCGCCCGGCAACGCCAGCAGGGGCTCGGTCAACCGCAGTTGCGCCAAGCCGCTCTGCCCGGGGAGGATCTCGTCAGCCGACATCGGCACGACCCGGGCCATGACCTCGCGAGTGAAACAATGCACGCGCACGAGGCTGCGTCGCTTGAGCGGTCGCGGCGCGTCGTCGAGCATTTCGATCTCGACATCGAGCATCCACGAGGGGGATAGCAAGTCGGGCGGCGCAAGCACGTCGCCGCGGGGCGCTTCGCTCACGTCGATCCCCTGCAGATTGACCGCCGTGCGGCGGCCGGCCAGCGTTTGTTCCACCGCGTGGCCGTGAACCTGCAGCCCGCGCACCCGGGTGCGGCGGCCCGAAGGCAGGATCTCCACCTCGTCGCCTACGCCGACGCGCCCGCCGATGGTGGTGCCCGTGACCACGGTGCCGAAGCCTTTCATCGTGAACACGCGGTCGATCGGTAGCCGAAAGATGCCGCTTTCGCTGCGGCCGGTGACCTGTGCCGCCGTCTGTTCGATGACACGCAAAAGGTCGTCGCGCCCCTGCCCGGTGACGGTGCTGACCGGTACGATCGGTGCGTCTTCCAGAAACGAGCCGGCGACGAAATCCCTCACGTCCTGCTCGGCCAATTCCAACATGTCCTGGTCGACCAGATCGAGTTTGGTCATGGCGATTAAGCCGTAACGGATGCCCAGCAGACGGCAGATCGCCAGGTGCTCGCGGGTTTGTGGCATGACCGCTTCGTCCGCCGCGACCACGAGTACTACGAAATCAATGCCGCCCGCCCCGGCCACCATGTTGCGCACGAAGCGCTCGTGGCCCGGCACGTCGACCACGCCCAGGTCGCCGCCCGAGGGTAGCGCGAGGTGGGTGAAGCCCAGTTCGATGGTGATGCCGCGCGCCTTTTCTTCCGGCAAGCGGTCGCAATCGGTGCCGGTCAACAGCTTAATGAGGCTGGTTTTGCCGTGGTCGATGTGACCGGCGGTACCCATCACCAGGCGGCGGTTCATGAATCGTCCTCCAGCGGCGTAAACACCGCGTCTTCGACGTAGTAACAACCTTTGAATCGATGCGCTAATTCGTGCAGTGTTTGTTTTACCTCATCGAGCCGGTCGCAGGCAATTTGCAGCGCCACGCCGCAATCCGGGCTGATTTGCTTGGGCACCGGGATCAAACGCACCCGCCGGCCTTCGGCTTGCAGGAGCTTCTCCGCTTTGAGTACGTCATGCACCGACAGAAAGGTCAGCGCGCACACGCGACTCATGACGCCAACTTCACTATCTCGGCGATCGCGGCGGCGACCTCGTCCACGGCATCGACCGGCGTCAACACACTCGGGGCTAGGCGCAGGGTACCGGCGGGCATCGTGCCGAGGGTTCGGTGGGCGCGCGGCGCACAATGCAAGCCCGGCCGCACCGCGATGCCGTACCGTTCGGCCAGCAAAAACGCCACGTCGGAGGGCGCCAGGCTGCAGGTGAAACTCACGACGCTGGTGGCCGGTCCCGACATATCGCCGTACACGGTGAGGTCGTCGATGGCGCGCAGGCGGTCGATCATACGACTGCGCAATTCGCGTTCGTGACGGGCGATATCAGCCACGCCCCGTTCCCGCACAAAGCGGATTCCAGCCAGCAGGCCCGCCGCGCCGAAGGTATTGGGCGTGCCCGCCTCAAGGCGGTCGGGCAGGAAATCGGGCGTGTGTTCGCTTTCGGATTGCGAACCCGTACCGCCGTGCATTCTGGCTTGAATGCGATCGCTCACGGTCTCCGAAAGCAACAACGCGCCGGTGCCGGTGGGGCCGAACAGCGCCTTGTGGCCGGTCACGCAAAGCGCGTCGATGCCCATGGCTTTTTGGTCCAGGTCGAGCACGCCCGCCGATTGCGCGGCGTCCACGACAAAACGGGCGTCGTGCCGGGCCGCGACCTCACTCAGGGCCGCCACATCCTGCGCCGCGCCGTTGACGTTGGAGGCGTGTAGAGTCACGACGAGTTTCGCGCCGGTTTCGTGCAGGGCGCGGTCGAGGGCCGCGGGCGTCATGCGGCCCTGGTCGTCACCCGGGACCTCCACGAGGTGGGCCTTTCGCGTGGCCGCCAGGTGCGCGAGCGGCCGCATCACGGCGTTGTGTTCCAGAGCGCCATGCAAGCACGTCGCGCCGGGTTCCAACAGCGAGAAAAGGGCGAGGTTGATCGCCTCGGTGGCGTGCATGGTGAGCACGACGCGGTCTTCGTCACCGCCGAGAAGCTCGGCCAACTCCGTCCGCAGATGAAAGAGTAGTCGGCTGCCGTCCAACGCGTGACGGTGAGCGCTGCGCCCGGCGCTGCCGCCGCTTTGGCGCGCGTAGCGATCCATCGCCTCGTACACCGATTCGGGTTTGGGGTAGCTGGTCGCGGCGTTATCGAAGTAGAGGCGCGCGGCGTCGTTCATTTAGGGCTCCACGACGTGCCCGGCCTCCAATAATGCGCCGGCGATGTCGTACATGTTACCAACGCGGCCGACTTGGAGTTCATCGAGCAGGCCAAAATAGTCGAGGCAGGTGCCGCAACTGACGATCTCGCAGCCCCGGCGTTCCAATTCGCGGCAGTACTCGATGACCTGCTCATCGTCGCAGGGCAAATTCACTCCCTCGTTGACGAAAATCACGCGTGCGGGCTGCTGGTCGATATCCAGCAGTGTTTTGAAAAACGCGCGAATCAGGATCCTGCCCAGCTCGCCACTTTGGTTTCCGAAAAACGGCGTTTTGCACAGGATGACCGGTAGATTCCTCGTCGCGACGGCCTCGCCGGCCACCGGCTCTGTCGGCATCGTGCCGCCGGTAATGCTGATTTCCCACTCGGCGTCCACTTCCGTGGCGGCGAACGTAAACCCTTTGGAGGCGGCAAATTTTTCGAGGTTGTCGCGCGTGACCGCCGAGTCCACCAGCAGCAGTAACGCCGGCTCGCCGTCGTCCACCATGGCTTTCTTCGCCCGGACAATCGGTTCGGGGCACGCTAAGCCTCGGACATCCAACGTTCTCATTTAACCTCTTGTTCCACAATTTCCGCGTTGATATCGAGGAAGTACTCAAAGGGCACACGTTTCGCACGCCGCTGCGGCCGGCGCTTTTCAATGTCGAGCGGCACCTCCAAGAGCACGTTGCGTTCTTTTTCCACTTCGTTGGCTTTGAGCGCGTAATGGATTCGCATGCCCATGCTCAGCGTGTGCGCGCCGGTATCGCAGTTGCGGCTGACCGTAAACGGGATTTTCAGCGGGAAAAAGGGCCGGTCGAGCTTGAACTGCTTTTCTTCGAATTCGAAACAAGGGTCGGCCGGGGCCAAAACCGTCACCGGCTCCTTACCCGTCAGGTAGATCGTCGGCGAATGATAAACGGTGAGTTCGAGTTCCACCGCTCCCCCATGAGGCACGATCAGGCCGGCGAAATCTTCGGCGTCCTCGGCGCTCGGCGTTTGCTCATCAAGGACTTTGGGTTCAAGCGGCTCATCGCTGACCACTTCATTCTTTTTGTCGCAAGCGACGGCCCAACCCACGACAAGCACTAGGGTCAGAATCAACAGGCGTCGCATCACGGTTCCTCCCATTCGTAGGTTCGAAAAAGAAATTGCTTCAGAATTCGGGCGGTGGCACCCCAAATGATGATCTCGTCGACGTGAAAAAAGGGAACCAGTGCGCTGCGTCCCTCGTGGTGCATTTCCTGTTCGGTGTAGTGCGCCGGGTTCAGCAATCGCTCGAGTTCCACGATCAGCAGGTCGTCGATTTCGTCTTCGCTGATGACGAATTCATAGGGATGCCGCACGAGTCCCACATAGGGCGAAATGACGTAGCGCGACGGCGTCCAGGTATCGTCCAGCCGCCCGAGAATCTCGACGTCTGCCCGATCCACGCCCACCTCTTCCTCGGTTTCACGCAGCGCGCATTCCAGCAGGTTCTCGCCGGGATCCTGGCGCCCGCCGGGAAAGCTGATCTGCCCCTTGTGGTGCTCGACCTTATCGGTGCGCCTGGTGAACAGAAGACGGTCGCCGTCGCCGTCGCGCAATAGCGGCACCAACACGGCGGCGGGCGCATACCCGTCGATCTGCAACTTCCGCGGCGGGTGCTGCGCGAGTTTCCGCTGGATAACCTCCGGCGCGACGCGCGGTATCGGACCGTTTTTCATAACGTTGTCTACCATCTTGCTCGCTTCACCGGCCTGCGACGCCGGCGTTTCACGACGCTATAGATCATCGGGTTCGTCAGGGATTTCCTCATCAACTTCTTCGTCGTCTTCCACGCCGGGTGCGATCTGGTCCGGCGCCATCAGGTCAAAATAGACCCGGGCCGCCATGCGCCCGTTCACCTGAATTTCCACGCGATAGAGCCCCAGCGGATCATCGGGGCTGACGACCCAATTCGCGCGATGGATCCAGCCGTCGCGCACTTTGAGCGTGTTGGGTATGGTCGCAACGCGACGATCCTGGTCGACCAGATGCCGCTGGTCGAGCCGCCCCCAATCGCTCAGCGGCGTGGGCGCGGTCATGCGTTCGACGATCGTTACGTAACGGGTGTGCGGTTCCTTGAGTTTGATGCGCCACCCGAAGCGCAGCCCTTCCTCGCGCGGAAGCTGTCGCGTTTCCACCCAATCGGAAAGAAAGGGCTCCCCCTCCCAATACCCGAAAAGCAGGTACTCAACGAAGGGGGCATTGAAGGGCTCCGGCGCGGCTTTTTCGGGCTGATCGGCGTCCACATCGGGCCGCGGTGGTGTGCAGGCTGCAACCGCGATGACAACAACCAGAAGCAGGGCGCCCAAGCCAACGGTTTTATGAAATTTCACTCGTGTGCCTTTCGTCGAATTCAAGCCCAAAGCATATCACAGCAACACCAAGCGTCCAGCCTCGGAGGTTGGTCGCAACGCTCCCTCGGCGTCGAAAAAACACTCCCTCGGCGAATGCCTGTCATGTGATGCCGGGCGGGTCAATGACCGCTGATGCGTATCGCTTTTCCGGCCCGCAAATCAGCGACGGTAATCACGCGATACTGCTGCGCGCCGTCGGGGAAAGTCACCACCAATACTGCCACAACGCGCTCGGGGGGGCCGGCTTTGGCGCCCGCTCCCCGGTACATGCGCGGCGTCTGCAAAACGACGACTTGCCTCTTGCCGTCTCGCTCAACCCGCAGCGCGCCGGTTAACTCTTTGGCCTTGCAGGGCGCGCGGCGGCGAAAACCTTCGGCAACAATGCGCCCGCCGTCCAATTCGAGCGCCTCCACGTAAGGAAAGTACGCGGCGGCAAAATCCGGTGCCGTCAGGGTATCGACTTGCCGGTGGTAATCGGCGGCCTGGGCGGCGGTCTCGTCGGCTCGCCACAGCAGGGAAAGGTCGACCCGGTCGCGCTTGTCCAACCGCAAGTGCAACACCGGCGTGAGTCGGGCTCCGAAGCGGCGGGCGAACTCAGCCGCGCCGTCGCCGGGCAGACCCGTGAGCACGCGGTCGATCACTGCGAAATCGGACGTCGCCGGTTTTCCCAGGGGCGGCAGTTTGGCTTTTTTGCGGCGGGTTTGGTAATCGACGGCCAATGGTTCCGGGTACCGTTCCTCGGCGATTTTCCATTCCCAGGCGTTGCCGAATTTTTCCGACTCGGGTTCCACCTTCTTATCCGAACCGGGCATCGTGACGCGCAGGGTGAAAGACCGTTCGGTGGCAAAGCTTTCAGTTATCACTTGTTCTTTTTTGGGGGGCGGTTCGTAGAATTTGCCCAAACGCACGACCTTGCCTTCGTCGACGGCAGGCGCTTCCACCGCAAACTTGTGCCGGAAGCAGCCGCGTTTGTACTTAGCCTCAAGTCCAAGCAATTCGAAATAAGCCGAAAGATGCTCGGCCTCGGCAAAAAGAAAACGTCGCGTAATCGTCGTGCTGTCCGGACCCTGCCGAATCGTGGCGTCGACCAATTGAGTCTCGCCGATCAGCACGGCGTCCTGCTCGGCCTGTTGCTCGATCATCTTGCGCATGTCCACGGCGGAAATGGACATCGATTTCAGCCGCATATTCACAGCCATCGTCGGAATCGTCACCACGTGAGTGAGCAGCGCCTCGCCGGTGGGGTACACCTGAACGTCGACCTTCACCTCGTAACAACCGGTCAGCAACGCGACGAGCACGATCAACAACAACACGGGAATCATTTGTTTGCGTTTCATCATCGTCTCCTACTCCCCTCCCGCAACGCGCACAACCAAACGGTTCGTTTCCACGACCTTAAATGCCGGCAACATAAGCTCGACTTGGCGGTCGCTTTTCTTGTAACCCGTCGTCCCGATCACCATCGTGGGTGTGTTCACAACGATTTCGCCCAAGACGCGCATTCTCGTCCCCTCGGGTACGACTTCCAACAAAGCGGGTATGTCGATCGTGTACACAATGTCTCCGGCATCCTCCCGCCTCTGTATGAGGCCGCCGAGTTCGCTAAGCGGTAGGGGCTTTTTGCGCGTGCGTACGATACTGCACTGCTTGCCGTTTTCGCTCTCGACCATGTCCACGCGAAAGTCGTAATTAGCGTTTAGTTCCGGCACCATACTGTGCAGAAGCGCTTCCCGCGCCACGAAAACCGGTGCGATCGGCGCCGCATATAACCGCGTGGTCGTGATTCCCACCATCTGGTCTTCGTCAATCGTCAACGCGAGGCGAAACCCCGAGAGGCCTACGGCCAGCGTTGCCGCTTCCTGCACGGCCAAACGTTCGCGGTAGGCGGCGACGATCTCCTGGAGTTCGCCGAATTCTTTTGACGGCTCGACCTGCACGCTTTGTTTGGCCGCCGCTAGGGCATCCTCATCCAGGGGGGCGCCGCGGAACGAAATCTCGAATTCCAGGTCCTTGAGAATCTGCGCGATCCCGCCGGAAAACGTGACGCTGTCGCGAGCCGCCAGGGCGGATTGCATTTCCGGCTCCGGCGGTTGCGGCACCTCGACCACGTCGCCCGGACCGGTTAGAAGAATGTTGAACGTGCCCATCATGCTTTCCATGCCCTCGATGCGCTTCAAGTCAGCCTCGCTCATCCCCGCATCGGCGCCGGTTCCCGGCAGCCCGGTGCCGGTAGGCTTTACCTTCAGCGTCCACATAGTCTGACCTCGGTGCGCGCCCTTTTTTATCGGCTTGGCGTCAAACTTGAGGCTGGGTTTTTTTGTTGCCAGGGCGAATTTATTCCAGGTGGCAATCGAATCGAACCAAATCAGGGTCTCGATACGCATGGCTTCCTTGCCGTCCCAATTCGCCTTCATATCCAGCAAGCGAATGCCTTCGAATTCCGCGACGGACTTCTCGAGTTCGTCGTACGCGAGCGCGAGCATGTCATCGTAGGAATTGATGTTTTCCTGGCCCATCGCCAGATCGAGTAATTTACTTTCGACCTCAATATAATCGAAGTACGTGCCCGACCCGTCTTGAAACACCTTAATCCGAGTGTCAACGTCAATGCATCCGACCGCCAGCATCAGCAAGAATAACGCGGCCACCAAGCGCCAAATCCGCATGGAAAAAGCTCCTTCCGTCATCGGAAAACGAGGGAATCCAAATTGTTGGAAACCTGCTACCTGAGAAAGGATAACAAGAAATTGCAGGCCGTACAGGGGGATGTTAGACTTTTCCTGACTGTCGGAGCCCGGCAAGAAAGGTGGAGGCGAATGCGTGTCCTGGCAACGGTCGCGATGATCTTGATCGTAACGGCTTTTCCTGTCGTGGCGGCCGAGGGCGGTCCGGACGACTTTGGTTACGTATGGACGGACGCCGCGCCCTACCAATGGATCGACGCGGGCGCCGGTGAGTTGGTGACCTTCCCCAGTGAGGATTCGCTCGTCGGACCCTTTCCTATCGGCTTCGCGTTCGACTTCTACGGCGAGAAATTCGAGCAGTTCTACATCAGCAGCAACGGGCGCTTGGTGTTTGTGAACCAGCAGGAGACCTTCAAAATCCCGTGCATTCCCAGCGAAAGCCCGTATCTGGCTTACATTGCCGCGTACTGGGATGACTTCGATCCCACCGTGGAAGGCGAAGCCTACTTTTTGGTATTGGGTGAAGAACCCCAGCGTTTTCTGATCGTCGAATTTCGCGCCTTCCGCCACTGGAACACCGAGGATGACACCGTCACCGCACAGGTCATCCTTTCCGAAGAAACCAGCTACATCCTCTTGCAGTACCAAGATCCGTCCACCGAAGCCGGCGCGGGAGCGACCATCGGCCTGATGAGCCCGGTGGAGGAATTGGGCCTGTCCATCTCCTGCCGGCAAGCCGGACTGGTGCCCGCTTCTTCGTATTTGATCCGTCACCCTGCCTTTCTCGACCTGCGCGCGACCGATAGCTTCGTCGCCGCTGCGCCGGGCGATTCGTCCAGTTTCGAACTCAGCGTGCGTAACGCCACCGACGGACCGGCGACGATCACCTTCGACCTCGCCGGCAGCATGTGGCCGATCTCCATCACGCCGCCCGCCGTTGATCTGGATCCCGGCGACACCGGCCTGATTACGGTGCAGGTCGACGTGCCGGGTGACGTCGATTTGTGGGATGTCGACGCCGTCACTTTCGCGGCCGTCGCGACCGATGATCCTCTTACCGAAACCGCGCTGACCCTCACGACCTACGCCGGACCCGATTGGCAATTGCTCGAAGGCGTGCTGCCCGTCGCGTTTCAAGACCACGCTGTGGTGTCCGACGGCGAATGGATCTACGTGCTCTCCAACTACCTCGCGCCGGGTGTGTCGGGTGACTTCGTGCGCTTCAACCTCGCCGGTGACTTCGAAGTCCTCACGCCGCTGGAGCCCGCGGTGCATGTTAGCGACGGCGTCTACTTGTGGAACAAGCTCGTTTTCCTGGGCGGCATCGACGAATACGGCGACGTCACCGACGCGATGAACGTGTGGGATATCGCCGCGGGCGAATGGATCGAACAATACCGCTTGCCCGCGCCCACCACCTGGGCCGCGACCGTCGTGCTCGACCAGGAGCTTTACGTCCTGGGCGGTTTTGACGGCCAGAAAACAAAAGACACCGTGTGGGTCTTCAACCCGGTGAACGCCACGTGGCGGCGGGCGGCGTCGCTGCTCGAGCCGCGTCAACGGCCGCTGGCGGGTGTGGTGCAGGGCAAGATCATCGTGGCCGGCGGCTCCAACAGTCTGCCGCTGCGCACCGCCGAGATGTACGATCCGCAAAGCAATACGTGGACGGAGATTTCACCGCCGCCGCGCGATTTGGTCGGCAGCGCCGACTGCACGTGCAACGACCGTTTCTACGCCATCGGCGGCCAGCAAGCCGATCGAGCCTCCAACGTCGTCGTGGAATACGACCCGGCAACCGACGCTTGGACGTCCATCAGCCGTCTGCAAGCCGGTCGCTATTACCTCGAAGCCGACCTGCTCGACGGGCGCATCGTCGTGGCCGGCGGCATGGAAGCGCTGTTCATACCGACCGACAGCGCCGAGACGCTTGACCTGGATTGCGCCGATGAAATCGTGCCCGGCGACCGCGACTTCGGCACCGGGGATGACGACGACGACTCGACGCCGGACGATCTTGGCGGCGATGACGATGATGACGATGAAGAAGGATGCTGCGGCTGCTGAAACGTTCGGTCAGTCGCGCGCTTGGGCCGTGACGACGACGGCATTGGCCGGAAACGCCGCGTAACGCACCGACGCCGCCTGCAAACCCCAACGCCGCAGATCGAGCTTGAACGCGGGGTTCATCACTTTTTCAGCATACTCGAGGACGAATTTCGGCGGTCGCACGCCGTCCAGACTGGCTTCCCGCAGGCGAAAGTAGACGTGGTCGCCCCGAAGTTCCAACGAGCCGCGCGCCTCGAGTTGCGGCTGCCACCCCGGCAGCTTGACCTGCGCGCGAAGCAGCACGCCGTCGGACTCAACGATGAACTTCAGGTTGTCGAGGTTCTTGTTTTTCCGCGCCGCGTACTCCGCCAAGTGCTCGGCCGTCAGCATGAATTCGGCGTGGGCGCGCTTCGATTGATGGATCACCAAACGGTGCGCCACAGTCAACGCCGACCAATCGATGCGCGGCGCATCGTAATAAAATCCGGCCTTGGCCACGCGCATGCCGCCGACCGGAAAATGCCCGACCTGCCACGCCAGAATCCCCGGCGTCGCGTTGGGATCGCACACCTGCCACGCAAATGCGACGGGCTTGCTGTCGCTCAGCGCTTGTTCGAACAACCGGCGTAGCACATTGCACGTCAGCGGCTCGCGCACCATGGCGGCACCGTCGAGATAGGCGATTTCACCGGCCGTGACACCGCCCGCGTCGACCACTTTGACCCGATAGAGATCACTGCGTTGCAGCGGTAGGTCCACAACTTCGAGGTGAAACACCGGCGCGAGGTCCCGGTTCAGGAAGGCCAACCACTCGTTCCTATGCTTGTGACTGAGAAACAAAAAGAGTTCGCGGTCCAACTTACTCAAAGCATACGGCTTGAGCTTTTCCGGTTGTTGCACGAGTTGTTTGTGCTTCAAGCGCGTGCCGTAGGTTGCGTAATCGAACTCCGGCCCGAACTTGCGGTTGAATACGATCGCGTCCGGCGCGGCGTTGTCTTCCAACCAACGCACAACGCGCGGCACGTCGTCTTCCGGCACCGGCTGCTGCAACGGCGAGAGACCGGTCCCGAAGGCGATCGTCATCGGTACCAGAAACGACAGCGCCAGCACCGGCGCCAGCAGCACGCCCGACCACGCCCAACCCCGGTCGACATAACGCAACAGCAGCGCCAGCGCCCAACCGCCGAGCAGAAACACCCACGGCGTCACCGGCACCAGAAAGCGCCAGTAGGTCGTCAGCCATTTCATCGTGTGCGCCGCGTAGAAAAAGAGGACGAAAGCGGCCAACACCGCCACGACGGCCCGCGCTGGGTCGTCAACCGCCCGCCACTTTTTCGCCGCCCGCGTCGCCAGGAACACCAAGCCGGCGCCCCACCCGGCCAACGCCGCCAGAAGCAGCGGCCAAAATACGAAAAATCGCCGCGAGCCACTCAGCCAGTGGCGCAACTTATCCCACGCGCCGAGCGAAACGTGCTCGCCCTCGTGGTACTTCTCGAGTTGCAGTTCGTTTACCAACCACGCGAAGGGTATGCGCTCGAACGTCGACCAGACCGCCAGCACCGCCAACACCGGCAACGTGCCCTTGAAGAAGGTCCACGTCACATACCAGGCGAGCTTCAGCGGCGGGCGCTTTTCGTCGGCGTGCAGGTGTTCGGCCAGCATCGCAAAAGCCATGACGATCGGAAAGGACAGCGCCGCCAACTGCCGCGTACTGAAGGAAATCGCGTACGCGAATCCCGCCCAGCCCAAACGTCGTGACCACGCCAAATCGACGGCCAGCAGGATGAAAAACAACGCCACGGCGTCGGTGCGTCCGGTGGGAAAATGCTCGACCAGATAGGGCGACGCCGCCATCAGCGCGACACTCAACAAGCCGGCGACTTCGCCGAACCACCGCCGCCCCAGGCGATAGAGGAGCAGCAGGCAGCCGATCGTCGCCAGCAGGCCCGGTAAGCGCCCGGCAAAAGCGGTCGGGCCGAGCATCGCCCGCGCCGCCGCTTGCGCGTAGTACACCACCGGCGGCTTCATCACACGCCAGCCTGTCAGAAACGTATCGCCGCCGAGAATTTCGAGCGACGCCCGCCCGAACACGGCTTCGTCGACGATCGGCGCATGCAGCGACGCCGCGTACATATACACAGCGGCCGCGTAGAGCACGATGAGCGCCAGGCAGACCTGCACGACACGTTTCTGCAAGGGGCTGAGTTCGCGATGCGGATTCATGTGGCGGGTTATACCGGAGCGTTGCCGCCACGGCAAGTTGACCGCAGCCTTTTTAGCGCAATGCCGGATCGACAAGCTCCGTCCCGTCGACCGGATGCCCCCCTCCGTGGATGTTATTTGATGATTGGTTTCCGCTTGGCTTCGTGATATGAAATGTACGTAATATGTTTTAAGAGAAGAATCATGGAACGATATCGTATTTATGGATGTGGTGCGCTTGCCTTGTTTTTCTGCCTGACGCTCCTGGGTAGTTGCAGCTATGACGAATCCGAAGCCGAAATCAATGAAACCCACTATGCTTTGTCCGATGATCGCGGCGGCGAAATGCCGTCGGCATCGGTTGCCTATCGCGGTTGGATGGTCGGCTTCAAAACCTTGGAAAGCGAACTCGCGGCGCTGATCTATTTCGATGACAACGGCGTCATTGTGGAAGAAGAAGTGCCTGCGCTGCAGGGGCCTGCCGGTCTTCTGACGGTTCATGCTCTGGACTCCGAGCACGCCTGGGCCGGCGGATGGGAAGGCCCGTTTGCCGAGCCGCAGGCCATCCTGCTCGCGCGGGACGAATGCGGCTGGCAGGTCGCGTTATCCAGTTCGCTTTGCGTGGGCATTTCCGCTTTCGATTTCCTGGACGACGAAAACGGCTGGGCGGTTTGCCGCTACCCGGGCCAGGCGATCGGATTTCGCTACCAAAGCGGCATCTGGACGCCGGTCAACAATCCGGGGCGCGATGCTTCGCTCGACATGGTGTATTACGATGTTGGATTGCGCTCGGCGAACCACGCCTTTTTCGCCGGCATTTCATACGCCGCCAGCGGCTTGGCGGTGCTTCGTGAGGTTCGACAGGGTTTCTGGTCGCGCCCGTGGACCGGCGGATATTTCGACTCGCTGGCCTCCGTCGATTTCGACGACGCGGGGCGTGGATACGCCGCCCGCTGCACGTGGCGCGCCGGCTATTCGCCCGTCGAGATGATTACCTACGACGAGGGTGACTGGCGGCACGTTTGGTTCCCGCGGTTTGAGGGTTGCTTGCAGGACTTGACCGTGGCGCCGGACGGAACCTGGTACGCTTCGGGCACCGGCAACGCGATTTTCCGAAAAACCGGCAACGAGTGGGAAAGGATGGCATCGCCCTCCCCGCCGTTGGCTTCCGAACTTTACGGCATCGATTTCCCCGCCGCCGGTCTCGGCTTTGCCGTCGGCCACGAAGGCTCACCGGTCGCCCCCAGCGGTTTGGCTATTGCCCTGCGCACCGAAGGTCAAACGTGGCAAAGGATCACGCTGCCCAATGGGGCCGAATACGGCCGCAGCCTACGCGATGTCAGCTATGTCGGAAGCGAGGATTAGGCCATAAAAAAAGGTCGCCCACGTGGGCGACCTTTCTACCAGAGTCTTTTCCCGGACTAGAGCTTGAAGACCAAAATCAGACTGATCAGCAAGCTGTAAATGACCAAGGACTCGATCAATGCGAGGCCGAGGATCATCGGGGTGAAGACCTTGTTGTAGGCGCCGGGATTCCGGGCGATACCTTCGATCGCGGCGGCGGCGGCACGGCCCTGTGCAAGGGCGCCACCAAACGCGGCAATCGCGATACCCAGACCACAGCTTAGGGCGATCATGCTTTTCACACCGGTGTCCAGCTTCTCTCCGTCCTGCGCCAACGCCACACCCGCGAACAGTACGATGGAGAAAGCTACGATGCCCATAAGAATGACGGTCTTTTTCATCGGACCTACCTCCCTTTCGGGAATGGAAACGCGGCCGGTCCATTCCAGCCGCGAAAAATAACTAATGTTCCTTCGCTGTCGCCAAGCCGATGTACACCATGGTCAGCAGTGAGAAGACCAGGGTCTGCACGATGGCCACCAGCGTACCCAGGGCCAAAAACGGCAGCGGGTAAATCAACGGTACGGCGAGCAGCCCCATGAATACGGCGAAGACCTTATGGTCGCCGAACATGTTGCCGAACAGACGTAAGCTCAGGCTCATGGGCCGCGCGAGGTGGCTGATCAATTCGATCGGCACCATGATCGGGGCCATCACGTATTTGATCACGCCTTCCATGGGTCCCAGGAAGTGGGCGAGGTATTTGCCGATGCCCTGGGCGCGGATGCCGTAGTAGTGATAGAGGCAAAAGACGATCAGCGCCAAGGCGAGTGTCGTATTCAGGTTGTCCGAGGCGGTGTAGAAGCCGGGGATCAAGCCCAGCAGATTGCTTAGCAAGATCACGAAGGCCAGCGAGCCCACCAGGGGCAGGTATTTCTCTTCATCGTGCCCGATGATGTCTTTCATCATGCCCAGCACTATTTTGATGATCGTCTCGACGAAGTTGGTAAGCGTCACGCCGGAATCGGGATCGTAGTTTCCGGTCTTCAGCATTTTCTTGTAGCGGCCGCCGACTCTCAACGAAATGAACAGAATCAGCATGAGCACGAAGAACATGACCAGGACGTGCAACAAGGCGTGCGCCGTAAAGCCATGCGGGTCGATATCCGCCTTGGGGACGCCCAGCATGCCGCCAATCGCCACCGCGACCGGGTACATCCATTCCATCGGAATGTAATTGAAGAGAGTCCAGTGCACATCGGCCTTTTTGGCTTCGTGACCGCCGGAGACGGCGGCGTCCGCGTGTTCGGACGAAGGTGCGGCGGCGGGCGCTAAGTCGGACGTCGTCGCGGTTGCCGCGGTGCACAAAGTAAGAAGAATGACGAGGGTGAAAATAACTGCCCGGAAATGCCGCATACCAGTTTGCTCCTGAAATCTACAACCGATCAAAGACACCTTTTTTGGACCCCGTTTTATAATCCTTTTCGTCGGGATTGTCCACATCGTCCCAACCAATGTATTTTTCTTCCGTTTTCTGCCAGTCCTCGTCGATCAGGTCGGTGAATCCCTGGTAAATCGCGACCACCGTGGCGGTGACGACCGCCACGATAATCACCCCCAGGCTGACGAAAAAGGCGATGATGTTGAAGTAGGCCGACCAGTACACGATCGTGAAAAAACAAAACCCGACCAACATGACGAACTTAAACCACACCAGCGCGAAATACTGTATCTTAAGCCGCTTCGGATCCTCGACGATCTTGCGTCCGACCCATTTCAAAATGTTGAAATTTACCATCGACAAGCCGCCGCCGAACAACGTACCGGTCACGACCGTGATATCGAAACCCGACAACCACACCGCAATCGACACGATGATAAACGCAACGTAGATCAGCACCCCGACCTTGGAGACGAAATCGAGCGTGTTGCGTTCATTGATGATCGGAACTTTCAGGCTCGTCCTCCTCGCCGATGCGTTTGCCGGCCTTATAAGCAACAAATATAGCTTTAGCCGCTGCCCCGAGCCCGAAAACAATCCAGATGATTTTCATCCACGGATCGGTGCCGAGCCACTTGTCCAAATAGTAACCCACCACATAGCCGATGGCGACCGCAGCCCCCATTTCCAAGCCCACCGAACCAATCGACGCGGCGTGTTTTAGGTCTTTAAGTGATCCGGCCATGTGACTTGCTCCATCAATCCGCCTGACTATAGCATAGAACATCCGCGGGCCAACGGTGGCTTGCGGTTTTGGCGGCCGTTGCCGAAAGGATTGCGTTGGCGGCAAAAACGAAAATCTCCATCACGCTGTGTTGCCTGCTCGTGGCCGCGGCCGCGATCGACGCACAGCGTGAGCCGAGCCGCCAAGCGGGCGTTGTCGTCATGCTCGGCATCATCGACAGTTGGCAGGCCCTCACCCGGCACGCCCGGCCGGGCGGCTGTCGGTACACGCCTACGTGCTCGGTCTACGGCGAGCTCGTCGTGCATCGCTACGGCGCTTACCGTGGCTCCTGGCTCGCCGCGAAACGAATCTGGCGTTGCAGCCCCTGGGGCGGCGAAGGGGAGGATTGGCCCGAATGAAACGACAAGTCGCCATCGCGTTGTTGCTGCTGCTCATCTTCGCGTCGGCCTGCGACGACCTCAACACGAGGGACGACCCCGTCGCGCGGACCAACCCCGAAGTCACCGAGGTGCCCACGCCCAAGCATCTGCCCAGCCGCCTGCAGCTTTTCGTCGAACGGGAACAAGTGCCCGTGTGCCGCCGACCCTATGGCCTGGCGGCAGCCACGGACGAGAAAACGATTTTTGTGGCCTGTGCCGGCAGCGGGCAGGTGACCGCATTGGACACCGAGTTTTTCGACCGCCGGTGGACGACAGTGCCGCTTTACGAACGCATCTATAAAATCGTCGTCGATCCCCAGCGACCGCGGCTGTTTGCCGTGGGCATGAACGGCAGTCGCGTGCATGTCATCGAAACCGAATCCGGCGCACGCCTGAAATCGCTGGCCATGGGCGGAGCGATCGCCGACTTGGCCCTGGTGCCCGGCTACGACCGCCTGGTGGTCACGGTGACTCAGCCGCCGCAGGCCGTGCTGATCGACCTGAAAGACTTGCACGAGGTCGGCCGTATTCGTTTCCCCACGCCGCCCGGTTCCCTGGCAATACGCGCCGACGGTTCACTCGCCTGCGCCGGCAGCGGTGTGTGGCAGCGTCTGGTTCGCCAAACGAAGGTCGTGAAAGAGCCGGTGTATCTTTTCGATCCGCGCGGCCCCGCCGGGCCGGTGATGGATATCGGCCTGGGCGGTTCGCAAGCCCGGCGACCGATCTTCCTGGAAGACGGGCAGACGTTGCTCGTGCCTGAACGAAGCTCGGATACCGTGGCTGCTTACGATGTGCAAAACCGCCGTTTGATCCGCACGATTCAAGTTGGCGGCGCGCCCGAAATGCTGACCACGACGCCCAACGGCCGGTGGGCGTTCTCGCTGGACGCCGGCGGCGCGTCGATCACCCGTATCGACCTGCGGCGCAAGCAGGCAGCCGGACAGGTTGTGTTACCGGGCGATCCGCAAGACATGATCCTTTCGCCCGACGGCACGCAATTGATGGCCGCGTTGAGTCGCCGCGACGGGCGCGCGGGCGAAATTGCCATCGTGGATGTGGAGAGCGTTGCGGTGCTCGATCGCATTCGCGTGGGCCTTGATCCTTGCGACTTGACGACGACGCATTCAGGCCGCAAACTAATAGTAAGCAATTTCCGCTCCGATACGGTAAGTATCCTGGAATGATGCATACAGCGGAAATTTGCTCTGTGTCTTACCGAATGAATGGTCGTTAGCTATCGTCGCTCGGCAAAAAAAACTACTTGACCGCCGAGGACAGCGGACCGACACCAAAAACAGGCAGTAACAATTGCTCGCGTGAGAGAAGTAGTCACGCTATTTTTCCAGGAGTTCGCTTGAATAATCGTCCCGACTATGGCGACCGCCAACGGCAGGGCGGCAAGAAGCGCCGACCCGGCAATCGTCGAAAACGCTCCAACGGCCAGCGACGTCGCGGACGCGGCGGTGCGTCCAAGGGTGGTAATGGTTCGGACCGGCGGCGGATTGCCGTCGGCTCCACGGAACTCAACGCCTTTGAGTTGTTTTGCGCTTTGTATCTCGGCATCACGCCCGACGACCGCTTTCGCATGCAACGGCCCGCCGAGGTCGCTGAGCGCTTTGGCATCAATGCCTACCAGCTTGACGAAAAGATGGCGGAATACGGCTTGGATCGCGAAACCATTTCGCGAAGCGGTTTCGACATGCAAATGGCCAAGTACGACATCCGCGTCGCCCCCGAAGGCATCAGTCGCCGGGAATTGGCCAAGCCGTGGTTCGATGAGTTGCGAGAACGCGTTCTGGAAATCCGGCCCGAACTGCGCGAATCCGCCGAAAAAAACGAAGTGGATGAAAAGGTCGAAGAGAACCCCGAGCCGTCAAGCGCTCCGGCGGAGTTGAAAACCTCGCTCTTCGACGACTAACCGCAGCTTCGCATCATCGGCTTTTATGATCCCAATGCCATGGACCGGGATGCTCGCGAAGCATGCGTTCCAACGCGGCGGCCACCCTCTGCGGCGCCGTTTCCAACTCAGCAAGCCGCGCCACCTCGCGAGCCGCGCGGCCCAACGGTCGATCCGCTCCCACGATAGCGACCCGGCCCAACGGCTTAGCCATCGGTCGACGAGTCGCTGCGCATGGTAGGGCTCTTCCGGCTTCGGCGCAGGGTGCTTCTCCGGCGCTTCACCCGCCGGGCGGGTCTTCCAGCGTCGGTGCATCCACACCCATTGCTCCGGATACCGGCGGATATGGTCGCACAGGCGGTCGTTGAGTATCTGGGTGTAGGCTTGGATGTCCGCTTTTCTGTCGCCGGTTTGCGGCCGCGGCAACGTCGGCGTGACCTCCACTGTGTACGCGTGCCGTCCACTTCTCGGTGGCTTAACAGAAGCATGGCGTCGATACCGGCTTGGTAGCACAGATACGCCGGTCCGGACGGCGTCCACGCCGGGTGCCCGAACCAATCGGCGAATACACCGCGCACTTTGGTGTCCTGATCGACCAACAGGCCGAGGAATTCGTTGCGCGAGAAGATCTCGATGATTTCCTTGATCAGTTCGCCGCCGCCGCGGGTGAGTGGGATGTAGTTGTATTTGCGCCGGTGTTCGTTAAGCAGCCGGTCGATCCGGAGGTCGTACAGCGAGCGCACGACTTCGTACCCCGGATAACCGAGGTGCGCGAAGGTCGCCGCCATCAATTCCCAATTGCTGAGATGGCCGGTGATAAAAATGCCGCCGGGCCATGGCGAACACAGCGCGCGCGGTAAGGTAGATGGCGTCGTTCTTCAGGCGCTGTAACGCCTTCCGACGACTTTTAGGCATTTTCAAGTTTATCGTGAATGTAACTCACGACATTTGCGACGGTTTCCCACTCCTCGGCGTCGACGTCCGGAATTTCGATTTCGTATTCCTCCTGAGCCATGGCGACAAATTCCTCGAGGTCGTCAGGAGTCATACCCAAATCATCTGAAAGGAAGGCATCGTCGCTCAGATCCTCAACCTGGCACGAGAGTACATCACAGATGATTTCACGCACCTTTGTTTCCAGATCCATGTGCACCCTCTCCCGCGAGATACTACTGGTTGATGACCTCCATCAAGCGATCGTACGCGTCGCCGACGGTTTTAATAGACTGAGCCATATCATCGGGAATGGTGTCCAGATCGAACTCTAATTCGATGTCCGCGATCAGTTCCACCAAGTCCAGACTGTCGGCCCCGAGCTCTTTGATGAACTCAGTGTCTCGCTGCAGTTGGTCACTTTTCACGTTCAGTTTCTCGGCAATTAAGGCAATCAATTTGCTGTAGATTTCGTCGCTCATTGTTTCGCGAACTCCCTTGAAAGTTGAACCTTATTCGTTAGATACCTAACCCGCCATCTACCGGCACGATCGTCCCGGAAATGTATCCTGCCTCTTCACTGCAAAGGAAGCCGACCAGCGCGGCTACATCCTCTGCAACACCCATTCGTTGCAGCGGCACGTGTTGCAAGATGAACTCTCGTTGTTCGTTCGTCAAGTCTTTCGTCATCGACGATTCGATCATCCCCGGCGCGACCAAATTGACCGTGATCTGCCGCGCCCCCAGTTCCCGAGCCAGACTTTTGGCCAAGCCTTCCAATCCCGCTTTGCTCATCGCATAGGCGCTCTGCCCGGCGTTGCCCCGCCGGCCCACGATGCTCCCAAACAGCACGATGCGCCCGAAGTAATTGCGTAACATCGCTTTGGAGGCCAGTTTGGCTGTCAGATACGCTCCGCGCAGGTTGACCGCCAACAATTCGTCGAGTTCGGCCGGCCCCGTCAAGGCGATCATTTGGCTGCGCACGATGCCCGCCGCCGCCACCAAGGCGTCCAACCGCCCGCGCTCCTTGATGAACTGGCGCACGCTGCTGTCGATGGCTTCCGGGTCGACCACATCGAACTTTAGAGGCCAGGCTTCACCCCCGGCTGCCTGGATTTCAGCAATGACCGCTTCCGCGTGTTCCGCTTTTTGCCGATAATGTACGCCGACCCCATACCCGCGCCGGGCCAGTTCCCGCGCGCACGCACCGCCAATGCTGCCGGATGCACCTGTTACTAAGGCGATTCGCCTTTCGGTCATTCCAACTCCTTGGCTGCTTGTTCTAATTTGTCCGGGGTATCGGCCGCTAGAATTCGAATATCAGGTATCGTTCGTTTCGCCAAGCCGGAAATCACCGGTTTCGGACCCAGGTCGAGCAGCACATCGGGCTTGAAATGCGGCAATAGAGCCAGCGACTCGCGGAAAAGAACCGGAGAGTGAATCTGCGCTTCGAGCAGCAGAGCAACCGCGTCTGCATCTTTGTATGGCGCGGCGGTCGCGTTGGCGATCACCGGAAAACGCGGCTCGTTCGCCTTCGCCTCGTACAGGTCGTCCACAAACGCTTCGGCTGCCGGTTCCATCAACGGGCAATGGAAAGGAGCGCTGACGTCCAACGCGATCAGCCGCCTAGCCCCCATGTCCTTGAACATGCCCGCGATCTGCTTCAGCCCCTCGATGTGCCCCGAAACGACGATCTGCCCGGGGCAGTTGTCGTTGGCGACCCAAACACCGATGCCTTCTTCGCCGCCGAACTCTTCGCAAGCGCGATATACGTACTCGGTGCGCAAGCCGATAACGGCCATCATGCCGCCCACCCCGGCCGGCACTGCCGATTGCATGTAATGCCCGCGTTTGCGCACCAGGGCCACCGCGTCGGCCGGATCCAGAACGCCGGCGGCGACCAGCGCCGCGTATTCTCCCAACGAATGACCCAAGGCGGCCACGATCTTTGGTTGAGCCAGTTCCTGCAGCGCCAGCCAGGCGCCGATCTCGACGGTCAGCAGTGCGGGTTGCAGAATTTCGGTGAGGCACAGTTGTTCCGGCGGACCGGAAGCGAACAATTCACGCAGGGGCAGTCCACAAGCCTCTTCGGCCCTCTCGTACCATTCGGCGACGACCGGGAACCTCTCCGCCAGCTCCGTACCCATGCCGACGAATTGCGCTCCCTGACCGGGGAATAGCAGCGCGACCGACGTGGTCATGGGAATCCTTTACTCTTCGGCTTGCTCGATGATTTCGCGGCCCTTATAGAAACCGCAGGACGGACACACGCGATGCGGTATCATCTTTTCCTGGCAGTTCGGGCACGGAATCAGTGTTGCCGGTTTGGCCTTGCGTTGACCCGCTTTGCGCTTGGCGCCGCGGGCGTGGCTGATTTTTCGTTTCGGTACGGCCATGTCTCTGTCTCCGTTGGAATCGAACCCTTATGGGTCCGCCCATTTAATTACGTTTCATAATCCGTTGCAACGCCCTTGCAATCCGAATCACACAATAGCACTTCCGGCATCGCCAGGGCGACTTGTTCCAATACGGTGCGTCCCAAATCGATCTGCCGACCGTTATGGTAGCCGGTTCCGATGTCCTCGACCGCCTCCAAACCGTCGCCCGGTCGCGGCGAGAGCACCATCTCTACGGGCACGCTCAAATCGGCATCGAATTCGCCGCCGCAACGCCCGCACACAAAGCGCATGCCGAACGCCGCCGTCCCGCGTATCGAAACCAATTGGTCCAATCGTTCCAATCGGAGTCGGGCCACGCAGTCCGAGCAACGAATGATACTACCTTGTCCGCCCAACCATTGCCGCAGCAAGGAGCCCGGCACTGAAAATTCGACGGCATCGCCCGGCTCACTAATGCGGTGAATGAGGATTTTCATCCACACCTCCCCAGGCGGTGAAAACGGCAGTATACGCACGGGTTTTCGGGTGTCAACCAGTGTTGACACACCCCCAATCCGAGTCCGGCCACTCCATTCGGCTCAAGGGGCCACGGAGATATTAACATAATTCTCAATCCACTCGATGTTACCGAGGGCCGGTGCGAAGTCGGGATCAACGGCAAGCGCCTGCCGATAATATTCAACGGCCCGCGTGATATTTTCGCTTCCAGCCAGATTCTGCAGTTCCATATTCCCCCGATAAACCAACGAGATCGGATCTTCGGCGTCCTCGGGCAAGCGGCACCTTTCGTCGTTGAGTCGTTCATCGGATATCTGCCAAATCTCGTCGCAAACCCCGAGCCACTGCTCGATTTCCGGGAAATCGCGCTCCCGGTTACGCAGCGCAGCCCAAAGCTCTTTCTCAGCGGCGGGCGCGGGATCAGGCGCGGGGGAAGACAAACCAAGACGCTCTTCCACCAACCGTAGCAGCAGACCGGCCATCCGCACGTGGCCGACAGGCGTCAGATGGCAGTAATCGATAAACATGTCGAAACCGCAGATGCCCTCGCGGCAGGCGGTGGCAAAGGCGCGGTCCAGGTCCACAAATAACAGACCGTTGCGCTCGGCGGCGCGCTGCAAAATAAGCCGCACGTTCCGGTCGGCCCGAAACGCCATGTCGTGGTGATCGCGCGACGCAGCCAGCACCTTCGCGGCGCGTTCGCTTTCGCCGATCGCCCGAAGCGACAACCCCACGACTCCCTGGCGGCCGGACAGCTCGCCCGTCTCGCGGATCCACTCGTGCACCATCGACGCCGCCCGCTCCCGCTCGCCCAGGGCCGTCCGTGCCTGCACCATCATCCACAGAAACTTCTCCGGCGGCACCTTCGGGTCCTGTTCGAGTAGGCGGACGGCCGCCCGGAGGTGGCTGCCCGCTTCTTCAGGGCGGCCCGCCTGCGTAAGAGCCAGGCCCAACAGCAGTTCCAACGCCGCGTCACGGCGCTCGCGAAAGACCTCCCGGATCAGGTCGACGGCCTTCTCGGGCCGGTCATAAAGCAGCCAATGGCGCGCCCGAACCAAGCGGGGGTCTAGCTGAAGGTGATCGAACCACCACCAGTCCCGCACTTCAAAGAACGCCAGGTTGGAAGGCGGATGGCAGACGATCAATTCGGCACCGAGCCCGCGGACCGTGTCGGCGATCGTCTGCAGCGAGCGCGTCAACCGGTTGCTCCAAAAAGCCTGCCACTGCGGATCCAAATGCGTCGCCGGGATCGGCCGGCCCGCCTGCGGCGTTTCGTCCGTCTCGCGCCGGTTGGGGGAAAGCAGGCGCGCCAGTGCCGAATGCCGCTGCAACGAGTCCGTCGTTTCGATCATCCGCGGCGGCGCCATGCCTTCGGCGACCATGGCTTTGACGTCCAGCCGTTCGTTGTGCCCGAAAAGGGCCAGCACCAAATCCGGCTGCAACTGGGGGAGCACATGGCGCACGAGGTAAGCGTGTTGCGCGGCGGCGTAGCCGGTGACCGCTAGGTTGATGACCTGGATGTCGCGCTCGGCGTGTCGTTCGCGCAGCCATTTTTGCAGACGCCGCGCGTAGCTGACTTCCGCCGCCAACCCCATGCCGCCGGCCTGCGAACCGCCGAGAATCACCACGCGCACCTGCCCGGGCGGCTTGTCGCGCACGACCCATTGGTTCGCCTGATCGACACCGCTGAAGATCCAACCGGCCCGCCCGCCCAGTTCGGTTTCCACCAGAAATTGACGGTCGATATTCTGAAAAGGCAAAACGCTGTCGACGGCAAAGCGGTCGACGATCTCGTCTTCGCGGGATGTCCCCAGCGATTCCACGAGCTTCGCCGCGCCTTCCAGAACCAGCAGGCCCGCGACGACCGCCGCCAGCGCGTACAGCATTTTTCTTCTGCGTTTCATGGTTCGCGCATGGTAGCACATCCGCCGCGACGGCGGCTAAGCGAGGCGGCTTTCGAAACCTGCCGGACTGCGCCGTAGAACCCTTTTTTGACCGCCGACACGCATTTCGGGCTTGCATTCCGATCCCAATTCGCTAAACTTTTCGCCCTGATTTCCCTAAATCGGGGGGATCCGGCCAACTGGCCGAGTGTTGACAATGGAACCCCAGATATTCTGGGCCATCGTAGCTCAGTGGTGGAGCACCTCCTTGGTAAGGAGGGGGTCCCCGGTTCGATCCCGGGCGATGGCTCACCTCGCCCCACCCCTCGCGGGTGGGGTTTTTTTATTGAATCCGCATCCCGACTTTGCGTTTGTGTGCGCCCTTATCCCGGTACGTTTCGACTTGCTCGCGCTACAGTGCGGCCGACCTAGCATGTCGACAGCAAAAAAATCCGCGCCCCGCCTTCGGCGGGGCAAGGGTAAAAGAGTAAAAGAGCCCAAGGGTTATTCTAAGTCCCGGGAACATCGAAACCCTACGTAGGGGTTACGGACGTCCGGATAGTACCTGTTCCGAGCCGACGCGCGTACGCCCCGGGGAATATTGACCCAGCCACCACCCCGAAGCACGCGGGTCGAGTTATTTTGAGTGTTGATCGGGTTGCGCTCCGGCATCCGCGAGTACCAATTTTCGTCGAACCAATCCTCACACCACTCCCACACGTTGCCCAGCATGTCGTACAAACCATAGGCGTTCGGCTGCTTCTGGCCCACGGGATGAGTCTTTCTGCCGGAGTTGCCGTCGTACCACGCCACGGAGTCGAGGTCGGCGTACCGCACCCCCGTCGTCCCGCCGCGGGCCGCGTATTCCCATTCCACCTCGGTCGGCAGACGTTTGCCCACTTTCGCGCAGTAGCGGCGCGCTTCGGTCCAATTCACCGTTTCCACCGGGCAGTTGGCGCAGTTCTTGGAATGACTGGGGTTATCGCCCATCACGTGCTGGTACTCGGCCTGCGTCACCTCGTGGGTGTCGATGAAAAAGGCATCCACGTGCACCCGCTTGCTAGGTCTTTCGCTGTCGTAACACTTCCCATCTCGGGGCGAACACCCCATCGTGAACCACCCGCCGGGAATCTGAACAATGCCATCGGGCGCATCGTCGCCCTTGTTTTGCTGCGCGACCACGACAAAAATCACCACCGCGAGCGCCAGCGCGACGGCCACCGCCGCAAAAAACTTCACATGTCTCATCGAAACCCTCCACGGGGGGACCTTGAACAAATGCTGAGGTTACCGAGATAAATTTGAGGGAAAAGGATACATCGTCACAGTAGAAAATCCAACCGAACGCCGACAAGTGGTCGCAAACGGCGTGTGCGGCTGACCTTGCATGTCGACAGCAAAAAAATCGCCCCCGCCGACGGCGGGGCTAGGGTAAAAGGGTAAAAGAGCCCAAGGGTAACTCTTAACAGTCCCGGGAAATACGAAACCCTACGTTGCTGCCACGGTAGTCTGGATTGCCCCCGCCCCGAATCGACGCGCGCACATAGACAGCAAGATCGCCCCAGCTACCGCCGCGGACAACACGGGCACTCTCGCCGCGTTTCTGCTTCACCCAGGTGCTTCCGTTATCTGGCGCTCCGTCGTAGTTTTCGTGCCAGTCGTCCTCGCACCATTCCCAGACGTTACCGAGAGTATCGTACAACCCAAAGGCGTTGGGCTTTTTCAACCCAACTGGTTGAAGTTGGCCGTTGGAGTTCCCTTTGTACCAAGCGATCTCATCCAACGTTCCGTAACGTGAGCCTGTGGTGCCCGTTCGGCAGGCGAACTCCCATTCTGCCTCACTGGGCAAACGCCCACCCGCCCATTCGGCAAACGCCTTGGCGTCATCCCAGGTCACGCCGACTACGGGTTGTGTCGGCTGATTCCACTTTCGATCAGCCCAAAATTCTGGCTCTTTGGATTTTGGATTATCTGTTAAAAACCGGCCGTACTCCTCGTTAGTGACCGGGTAACGCCCCAAATAAAATTCGTTGAGCGTCACTGAATGGCGAGGCAATTCGTCCGACCAACGACGGACTTCATCATCCTCAGAGCGTCCCATCATGAATGACCCGCCGGGAATGTGAACCAACTCGACACCCCCAGGTTCGGTGTGGATGACCTTCTGCGTCGCCCGTTTTGCGGCCTCCTCCTTCTTCAACTTGAACCAGTTCCTTATCCTGTCGTCGGGGTGGCCTCTCAATTTCCCTGCGAGCGTTTCGACCGCCTGTGGATCGAGTCGGTATAGGATGCGCAAGGCGGTAAATTGCCTTTCCCAAAGACCACGGTCTTTACCGGCGGCTTTTACCAGCAGTTCGCGAAACGGCGCGGTCGAGATCTCCGCCGCATCGTCCAGGCACATCTCCACCATGTTGATGTTGTCACTGAAAGCCGGCAGCTTCACGACCTCGCGCATGAAGGGCTCGAACAGAGAAGGGTCTTCCAGCGCCAGCAGCAGCAGGGCAACCTCCTCCCACCAGCTTTCCCCGAAGTGCGAGGCCAGCTCCTTGATTACCTCGGGGTTGGAGAACGCCTGACTGCGGATTTCCCGTGCTGCTAGGTATTCCTGGAACCCCAGGTGCATGAAGCCATAGTGCTCCGTGTCCCAGCCGACAAGCAGGCCGCTTTGGTCGCGGATGGTCGATAGGAAATCATTTGCTGTGCCGCCTTCCCACCCCACCTTCTTCAACGCGGGATAAAGAACCGGTTCGAGTTCTTCTGCTGTGGCGTAAGTTCGCCCCTCCTTCTCGTGAAGCCATAGGGCTGCCGGTTGCAGAACTCTTCGCCCTTCCCGGGCGTCCACACCGATTTTCAGCCCCTTTGCCGCCCGCCAATATTCCAGCAGTACATCCACGCACTCTTCATACAAACGTGACCGCTTTTTCGGCATCGCACCCCGCTGCCGATGCACGAGGCACAGGTTGGTCAAAAGCAGCGGATTACGGGTCAGCTCAAATACACGCCGAGCGCGAAAGTCCGGTTGGCTCAGCCTGTCGATAAGATCTTCGGCCTTAGTTCTGGCGATGGACTCGCCTTGAACAGGGTCCTTGGCCTGTTGGACTTCTACTGCGCGGTACCAGTTATGTACGAACCGCGCCGCCTGGTCGGCGTTTAGGGGGCGGATGTGCATCTCCAGGAAATCTTCGGAGAGGCGAACCGTTTCGCTGTACCCAGCGTAGCGACTCGTCACTACAAAGCGGCAAGTGGGGAGCTCTCTGACAGCGTCGACGATCCATTTGGAGACCTGTTCGCGCTGGGCGAGATCAGCTACCTCGTCCAAACCGTCAAAAAGCAACAGGAGATTGCCGCGCCGGATCATCCGTTCCCCAAAACCGGCTGGCACTCCAAGGTGCTTGCCCTCGAACTGGCTTTGGATGAAGGCGTCCAACCCGTGGTTCAAATCTCTGAGTTCGCGTAAGGGCAGAAAGACGGGCAGCATATCCGCGGGCAACCCCAGGTCGGCGGTGCCCTTTCGCAAACACCAGAGGAGCAGCCGCTTGAGATGGGTGGTCTTGCCGGAGCCGGGGTCGCCGAGGATCACAACGCCCTTTCGCTTCCGCCGCTCCGATTGCCGGAACGCTTCAGGTAGTGCGATTTCAAGCTGGCGATCCTCGCAACCTCGCAGGCACTCCTCGGCGTGCTTGGCGCTGTAGAAAGCACCCTCGCCGAAGCCTCGGAGGTCCACCGTGGCGGTCAGGGGAACGTAGATGTCATCGATGTCGATGGGCACCTTGAGGTGGGTCACGAACCCCGCAACGGGGAGATGGCTGTGCAGGGATTCGACTTTGGCACAGTAAAGCCGGATGTCATCATCGACGGCAGGGTTGGTCTTACACGCAGACTCTGGTTTCTTCAGCTTCGCGGGGCCCGAATCACCGGCCTCTTCTTGGAGACGCCAATCCGTGAGGGCGGCCAAGACCCGCGTTCCAAGGGTCGTCTCATTAAAGTGAGCGGGCATCTGGTCCTCAGAAAACCTAGCCTTGAATGTCTCCAGCTTTTGTTGCTTAACCCATTTATCCTTGTCCTGATCGAACTCTTTTTGGGTGAACGGCAGTGAAGGATCGAGCACGAACATCAGGCGGTCTTTCCCGGCTTCTTTGGCAGCGTCGTATTCCATTTCCGTGATGGAGACTTTGCTTCCCTTTGGAATCCAGCCGTACCGCCAGGCGATGATCCCTACGAGCAGGTCGCACTCCGCCGCCATCTGGGTGCAGAATTCGACTGTAGGGCGGGTGCTGGCCGTGAACCACTCCATGCCCACCGGCAGCATACCAGCGGAGACAATCGCATCGTCGACCGTCTTCCGACGTTCGGCGTTGTCGATGAAGGTGCTGGAGATGAAAACCCTGTATTTTTTTTCGTCACCCATATCTTCTCCAATCCGTCGGTGGGAAAATATTTCCGCCCGCGCCTGCGGCGGGGCAAGGGTAAAAGGGAAAAAGAGCCAAAGGGTAACTCTTAACAGTCCCGGGAAATACGAAACCCAACGTCGTTGATACGGTCGACCGGAAAGTACCTGTCCCGAAACGACGCGCGCACACCCCCCGCAGTATCGCCCCAGCCACCGCCGCGGACAACACGGTACGCTGAGTTATCTTGAGTTAGTTGGGTTTCCCCTGGCATCTTCAAGTACCCTTTATCGTCATACCAATCTTGGCACCACTCCCAGACATTTCCGAGCATGTCGTGCAAGCCGAACTTGTTGGCTAACTTTTTTTCATCTTTGACCGGTTTCGTTTCTCTTCCGGAGTTGTCCGTGTACCATGCGATCTTATCGATCTCGCCGTAGCGTTCGGTCGTGGTGCCCGCCCGGCAACCGCACTCCCACTCCGCCTCGGAAGGCAACCGGAAGCCGGTCGCGCCTTCCACGAGCCGGACATCGTCCCCCTCGATCTCATACGCCGAGGCGTAGCCGAGCTTTTTCGAGAGCGCGTTGCAGAAACGAACCGCGTCCGGCCAACTGACCTGCTCCACGGGCCGGTTTTCCCCCTTGAAACGGCTTGGCTTCTTTTCCTCCTCGGCCACAGCTTCGTACAATCCCTGCGTCACCGGCACCTCACCCATCAGGAATGGCTTGGTGAT
Source organism: Candidatus Lernaella stagnicola (assembly GCA_030765525.1). Taxonomy (NCBI): domain Bacteria; phylum Candidatus Lernaellota; class Candidatus Lernaellaia; order Candidatus Lernaellales; family Candidatus Lernaellaceae; genus Candidatus Lernaella; species Candidatus Lernaella stagnicola. The sequence continues at coordinate 141,812 of JAVCCK010000038.1, forward strand.
CTCGATCCAACGAACCGGCTTCTCGTCGTTGTTTCTCCACCCACCCATGAGGAACAGCCCCGATGGAATCTTGATCATCTTGTACCGGATGTCCGTGCCCGGGATTTCCAACCACTCCCAGGGCTCGGGACCAAATTCAGTGATTTGTTTTTCTCGCGCCTGCTCGGCTTCGTCGTCACGGATAGCCGCCAATTCTCCTTCCAACCCCAACCGCTCGACTAGGTTGTCCCGCAGGTATAGCAGGTAGGTCATTCTCCAGAGGCGTTCACCTACCTGAAGTTGATTTTTGTAGAGTTGGTCGTGAATCGGTCTCAAGGGCGCATTCCGCTCAACTAGCCCTTCCAGGATGAACTCGGCCATACGCAGAATGAACGTTCCCACTTGGCCGAGCGCGGCGTTGAAGGCTTCGACACCTTCGTCCCATTTCCGCAGCAGCGCTTGCGCCGCATAGTAGTCCTGAACAATTTGGTGCTGGAAAACCAGTGGGCGAGAGGTGACTGCGGCCAGCGGGTCGTGAGGTTCCAGGTCAACAATGGGGCGCAGGTAGGCTAACGAGGCGCGGTCGAGTGCATCCAGGTATCTTTGATGATGCTTGAAGCATTCCACGATTTCAGACGGAACCTCTAAAATTGCCGGTTCATCCTGCTGATAAGCGGCCAAGGAGATATCCCGCAAGCACGCCTCGATCCCCTGAAGTTCAACGGACTTCACGTACCCCGCGTCAGCCGCCCGTTGCAGGAAGCGTCCGAGGTATTGCCTGAATAATTCACCCTTCGTCGTGATTTTGGCGAGGCCGCCGGTATGGTGCATCCATTTCACCATTCGGGCGAAGAAGCCGACGCAGCGCAATTCCTCATCTGTTAGCAGATTCCGCACTTGAGGGTTCTCGAGCATCTCCTCGCCGTAAAACGCGTTCACGCCCTCATCGTCGAAGGGCTCTAACTTGAACACCGCAAATCCGTCTTGGTGAAATTGGGGTACATTCACCTTCTCGAACCTGGAGGTCAGCACCACGGGGCAGCCGGAAAAGCGCTCACGTTTTGGGTCAAGCACTTCGTCGGTGATGGTCTTCTGCTGCGCGGGATCGCCGACCTGGTCCAGGCCGTCGAACAGGAAAACCACCCGCCGGTTGTCAACCAGGTCGGTGGCGATCTGCGATCTCAGGTCGACCGAGGCGGGCATTGCCTTCGGGATTAGCCCTCGCCACTCCGCAAGTTTTCGACCGTAGGGCACCGGATTCAGGGCGCTGCATTTGCAGATGACGGGCAGGTGTTCCATGGCGTCCTGACCGGACTCGCAGAGCGATAGTGCCAAGTGCCACAGCACCACACTTTTTCCGACTCCCGCTTCCGCCACGAGCAGAACCGACCGGCCGCTACGAATCGCCTCCTTCACCTCATCCAGGTTTGAACTGATGAATTGTTCACGACCAGCTTCCATTTCATTCCGCGCCGGCGGGGCGTACCGGCTGACCGGCTGCTCAACAAAGTGGAAGAGTTCCGGATGCTCCGGTGTGTTGCCCAGCGCTGTGCTTAGGTCGGCGCGGAGATCCTCAGCGTAATCCCCAAGGGCGGTCTCCAAGGAGAAAACTGCAAGGCGGCGCTGTTCAGTAGAAATGTCGGCGGCATCGTGTTTGCTCAGGAGTTTAACGAGCAGCATGGTTTGAAGCAGGTTGATTTCGGTGAGGAAATCCAGGTCCTCCTGAGTCTGTTCGCCGATCCCTACCAGCCGATTAAGCAGTTCCTCTTGCCTTCTCCCGGCTTCATCGTCGGAGAGCTTCTGCACGGCGTTTACGAACCCACGCAGTATCGGGAACTCTTTGAGCTGCTCTGCGCTCAATTCTTTTACAAAGGTCAACATCGCACCGAGATATTTGGGTTTGCGTTGAGGCAAGTTGCCGGTGGTTGAGGGCACTTTTTTCATCGATCCGCTCGCTAACGATAATTCGATTAATTTGTTGGCTGTCTAGAATTTACATAAGAAGATAGCAACAGAGGCCGTTTGTCAACATAACCGTATGCACACGGCTTTTTCATGATGAATAAATTGAAAGCCGGTGTGGTGCAGGGAACTCCCGCGTTGACGGCGGCGGCCAACCCGCCCACTATTGCCTGGGACCGAAAACGTTCCGCGAAGATCCGTTTGACGCCTTTGGAGGCGCCGCCATGAGATTCCGGCCGACCATCGTCGCGCTACTCTGCCTCGCCCTTTTCGCCGCGTGCGGTGCGGATAAACCCATGCCCGACCGCGAATCGGCGTTGTCGGCAGCGGCGGGTTCGCGTTTGGAACCAATCGTTTTGAAGGAATTGGCGCTCCCGGCCTGCGGAGCGCCGCAAACGCCGCCGGCCGGCTACGGGCAGTCGGAGGCGCGCTGGCTGGTCGCCCGGTTCGACGAAAACGACAGCCCTTTTCTAGGCTTGTACATCTATTTTTGGATCGACCGCTACCTCGTCGACGGCTGCTACTACCACAGCACCTACGGCGGTCTTTATACCAAGGACGGCGGGATGTTCGACAACCTGTTTGACGGGGCGCATGTCACCTCCACGCCGGTGGATTACGGCGCGGTGCCCTACTACGACGTGGCGGTGTTTCCGCTGCTGCGGGTGCGGCGCGATCCGGCGGACGAACGGCTGTTTCACATCACGGTCAACCATCCGGAATTCCAGGCGGAATTCGATATCGTCGTGGCCCATCGCCGCTGGTGGAACGAAACGTTTTTCTCCGATTACGACGCCTATGTAACCGGCGGTAATATCGACCACGCCGGAAGCAGCTACGAGGTGACCGGTCGCGCCACGCTCGAGCGCTGGTGGGACTTCGGGCCGTACGATCCGAACGATCCCGCCGGCGAGTTGGTGGAAGGGTATTGGCTGTACGAGCCCTTCTTTTGGACCGGCCCCGAAGGGCGCAAAGTGGCCTCGATCGTGTGGTTCAAGGAACGCCTGGGCGAACACGGGACGTACGAGTTTACGGTGGAAGGTGCCGTTTCTGAAGGGGAAAATCAGTGGGAAATCGTCTCCGGCGAGGTGAATTACGACTTCGCCGAGAACGCCGCTGCCGACGGCTATCTGCGCCGCCACACGACCACGCTGCACCTGGCGGGCGGGCGAACTTTTAGCTACGAAGTGAGCGCGGCGAAGGAGTACCGCGATCCCTTTCCCGGTGCCTGGAGCCGCTTCGCGCCGACCTTTTCCCGCAAGGCGCACACCTTTGCGCAGGGCAGCCTCGATTTCGACGGCGTTTCCTTCGACGGCGGCGGCGTTTGGGAATGGCAGGTTACGTCGGTGAATCCTTTGCCGTGACCTGACATTGCCGGCGCGGCACTATTCTCTTAACTCAGTTGTTTCCAATACTTACGCTTGGTGATACCGTTTTCGACGTAGGTTTCGACATGGTAGTTCCACGGGGCGGCGACGAGCGTTTCGTGCACCGGATTCGCTTCGTCTTGCTGGTAGCCGCTGAGGTGCACCGCGAAACCGCCGGGCCGCAAAACGCGTTCAATTTCAACCAGTTCGGCCTCCAGGTTCCAGCCGATGGCGCGGCAGGTCAGCAGGACGTCGGCAAAGTCGGCAGGCAGGGGAATCGCGTGCAGGAATCCGTCGATAGCCTGTATATTCAACACGTTACGCTCGCAAATTTGTTCGCGGAGATAACGCCGCATGCCCGAGGCGGGTTCAACGGCCATAACCAGCTTCGCCTCGGCGGCTGCGGGAAAGGCAAGCGTGCCGGGTCCGGCCCCTGCGTCGATGACAACCTTCCCGGCCAGCGGGGTGATTTTCGTGATTTCGGCGAGATCGACGCGGCCGGTCGAGCGCGCGAAAAAGTCCGGATGCTTGTTGTAGACGATCATCTCGGCGATCTCCCAGACGAGGCGATCGGCACAGGAAATTAGTGTCTTTCGGTCATCAACCGGCTGAAATAGTCGTAAAATCGTTGCCAGATAGGTTGCAATCGGCGGCCATTTGGAGACGAAATAGCGTCGCAAGGCAGGATTTGCGTGCAGGGTGACAGCCAATTCTCGCCGCGGCGCTCGCTCCGGAAGGTAGCCGATCTGGAAATCGTCGAGCAGGAAGAGGTCTTCAACACCCAGGTCCAGTTCGCCGAATGTTTCCCGCAACTGAGCTTCGTAACTCATCGCTCACTCCGTGGTTGAGGTACCCTAATGTAATAAAAAAATACCCGGCGCAACAACGCCGGGCTGAAAATAAGCAAGGGTCACGAATGAATCGTGATTGGGGTCTAGCTGATCTTTCCCTGCACAGCGTCGATCCGTTTTCGCAGGGAGTCGATTCGCTGCCGAATCGTATCCATCTCGGTGCGGGTCGGGATGTGCAAGGCTCGACAAACGTGGTCGAGACTGCCGTCCATGAACACCGCCATCTCTTTTCGGTTCGTGTTCATCCGCTTGAGGATATCGGCGAACGCTCGCGTCGCCTCCTCGCGGGTCACGGTGCCCTTGTCGACCAACGTGTTGGTGAAGGTCGAGATTTGGGCTTCGGTCCGGTTCATCGCTTTTTGGGCTTCATCCCAAAGGTGCGTAAGCAATTCAGGGACGATGTGACCGGACCCGCTATCCTGTTTGTTCGGTGCGTTCATGAGTTATTTCTTCCGGCCGGCTTTTTTGGCGGCTTTCTTCGGGGCGGCTTTCTTCGGGGCGGCTTTCTTCGGAGCGGCTTTCTTCGGGGCTGCTTTCTTGGCGGCCTTCTTCGGAGCGGCCTTCTTCGGAGCGGCCGGTTTCTTGGCAGCCTTTTTCGCCGGTTTCTTCAGCGCCTTGAGATCCTTCGAAAGCTGCGCGATGTCGGCCTTGACCGCCTCGAGCTCTTCACGACTCGGCAGGTTCAACGCCTGCATCGTGCGGCCCATACCATCGGCAAAAAGGGATTCCAACTCGCCGCGCGCTCTTTCGATCTGCTTGCGCACGTCGTCGAAAACTTTCTTGACGTCTTTGGTATCCAGATCGCCGGCACGCTTCATCAAGGTTTCACGCGCACGTTCGATGGCTTTTTCGGCCCGGTTGAGCGGCTCAGAGATGTTTTTGATGCCATCCATAATGAAACTCGGGATCAGTTCTTTCGCTTTGTCGACCATAACGGTCCTCCTTCGGGAAATATAAATAACTTACGCTTGATGTCAGAGAGATGTTCAACCCATCAAACTTGAGAAATAAATAACACGGTGCGTCATAGCTGTCAACAAATTTTTTACACACCGCGTCATAATTGAGGCTAATTAGATGATATTGCCGGTGAAATTTCTTGTTGTATCCAGAGCGTACTGTCTCGTTATACCGGTTTTCAGCCGGTCACCTCGACGATGGAATCCACCACAACACGATTTAATTCGTTGATCTGCGCCGGCGTCATCGCCAGCGGCGGCATCAGCACGATCACATCGCCCAAGGGCCGGATGATCGCCCCGCGACGCCGCGCCGCCAACGTCACTTGGTGGCCCATGCGCCGGTCGGCGGGATAGGGTTCGAAGGTCTCCGGATCGGCCACCAGTTCGATCCCGGCCATCAACCCCACCTGCCGGGTCTGCGCCACGTGCGGCAACTCCTCACAGGTGCGCAGACAATCCGCCAGCGCCTCGACCCGTTCCGGCACGATGGGCAGCGCCTGTTCGACGAGGATTTCCAGATTCGCCTTCGCCGCGGCGCAAGCCAGCGGATTGCCGGTGTAGGTGTGGCCGTGGAAAAAAGTCTTCTGCGCGGAAAGCGGCCCGAGAAAGGCTTCGTAAACCTTCTCGCTCACAGCGGTCGCCGCCAGCGGCAGGTAGCCGCCGGAGATGCCCTTGGCCATGCCCATCAGGTCGGGGACGACACCTTCGTGGTCGCAGGCGAACAGCTTGCCGGTGCGCCCGAAACCTGTGGCGACTTCGTCGACGATGAGCAGGATATCCAGTTCGTCGCAAAGCTCGCGCAGGCGGCGCAGGAACCCGGCCGGGGCCGGTCGCATGCCCCCGGCGCCCTGCATCAGCGGTTCGATCACGACGGCGGCGGCGGAGGCGGCCTGGTCGCGAAGGGTGGTTTCGATTTGCGCCCAGCATTGCTCGGCGAAGGCGTCACGGTCTCGATCCTTGGGCTGCAACGGCGCGAAAGGATAGGGCAATTGCGGCGCGTCGAACAGCAGCGGCTGGTAGAGCGAATGGAACAGATCGATGCCGCCCACGCTCACCGAGCCGATGGTGTCGCCGTGGTACGCTTCCTCGAAACAATAGAAGATGTTCTTTTCGGGCCGCTCGATATGCCGCCAATAAGCGAAGGCGATTTTCACCGCCACTTCCATCGCGGTCGCGCCGTTGTCGGAGTAGAAAATGCGTTCCAGGTCGCCGGGCAGATGCGGGGCGAGCGCGGCCGCGAAGTCGATCGACGCCTCGCTGCCCAGGCCCAACAAAGTGGAATGCGCGATTCGATCGAGTTGCTCGCGCAGCGCCTCGTCAATCTGCGGCACGCGATGACCGTGCACGTTGGTCCACAAACTCGAGACGCCGTCCAGGTAATGGCGGCCCTCGCTGTCGATTAAATGCACACCCTGCCCGCCGACGATGACGGGGAAATCTTCGTCCTGCCAGCCGCTCATCTGCGTGAAAGGATGCCATACGTGGCGACGGTCGAGACGGCGTAGTTCTTTAGTAGACCGCGACATGGACGCTCCCTTTCTGGGTGGTAAGTTATCAGCGTCGCATCGGGTCAAAGGGGTGTCAACCGACGCCGCGGGCAAGCGCCGCTGATTGCGCGGCGGTCGCTTTTCGGCTCTAATGGCGGCGGAAACAACCGGAGGCTTTCATGAGGCGAATCGCTTTTCTCACAATATTGCTCGCGCTGCTGTTTGCAGCGACCACCCTGCTTTGGCTCGGCTGCGACGACGCGGACGACGATGACGATGACGATGACAACGACGACGAGGACGACGGCTTCGCTTGTTACGCCCTGTGTTCGGAAGGGTGCCCGCGAGCCTCGGTTTGTTTTTCGCCGGAACTCGATCCGGAAGAGTGCCGCAAATATGCGGAAGAGCAGTGCGAGACCGAGGGCTGCACCTTGGTTGAATACGTGCTGGAGGAACGCTGCGAAACCTGTGCCGATTGTCTCACCCCACCGGAGTGGTTCGTAGACTAAACCCGCCGAATTCGGCGGGGAGCGGGGCGCGGGCTTTGATGCTCGCGGGGTGATTTCACGCTCCGCAAAGGAGTCGATCTGATGCGTGTGGCTCCGTGGTTACTGATCGTCTTGGTGGTGTTGGCCGCCGTCGTTTCGCTCACCGCCTGCGACGACGATGACGACGACGATAACGCGTCCGGCGACGACGACGATAACGACAACGATACCGCCGGCGATGATGACTCCCAAGATGACGATTCCCCCGACGACGACGATGATGACGACGACGACACCGGCGATGACGACGATGATGACGACGACGACGGCGACCCGCTGATCGGCCCGGTCGATATCGACGGCGACGCGGATTTGGAATATCTCTACGTGCGCACCGATACGGTGGGAACCTACCCGGACATCACCAACACCTACCGCGTGGAAGTACGCAACACGTCAACGAAGAAAGCCGAGTGGTGGCACGTCTACGAGATCCAGGGCGGTACGATGACCTTCCACTTGGCGGATCTGGACGCGGACGGCACTTTCGAGCTGATTGAAACGACCAACGTGACGAATCCGGCCTATGTGGGGCGCATCACCGTGCGCGACGGCAACCACAGTTTCATGGTCGCCTTCGACAGCGGCGAGCGCGCCAACGTCAGCCTCTATTCGGCGGGCGTTTGGGATATCGACTACGACGGCAACCCCGAGTTGTGCGTTAAGGCCAGCCCGCAATTCGGCGCGGGCGGTCGCGGGCGGCTTGAATGGTACGAAGCCGCGGAAGACTACGCGCTGATCAAGCAGGTTAACGCCGCGGTCGATCACTTTATCGACGTGTACGGCGCGAGCGAAAATCGCCTCAACGTCCCGGTGAATATCGCCGGCGACCGCAGCCGTCACTACATGACCGTCGAACGCTCTCTGGACGGATCGGATTGGTATTACGAACTGCGCGTGCGCCGGGCGGAGAACGACGCCGTGGTGTGGAGCAAGGATCACGGCCCGGTGCGCGGATTCATGTATTTCGCCCTGGCCGACGTGGAACTCGACGGCACCTGGGAGATTCTCGAAACGAAAAACTTCTACGACGCGACTTACCAGGAGTATTCCGGCAAGGCCGTCGTGTATGACGGTGACGAAGATTTCGCCGTCGTGTTCAACACGCAATTGGTGCAGGACGCCCACCTCTACGGATACGGTAACTACGACATCGACGCGAACGGATCGCCGGAAATATTGCTGATCGGCTACCCGGAATCGGGCGCGGGCGGCTTTTTGCGTTTTTACGAAGCGGCCGACGGCTATAACCGGATCAAAAACATTGAACTGAACACCGACTATTCCGGGTACCTGCTCACGCGCGGTCGCGGTGGACTCGCGGTGCCGGTCGATATCGACGGCGACGACGGCCTCGAATACGGACTGGTCACTTGGCGTTACACGGCAACCAACGTCGTCACCTACAACGTCGCCATATACGACAAGAACGGCGGTGCGGCGTTGTGGGAGGACACGTACAACCTCACCAACGGCACGGCCTATTTTCTGTTAAGTGATCTGGATCGTGACGACACCTACGAACTGGTCGAGCAATTCAATTTCACCCAGAACGACAAGGCGCGTCTGGCCTACGAGGGACGCGTCCTCGTGCGCGATGGTAACGATGGTTTCGCCGAAGTTTTCAACACGGGCCTGCTCGGCAACCGCCAGTTGTACGCCATCGGGGATTGGGACGTGGATCGCGACCACGATCCCGAGTTGTTCATTCGGTCGCGCGCCCGGCCGGATACCGGCGAAGAGCATTGGTGCCAGTGGTTTGAAGCGGCGGCGGATTACGACCGCATCAAGATCGTCAGCGCACCGGCGACATCCTTCGACTTGAGTTGCATCGGCTCGTATTTAACCGAATAAACGCCGCGCCGCGAATCCATTCTTGACACCACCGTGCGGGCCGCTAAGCTTCGCAAGCGCAAAACGCGGAGGATTTCATGGACGTTACGGTTATCGGTCTGGCCGGTTGCGGCAAGTCGTCGCTGCTGGCGGCGCTCTCGGGACAGGATCCCGCCGGCGTGCAAGTCGTGACCATCAAAGTGCCCGACCAGCGCGTCGAACGCTTGGTCGAATTGTATAAACCGAAAAAAATCACGTACGCCGAAATCCGCGCCCGCGAAGCGGCCTGGCCCGGCGCCGAGGGAAGCAAGCGCCGAAACGAATTCGAGCGCTACGTCGATCAAATCAAGGGGGCCAGCCTCTTCATCCATGTCCTACGGGCCTGCCAAACCCCTACGGAGGTCGAACCGGCGGACGCGCTACGCGACCTGGAAAAAATCGACACCGAGATGATCTTCGCCGACCTGCTCATCTGCGAGCGGCTTATCGAGCGCGACAACGTGCAACCGATGGATAACGCCCGCCGTCAGGCCGTGCACCACGCCAAGGAACTCCTCGAAGCCGAGCGCCCGCTGTGGGACGGCGACTGGGACGAGAACGAACTGCTCGCGCTCGGCGGCCTGAATTTCGTGACCTTGATCCCGCAAATGCTGGTGATCAACACCGCCGAAGGCAACGCCTCCGTGCCCGAGATTCCCGAAGCCAAACGCTTCGGCCGACACGTCGTGCCGGTGTGTCTTGAAGTCGCGGCCGAAGTGGCGACGCTGCCGGAAGCCGAACAGCAGGCCTTCGCCGAAGAGATGGGGTTGGGGGAACCGGCGGCGCACTTGATCGCTCGAGAAGCCTTCGCCCAACTGAACCTCATCTGCTTTTTCACGGTCGGCGAAACCGAAGTGCACGCCTGGCCGATTCCGGCGGGCATGATTGCCGTCAAAGCCGCCGGGCGCATTCACTCCGACATGGAGCGCGGCTTCATTCGGGGCGAAGTGGTGCCGCACGAAACGCTGCTCGAACTTGGCTCGCTCAAGGCGTGCCGGGACGTAGGTAAGCTGCGACTCGAAGGCAAGAATTACGTGCTGAGCGACGGCGAGATCATGCACGTGCGGTTCAATGTCTAAACGACCCCGCTAGTCACCGCCACTTTTTTCACGCAGGACGTTCAGCGTGTCCCGATGGTCGAACTTCGCGGCCACGTCGGCGGGCGTCAGGCCCTTTTTGTTCTTCGCGTTTTTATCGGCCCCGGCTTCGATCAAGATGCGCGCCGTATTCGCCAGGTCCTTCTTCGCGGCCAGGTGCAACGGCGTGTCGCCCGCATCGTTGGCGGCGTTGACCCGCGCGCCCGCCTCAAGCAGCACACGCACTTTTTCATCGGTGATGCGGGTGAGATTCAGGCCGACGGCGTCATCGGGCACCGAGCCGATCCGCATGCCCTCGTTGGTGAAAATCGCGGTCGGTACGCGCGAAACCGCATGGTTCACGGCGGTGTGCAGCGGCGTCCACCCGTTGGGCGTGGTGAGGTTGGGGTCGGCGCCATGGCGGATCATCAGCCGCATCAGGTCGGCATCGCCGGTTTCGCGGGCCAGTTCGTGCAGAATGCCGCTGCCGTTGCTGGTGCGCACGTCGACCTTCGCGCCCGCTTCGAGCAGCCACACAGCCATTTCCTTTTGAAAATGCGGCACGTAAAAAAGCGGCGTGCGGCCGAAAGTGCTGGCGTGGTTGACGTCGGCGCCACCCGCCACGAGGGCGCGCGCAATTTCGGCATGCCTGCCTTTGATCGCGTAGATCAGCGGCGTCTCGTTCAGTTCGGCGACCACGTCGGGGTCGCTTCCCGCGGCCAGCAAGCGCTTCACTTCGGCCAGGTCCCCGGCCCGCACCGCGCGGTGCAATTCAGGCATGGAGCCCGTCGGCGACGGCGGCGCTTCTTTCTTACAGGCCGGCAGCAGCATCAACAAAACGAGCAGCGGCAGTGCGATGATCCATCTAGTTCGCATCGGCGATTCCCTCCGCCTTCAGGAAAGCAGTAAGATGATCGGCAATCAAGAGGTGACCGGCGTCGTTGTAGTGGCAAACGTCTTTGTGCAGCAGCAGGAGCTCGGCTTGATCGGTCGGGAAAACCGGTACAAATCCAAGCCGTCGCCGGTACGCCTCGAACACCACGGGCTGAACGTCGAAATAGAAGACGTGTTGGTTGGCGTCGGCCAAGGTCTGCATCACGGCGAAATACGGGCGAGTCTGCTCGCCGACCGCAGGGTCGAGGCTCGCTTGCGAGCAAAACACCAGCCGCGCGCCGATCCGCGCCGTCTCCGCCACAAACGCTTGCAGGTTTTCGGTGAACTCCGGCAGCGGCACGCGTCGCTTGACGTTGGGGTGCTGCGGGTTGACCGCGTAGGGGCTGTAGCCCATCAAGCGCCACATCACCCGGCGCCACGCCTGCACGATTTTGCTGCGCGAGAGCCAATACAACGCCTTGACCTCCGGGCGATGGTTGCGGGCCGCCATCTCGCGATCCGGCGCAAAGCCCGGCCCGCGGTCGTTGAAGGCGTGCGAGGCGATCACGACCGCCGGAATCCGCTGCGCGCTCACGCGTCGAAACAACACCAACGACTGATGCGAGGTGTAGCCGCCGGTGGCGAAATTGGCGACGGTCCACCCGGGCAGGCGCGGGGCGAGTTCGTCGGGGAAATTCGTGCTCGCCTTGTGATTGGTGAGAATCGAGCCGCCGAAGGCATAGATCAAGCGTTCGGACGCGGCGCGCTCCGCTTTGGCCAGGGGATCCGCGAAGCCGAAGACCGGCACCCAGAACAGCTCGGGGTCTTCGGCCCAATCCTCCCCGCCGAGGCCGTAGAAATAGGTGTGAACCGGCTCGGGCATCGCCACGTGCAGCACCAGTTCGAGCACGATGAGCAGGCCCAGCAAGACGAGCCAGTGGCGGCCGTGTCGTCGCAGATGAACCGTGAGCAAAGCGGGCACGGTTTCAGCCCAGCGCGGCGGCGAGTTCGGCGACGGTTTTTTCGAGTGTGGGGTGCCGCCAATCCGGCGCGATTTCGGCCAGCGGCACCAGAACGAAAGCGCGGTTGTGCATGTCGGGATGAGGGACCATGCAATTGGGATCGTCGATCACCAGGCTATCGAAGAGCAGCAGGTCGAGGTCGAGGCTGCGGTCGGCGCCTTGTTCGATACGCAAGCGGCCTTGTTCGGCTTCGATGGCGAACAGCGCGGTGAGCAAAATCATCGGCGGCAGCGCGGTTTCGACAATCACGCAGGCGTTGACGAACCGGTTCTTGGCCACCCCACCCACGGGATCGGTTTCGTGCAGCGTGCTGCGCGCAATGACCCGCGTGCGCGGCAGTTCGTCCAGGGCTCGCATGGCGGCCAAAACCGACGCGTGCCTCTCTCCCAGGCTGCTGCCGATACCAATAGCTGCTTTAGGCATAGAGGGAAATTAACACATTTGCGAACACCGCGCATCAGCAAAGTTGGTTCCGCGCCTACGGTCGACGTTCTGACGACGCCGACTCGCTGCGCTGCCACTTTACGCATCACCCCGATTGATTAAGGTTGGTGGCCCTCGACCCTTCCCTCGACCCTTCTCAAATTGACAAATCCCTCCGGGAAATACGCTCTCTCCGGCGCGATCGCGGCCGCCGGGTCCTCGCCTCCCAGGGCGTGGAGACGGAGAACTTGCCGGGCTCGTTCCGCAATCCCCTCGTTCAATCGTCACAGTAGATGGTGCGTACTAAATCCTGTATCACATCCTTAATATCAGCCTTCTCCAATGACTCGAAGTAGTCTAATGCAGCCAGCGCTTTTCCCTTTTTATCCCCTTGCGATTCTGACACGCCGGCTGCGTGTTCGAAGTCGTCTTTCATAACCACCACGTTTCCGATTTCCTGGTCAATCAATCTCGCGATTTTCGCGTTAAGCTCAAACGTGCGTTTCTTAGCGTCTCTTTTGTCGTTCGACCAATCGTCGGGTATGGTCTCCCGCAAAGGGTCTTCATCATGGACGACAACATAAGGTATGCGGAATGCGTTTGCGATGGTCACGTACAGCTCTAGGTTGTGCTTCGATCCACAATCGATTACTGACACCTCACTATCGAAGCAGCCCATCTTCTTCTCAGCGAGATATGGGAGCACGGTTCTCTCGGTTTCCCCCTCGACGAACGCTACTTTCCTTGCGAAAAACATCTCGCCACGATCTGGGTTCACCCAATGAGCCATGTGAAATCTCTTCTTGCGCTCCCTGAGTGTTTCCGCCTCAAACAAATCGGTAACACACTGTGTTACGGTCGTTCCCTCTTCGACGGTCGGCTTCTTCACAATACAGAGCGATTTATATTTTTCGAGATCGACGAAGTGGGAAGAATGGCTACAAATGAAGACCTGGTGATGGGCTGCCTCGCCTATCTCATTCAGTGTTTTCGCCAGCCGGCGTTGGGCGTGTGGATGCAGGAAAAGTTCTGGCTCCTCCATCGCGAAGATAACCGAAGAAGATGAGGCGCGGGGCTTCGTTTGGGTGTCAGCACGTGCCATGTCTCCAACAACTGAAGCCCACGCCCGGAAGAGAGCGAAGATTACCGCCCTTTGAAGACCGTGACCTTTCTGCTCCGCTAGGGTTTTTACTCCATCATTAAGGTGCAAATTCGTTCCCAACTCAAAGATCTTTTCAAGTTCGGGCGGCATCACCTCGATTTCTATCGAGACACCCCAGTGCCCGAGTTCTCGCTTGAGCAGTTTTTCCATTTCAATCAGTTGAGTCGGGCGTTCCGTCGAGTCGTCAGATTGATTAAAGGACCCTATCAGATCGCCTAGCTCTTTTTTTAGGTTCTGGAAACGATCATCTCTCTCGGCCATCTGCCGGATTGTGTAGTTGACGAGCCTTCCAAACATGGTCGTGTTTTTTACCTTGGTTTCGGCAGTGAGATCCCTCACTGCCGGAATGAAGTAGAATTCCGGGAGTAAGCCGCCAGCGACGTTTTTTGCACCGAGGAAAGGCCCCGATTCAAGCCGCGTTTCGATGGATAATTCTGCCTTGTGGCTTTTGATATAGTCCGTTTGAGCTTCTATGACCATATTTTTGGTAATACGTCCGCTCCCGAAACGGAAGTCGGCCAGCGGAGTCCCTTTAATTTCCTCACGGCTAGCAAAGTCTTTCGCGTTCGCTGCCTGAAGACAAGGCTCGGTGGGCTCGCTACGGTAACCGTTGTAACGGGTCTCAACCGCGCCGTCATCCGATAACGTTGCCGTTTTTCGGAAGCGAAGGGTGCCATCCTCGAGGATATATATTTGGAACGTCCGCTTTTCCTGCTCCGTCAGATCACAGAATGTCAACTCCACCCAGAGGCTGTCATCGTCACCGCGAAATTGAAAGAAATCCTCCTGAGCGGGCTTTACAGATGGCGTTAGGGCGAATTCCAACGCGGAAAGGATATTTGATTTGCCGTGGTTGTTTGGGCCCAGCAATACGACAACGGGTCCGCATTGAAACTCCAGTTTGCGTATGCTGCGAAAATGTTTGATCTCGATCTTTTGAATTTTCATAAGTAGCTCCCAGTTATAACAATTTTACCATAACGTACAAAAGGACATTACCAACAGTACCAAATATCCGACACGATCATGAAATTATTTGGGGAATTTCCGGGACTCAATACTTAATTATCCGACGCATCTTTCACTCCGTCGAGGGGCTCGTTCCCAGGCTAATGACATCGATGGTGGGAAATCTACGTTGTGGCGGGCCGAGTATACGAATTTTGCGCCTCTGGTCGCGTGAACACAAGGCTGGGCCGCACAGCCTCGCCGCCGACGGCGGTGAGGCTATGGCACCCGGGCGATTTCAGCACCGGGCCTTGCCCGGCCCTCACCCTGGCCTACGGCCGTCCCTCTCCCACAAGGAGAGGGCCCGAAACATGCCGGCGATCTGCCTCCCCTCTCCATGTGGGTAAGAACCGGGACACGTAACAAGTACATGTCCCCGCTTTTCCCCGCCGCACAGCCTCCCCGCCATTGGCGGGGAGACTATGCCACCCTGGGAAAACAAAGCCCCGCAGGGGCGACATCAAATAGCCCAGGGCGTGAGCCCTGGGTCCGGTTGAGCATGATCGCGACTAAAGTCGCTCCTACGGTTTTGTGCGAGGCTCGTAAAGGGGGCGAAGACGCCGGTCGTTGCAACAACATCGTCGATAGATGCTCTCGGTCCTAGCCCCGGACCTTGTCCGGTCGCGACTAAAGTCGCTCCTACGGTTTTGCATGATGTCATATCGCAGCCGGGGGCGGCTGCGCCACAAGTTGTGAAGCTCGCAAAGGCGGCGAAGACGCCGGTCGCGGTGACAACGACGTCGCAGGATGCACGCGGTTTTAGCACCGGACCTTGTCCGGGCTTGCCGAGCGACCAACGGGAGCGGTCGCTGTGACAACGACGTCGCCGGGCGCAGTCGGTTTTGGGTCCAGGCACTGCCTGGTCGTCAGGTCTACGATTGAATTCAAGGCGAGAGGGAAGTAATAATTATCATTGCACAAGGAATTTGGCGAGATCAGAAGGTCGAAAGTGGCTTTTCCAGCGGGCGGGGCCCAGAGAGCCGGATTTACAGGTTGATATGGGGAATGTCGGTTTACATGTGGTCAAGGCGACCGGGGCGTCTGGGTGCATGAGCGGACATTCGTCATCGAAGGTCCATCGGGTGCCATCGCACCAGGGGAAGGGCAGATGAAATTTGTTCGAAAAGGGCTGATTGCGGGAATCTTGGCTTCCCTGTTTATACTGTTTTACGCGTTCTTTCACTTATCGGATGCTGAAGAGCCAAAAAGCCGGCCCGCCATCACCACTGAAGGGTCGTGGATGACGCCGTTGCACCGGGCTGTCGAAGACGGCGATTTGGCAGAGGTGAAAAAGCTCATCGATCAGGGTGCCGATGTTAACGCCATGCCCGTCACCTTGATCCACGTCGATTTGGAACGGCGGAAACTCAGAAGGGGGAAAACGTTTCAAAAGGATATCACAAAGTCCGAAACCTCTTTGCAGTCAAAGGGCGCAGCTCCACTGCACCTGGCGGCAAAAACCGGCAACGGGAAAATCATTTCCCTGCTGCTGGAAAGCGGCGCCGATCCCAATTTGCCGGATCAACTGGGGCGCACTTCCCTCCACTATGGCGCGATTTACGGTCACGCCGAAGCGGTCGGCTTGCTGATCACCAAGACGAACGTCCGACAAAAATCCAAACGCGGGTGGGAACCTTTGCATTTTGCGGTAAACGGCAACAAGGCGGATACCGTGCGGGTGTTGCTGAAACGGGGCGCGTCACCGGATGCCCCAGGCCGAGGCGGTGTCACACCGTTGATGATTGCCGCTGCGAACAACCACCTGGCCGCAGCCGAACTACTGCTGAAGCATGGTGTAAAGGTCGATACCCGGATGACCGGCAGCCTTGATCGTGTCTGGCATTCCAACGAGGCCACACGGGGCACACGTGAACTAAACGAAATCCTGATGACGATCGGCGTGAATCTGAAATTGCACAGCGGGCCAGACGGCGTGCCGCTTTTCGTTACGGACATTCGCGGCGATCCCGAGTTGGCGGATTTGCTGAACGATAAGGATGCGCCGGCGCCGGCGTTTATCGAGGTTGCCGACTGGGGCGAGATGACGCCCATGCAACAGGCGATCTATTTCGAAAACCGGCCGATGATCGAATTGATGGTCAGGTATGGCGCAAGCATCAACGAACGAGATGAACACGACAGCACCTTGCTCCATCGCGCGGCCATTCAAAGCAATGACGACGCGATCAGATGGCTTATCACTATGGGCGCCGACGTCAACGCGATAGATTCAACAGGTGATACGGCTTTGGGCGAATTCGCCCAAGACGGCGATCGGGAGATGATCGCGTTGCTGTTGAAACATGGCGCCGACCCGCGGCTCGCCGATCACCACGGCAGAACACCGTTGCACAAAATGCGAGACTGCTGCTTTGACGATGCGGTGAAACTGCTGGTGGACCATGGCGGCGACATCAACGCTCGCGATCATGACGGCCTCACTCCTTTACACGTTGCCGTGTGTAACGGAAATTGGTTTGGCATCAATAGCTCTGGTTGCAGAGACAACTTGCCCAAGGCCCTGATTCAAAACGGCGCTGACGTCAATATTCGTACCAACCGGGGCAACACACCGCTGCACCAAAGTGCCGGCTGTTGCTGGACAATCACGCGAATGCTGATCAAGGCGGGGGCCGACGTCAACGCCCGCAACCAAGACGGGCGCACGCCGTTGTTCATGGCCGATTCCTATGATTTGCCCCACTTGGTCGAGGCCGGCGCCGATCTGAACGCCACCGATAAGGATGGGCAAACCGCCTTGCATCATCAGGCCGATTCCAACGCCCTATGGAAGGCAAAGGCTTTGTTGAAGGCGGGCATCAACATCAACAGCCGAGACAACCGCGGCGACACCGCACTGCACGTGGCTGTCAGGCGGCACGGTATGCAGCGTGACAAGACCTTTGATGAGCTATTCTCCTTTGATGAGCTGACGATCACCATCGATGAAGTAAAAATGATTACCTTGCTGATCGAGAATGGGGCGGAGATCAACGTGAAAAATAACGACGGCAAAAGCCCCATGGAACTTGCTCAGGAAATGAAAAAACAAGACATCATCAAGCTCTTTTTGGAACATGGAAAACATTGATTGCAATTCCTTTCCAAATTCGGCAGGGGTCTTTCGTATATTCCTATGATCCGCAAAATGCCTCACGGATTGATTAGGTAAGATCTAAAGGCCAACAGTTTCGGCAAGCCGCCCCGGTTTTCCCCCCGGACAAGGTCCGGCGCTAGGACCAAGTGCGTCTGACGACATCATTGTCACCGCGACCGCTCCCGCTGGTCGCTCGGCGAGCCCCAGGCACTGCTTGGCGGGCGTTGCTTTGTCAACCGGAGTGGGTTGGTGTATGGTTCTTTCATGCATCGCATCGGGCTTTTCGGGGGGACGTTCAATCCCATTCATTACGGGCATTTACGCACGGCGGAGGAAGTGCGCGAGGCGCTGGCGTTGCATCGCATTTGGTTCATTCCGGCCGCCGATCCGCCGCACAAGGAAGGCAGCCACATCATCCCGGTCAGTCACCGGTTGGAGATGGCCCGCCTGGCCGTGCGCCGCCATCCGGAGTTCGCGGTTTGCGATTTCGAGGCCATGCGGGCCGAAACGAGCTATTCCCTTTATACGATCCGCCACTATCGCCGCATCCTGGGCGAGTTTGCGTCGATCTACTTCGTGATCGGCACCGACGCATTCGCCGAAATCACGACCTGGCACAAGTGGCGTGACGTGTTGACGTCCTGCCATTTCGCGGTGATGGCCCGGCCCGGTTCGTCGCTGGAGCGCCCCGGCGACGCCCTGCCCGCCGATTGGGCCGCCCGCTACACGACCACCGATGACGCGGGCGTGTTTCGTCATGAATCGGGCATGGAGATCGTTTTCGTGCCGGTGACGGAATTGGACATCTCCAGCTCCGACATCCGCGACCGCCGCGCCCGTGCGGGATCGATCGCCTTTCTCACGCCCCCGGCAGTCATCCACTACATCCGCGATCACGACCTTTACCAATCCTGACGTTTGTTCGCCCTTCGGGTTCGCATCACAATGCTGCCGGCTAGTCGGTTTTTTTCTTGGGTCGCTTGTGCGGAGGATTTCGGCATGAGGGCGGGCCCGAGAGCCCGCCCTTTGCTTTTAAGGATGATTTCGTCGCGCGTTAGGGTTGCCGCTCCATCACGAGGGCAATCAGCGCCAGCGTGTTGCCGTAGGATCCGAATTCCGTGTAGGCCGGATCGATGCTGAACGCGCCGCAAGGCGCTTGCGGAATCGCGCCGATCATCGTGTTGCAGAACGCCGCGTCGTCGAGAACGTCGGCCAATTGCGCAACGAGCGCGTAAATGGAGATGTCGGAACAGTAGATGCAATTCGGCGTGCCGTCCTGCAGGAAGTGACCGGCGATGATCCCGTACGTATCCCACTGACTGATCCAGAAATCGAGGTTCTCCTGGGCCAGCGTCGTATTGTACGCCGTGAGATTCATGCCCGTGAGCGCTTGGTAGATTCCGTTCAGGTCTGTTTCTAAGGGGTGGTAGTCGTAGTAGGTAGACGTTAGGTAATCATACCCGAATTTATAGAGGCCGATGTTGGAGCTGAACTCACCGTTGACGATCACTGCGCCGGTGTCGAGCAACGTTTCCATCCAAATGGCGCTTGGCGACATCGTATCTGACATCGCCGGTAGGTTCGCATAACACAGGGGCAGGGAGTCGTCGGTTATCACGCCGTAGGCATCCCACGAAGCGCCTTCGGTGAAGTAGGGGTCGCCGCCCACATCCAATATCTCGTAATCGATCAACGCGTTGTTCAGCCGCGTGGCAATTTCGGTGTCGTGTGGATTACCGAATTTTTGGATGGCAAGTCGCACGGCTTCCAGCGCTTTCAAGTCGTCGATGGAGGCCGACGAGTCGTGCTCCGTCTGGTAATGGGAATCCAACGCCCAGTGCAGCAGATCGTATTCCGACATCATGTATTCTTCCATGAAGTCGCGCGTTTTGACGTATTGTTCGCAATCGCCGGCCAAGGCGTAGTACATCATCGCCAAACCTTGCCGTTCCGAACTGAAGCACTCGCCTCCGGGGCCGCAGACGTCCGGGACTCTCACGAGTACGGCACCGTCCCTATTGACGAAGTTGGTGTCGAAATAATCCTTGCCGTCGATTTCCTTTTGCGTCATGCCGGCCGTGGAAAAGGGCGCGCAAATATCGGCCATGAAGACTTGGGTCTCGTCGCTTCTCGGCGAACAGGACAATGCGACGATGTACTTTTTACTCTGATCGGTGTCCGGCAAATTATCGGGAACGATAAACTCCGCATGGGTATAGTCGCCGGCCATGCAATCGTGCACTTCGGCGGGTACGCAACCTCCGGAGATCGTGTTGTAGAAAGACACTTCCGTATTACTGTCGCAATTTTTAAACGCGTCGTCGCTGGCCGTCACAACTACATAGCTACCGGGCAAACCATGTTCGGGGTCGATGTCGGTTACATGCTTGCAGCCCACACAAAAAAACACCGTTAAGAACACAGCAAACAAAGCCAATCGTCTCATTGTGATCCTCCTGAAAGAAAGGTTATGGGAAGAATACTTTTTATTATTATACTATATACCTAACAATGTCAATGCTTTAGCCATACAAAAAACTATTGCGTATTAACCGTGTGTGAATCGCTTTGGCGGCGCTCTGGCTTGGTGTGGCGCGTTCGAAGCGCGCCGGAGGGCGTTCAAAACCCGGCCGCGTTTCCTTTTGTGGTAAAAGTCAGGCGAATTTGTTTTGGCGCGCTTACAGGCCGCACTAGGCGGGGAGCCAGCGGTGCCCTGTACCCTCGAGGGGCTGAGTTCCCGACCGAGGCCTTAGCGCGTGGACCGGGCGGGTAATCCGATTGTGCACGAGGTGTACGAGCGGCGTCACGGTGGGCCGAGCGAACCGGTTTCGTGGCGCAATCCTGGTGATTAAAACCGGCGCGGCCGGCGGGAAAAGAGGCTCGCCGGGTTTATTGCCGCCAATGGTATTTGTTCACGTGCCCGCCCCAACGCGCGCGGTCGCCCAACACGAAGTATTCCTGTCCGTCTTGCGGGTCGTAGAGCGACCAGTATTCCACGATCGTCCGTGAACCGTCGGCAATATCGACGATCGTCGTGCATTTCAATCGCGAGAGTACGTCACTGTATTTCTTGGCTTCCTGCTCGTCCTGCAGGAAGTTCATGTTCTCAAAGATATTACTGATGAGAACCTGTCTGAAAGGCACGACGTGTTTTCGTTCCATGTTGTAACCGCCGGTGCTATAGGGACGGAACATGAGTCGGTAGAAAGCCCTTCGCTCCCGACATCTCGGACTCGGGTCGGCGCTGTTTGAGGCCAACCCCGGATGCATGTAATTCAATACGGGGCCATTGTAGATGCAATGGAATTCGCCGTGCCACTTCTTCGTTCCGCCGCCGACATTGTGTCTCCCGTACAGATTCGTGCCGGTATAGCAGGCTCTTTTGAATAGCGGCGATAGCTCTCTGGGCTTGGAGCCGGCTTGGAACGCGGGGATGCCGAAGGTCCAATACTTATATCGGCACCACGTTCCGGGCACCGCGTAATCTTTGCCTCCCCAGATCATGATATTGTATTGGGTGCCTTTGCAGTTTTGATATTTAATGCTGACCGGCAAATCCATGATCACGTAGTGCCTTTTGTCGATGGGCAGTTCCGGTGCTTTGGGCCGTTTGGCTGCACGCCTCCGAGCGGCGTATTCTTCGTCGGTTTCGAAGGCCGAACGCTGGAGTTGCCGCGCCTTCATCTGGTTTAGTTTTGTCTGCGTGCGGTTTTTGAGATCCTTCGCTTGCGCAACCATACGCCGCCGCTGGCCGGCAACCTCAGCGAATTTCATTTCTTTTTGTAAAGAAAGCACCCACACCGGCATACCTGCCGAAGCCCAGGCGAAGGCTTCGCTTTCCGCACGCCCAACGTGCGAAACGCAACGGCTCGAGCGTGCGTCGGCCCTGACGAGCAATGTCGCGACAGCCAGTAACATGAAAGCCGCAATCAAGGTAAGTTTACCGACACGTCTCATCACTGCCTCACAATCATGATTTTCATCGCCGTTTTATCCAATTGCGCGAGGTAGCGGACACCGGTTCCCTGTAACCGCACCGTCGTCTCTTTGAAGTTGTATCCGTGTTGCCGCGCGCTGAAACGCAGTGAGCCGTAGGAAGGCAAGACAACCGAGAATCCACCGCCCCACGTCTCCCCACTTGCCAGGCTGCCGTAAAATTCCCCATATGCTTGCCGGCGCACTTCGCTTCTGCCGGCCTCGTTTAGTTTGATTCCGCTTTTCGCTTCCTGCGCGCGCCAAATCCGTGCCCAGTCCGGCGAAAAGCTGTAGCTGAAATAGGCGCTGACATTCATCCGCGTGCGATTGTCGACAAACTCAATCGTAATCGGAGCACACAACGCATAGTAAAAGTTCTCCTTGACGAACGTTTCCCACGCTTTTTTCGTCATGGCGTTTACGGTGATTTCCGGGTTTTCAGTGGGGACATCGAGGTCAAGTTCCCGATTCACCGCCGCGACTCGAATTGTCACCGTTTGGTTGCACGTGCCGTTTTTCTCGCAACCCGGTTTCATGAAACCGCGCGGATTGATCATGTTCCCGGCCCGCAAATCGAAAAATAACTGGTATCGATTTTCGGCAACGCGGTTGGTACGAGATGCAGCGCGAAACGATAAGCCCTTTGAGCCGATGTATTCGGGCACAAGGACTTTTGTCTCGATGATTGCCGCCGCTTCATAAGGATTCTGCAAGGGGACGATTTTGCTTTCGACGATTTTGAGCACGAAGCCCAAGTTTTGAGCCAGCGCCACGCCGAAAACGACAAATACTGATATCAGAATCGAAACGATCGCGATGGATGTAGATCTACCCTTTTTCATAACGCCCCGTCCTAAAGCCGGCCAACCAACGCGCTTGGCATCGAAAATCCGAAAAACGCACACAAAACGATGGTTGCCTCGTACTCCGATAATCCTCGATCGCGGACCCTGCTCGGTTTTCTTGATATGTTTCGGATTTTGCTGATTTTACTTGGGGAGCCACAGGTTAATCAAGAGACCTACTTTTTCGACCGGCCGAGGGCGCAAAACCGGGAACGGCCGGTTTTGATCCATCTTGACTGTAGCAGTAGGTCTGGCTAGCATTTCGACTTCCGATGGGTTAGGTTCTTTGGTCTTGAAAGTCAGGCGAATTTGTTTTGGCGCGCTTACAGGCCGCACTAGGCGGGGAGCCAGCGGTGCCCTGTACCCTCAATCCGCTATAGAGGGGCTGAGTTCCCGACCGAGGCCTTAGCGCGTGGACCGGGCAGTTGCCCTGGATCGGCAGGTTGGGCCCTGCGCGGCAAGCGTCTCCGAACCGTGTCAGGTCCGGAAGGAAGCAGCACTAAGGAGAACAGCTTGGGTGCCGTGGGTTTCCTGACATTGCTCCCAGGGAAAAACGCCGGCTCGGGTGCGGGTCGACGAAGGGTGTGCGGCCTGTAAACGCGCCAAATCGAATGTTCTTTCTCTCGCCGGCCGCCGCCGGCTCGAGGTTGTGTTTGACATGTCGTACCTTGTTCTGGCCCGCAAATACCGTCCGCAAACCTTTGCCGACCTGGTGGGCCAGGAGCACGTCACCCGCACGCTGACCAACGCAATCAAGCTGGGCCGCATTGCGCACGGTTACTTGTTTACCGGCACGCGCGGCGTCGGCAAGACGACCGTGGCGCGCATCTTCGCCAAATCGCTCAACTGCGAAAGCGCCGAAGGCCCGACGCCCGAACCGTGCGGGACATGCCCCTCGTGCAAGGAAATCGCGGCTTCCACCAGCCCGGATGTGTTTGAAATCGACGCCGCCTCCAACACGGGCGTCGACGACGTGCGCGAACTGCGCGAAAACGTGAAGTACCTGCCGTCGCGGGGCCGCTACAAGGTGTACATCATCGACGAAGTACACATGCTTTCCAAAAGCGCCTTCAACGCGCTGCTCAAGACCTTGGAAGAGCCGCCGCCGCACGTGGTGTTCATCTTCGCAACGACCGAAGTGCACAAGATTCCCGACACGGTGCTTTCGCGCACGCAGCAGTACGAGTTCAAGATGATCTCGCTGGCCGAAATCGCCGCCTATCTTAAGCGGTTGATGAAGGCCGAAAAAGCAAAGGTCAGCGACGACGTATTGATGCTCGTGGCCCGCAAGGCCGCCGGCAGTGTGCGTGACGGCCTTTCGTACATGGACCAGGTGTTGTCCTACGGCCCCGACCGACCGCTGACCGAAATCGCCAACGTGCTCGGCGTGGTCGATCGGCAGGCGCTGCTGGATATTTCCGCCGCGGTGCTGGCCGTCGATCCGGTGGCGGTGCTCGACGTGCTGGAGCGGCTCGGCACGTCCAACTGGGATGTCAAAGACTTCCTCTCCGACCTGCTGGAACATTTCCGCAATTTGGTCGCGGCGAAGTTGGCCCGCCATCCCGAGGGATTGATCGACGCCGGCGAGGCGGAAATCACCGCGCTGCGGGAGCAGGTGAAAGATGCGGCCATCGAAACCCTGGAACACCTGTTCAACTTGCTTGCCGAGGCCGAGGAATTGATTCTGCGCAGCGGCCAACCGCGGCTGGTGCTGGAGATGACCCTGGTGCGCTTGGCGCAGGGCGCGAAGGTTACTTCGCTGAACAACCTGATCGACCAACTCATCGAGTGGAAGCAATCGCCGCCGGTAAGCGGTGGAGGCGGTGACGGCAAGCGAACGGCATCGCATCGCCAACCGAACCAGCCGGCCGGAGCCACTCGCACGGCGCCGGCGGCCCGCGTTGCGCCACCGGCTAAGCCTGCTGCGTCGAAGCCGGCAATCGACCCGGAAAAAGACCCAGCCGAAGCCTTCCTGCAAGCCGTCAAGCAGCAGCGTCCGGCGGTGGCCGCGCAATTGCGGCAACACCGGATCGAATGGGTCAACGGTCATGTGGAAATCCATCTGCCGTCCGGTTTTGTGTACAATTCGATGGAACGGGAAAGCGGACCGTTAACCGCTGTGGCGCAAAGCCTTTTCGGCGAGCAGGCAACGATCATTTTGCACGAGACCGATAAGTCGAACTCGCCGGCCGCTCGCCTGGAGCAACAAATGAAGGCCCGGCAAGAGGCCGACCGCGCCCGGCGGCAAGTGGAGCAGGAGTCTCTGGAACACCCGACAGTCAAGATGATTCTGGAAGTGTTCCCGGCGGCCGAAGTCACCGTGACACCGATTGAAAAACGTCCCAAAGAATAGAGGAGGCGAAACGATATGGCCAAGGGTCTCGGAAACATTATGAAAATGGCCCAACAAGCCCAAAAACAAATGATGAAGGTCCAGGAGGAGTTGGCTGACAAACGCATTGAAGCCAGTTCCGGCGGCGGCATGGTGACCGTCGTGGTCAACGGCAAGCACGAACTGCTTTCGATCAACATCCAACCCGAAGCCATCGACCCGGAAGACCCCGAAATGCTGCAGGATCTCATCGTCGCCGCAGTCAACGAAGCGATGCGTCAGGCGCAGGAATTGATCACCGCCGAGATGCAGAAAGTCACCGGCGGCATGGGTATCGACCTGCCCGGTTTGTTCTAGGCATGCTGTTTGATCGCGGACCGCTGCACGAACTGGTCACTCAGCTCGCCAAGCTGCCCGGCGTAGGCCGCAAAACTGCCGAACGCCTGGCGATGCACATGCTGCGCGCGCCCGGCGAGGAAGTACACGCCCTTGCCGCGGCGATGCTCGAGGTTAAAGACCGCATCCAGTTGTGCGAAATTTGCTTCAACTTGACCGACATTCAGCCCTGCTCGCTCTGCGCCGATGAAAACCGCAGCGGCGCCACGATTTGTGTGGTGGAGCAACCGCAAGATGTGATCGCCATCGAGAAATCCGGGGCGTTCACGGGCAAGTACCACGTGCTGCACGGGGCGCTGTCGCCGTTGGACAATGTCGGCCCCGAGGAGATTCGCATTGCTGAGCTTCTGGCGCGAATCGACGCGGGCGGCGTCGAAGAAGTGATATTGGCGACCAACCCGAATCGAGAAGGCGAGGCGACGGCTTCGTATCTGGTCGAGCTGCTCGAGAGCCGGCCGGTCGAAGTATCGCGTATCGCGCACGGCGTGCCGGTGGGGTCGGATCTGGAATACGCGGACAGCGTCACGTTGAAATTGAGCCTGGAGGGCAGGAAAAAGATCTCGCGAACATCCTAGCCCTTGCCGCAAAGCTCGCCACGGCGCACAATAGAGGCATCAGAAAAAAGGATTTCGCGGTCATGACGCTGATCAATTACGAATCCAAAAAGATCAACTTTAAGATCATCTACTTCGGCCCCTCCCAATCGGGAAAGACCAGCAACCTGCAATGCGTCAGCCGCCGCACGCCGGTGGAGAAGCAGGGCGGGATGATTTTGCTGGCCGACAACGCCGATCGCACGACCTACTTCGACTTCCTGCCGCTCTTTCTGGGGCGGATTCGCGATTTCGACACGCGGCTGCATCTATATGCGCTGCCGGGAAACGTCAATTTCGACACCAACCGGCTGCTGATCATGAAGGGTGTGGACGGCGTCGTGTTTGTCGCCGACGCCCGGCGCGACCGGCTGGACGACAACCTCGAAAGCTTGGCGTCTTTCCGCTTCGCCTTGCAGGATTACGGTTACGATCCCGAAACGGTGCCGCTGGTCATTCAGTACAACTATGCCGACGCCAAAGGCGCCTTGCCCGTCGAACAGTTGGCGGAGGTCCTCAACCCGGAGGGGCACGCTCAATTTGCAGCCGACGCGGTCAAAGGCGCGGGCGTAATCGAAACGCTCAAGGCGATTAGTCACCAGGTGTTGGCGTCGTTGGCCACGCGGCGGGCGGGCTGAAGAAGTTTGGCCCCTTTTTTCTGAAGAGTCGCGGCTCGGCGACAAAAAAAGCGTGTTTTGTCGGTAAGGGTGATTGACATCGGCCGCTGAGCGTCGATAACATGGCGACCGGTTTTTTGTTCACCTGCGACTAATCATTAAGCATTGTGTCCCATCAACGAAGGGGGGTCCAAATGGGATTGTTTGGAAGTGGCTCTGGAACACTGATTCAGCAAGTGGAAGAATTCTTGAAAGCAAATGACTGGAAGTTCACCGTCATGGATGACAATTCGCTTATCCGTATGGGCTTCCAAGGCGACAACGGGAGTTGGACTTGCTTGATTCGCTGTAAAGAGAAAGAAGGGTTCGTACTGATCTACTCGATTCTTCCCAACAATATTCCGGAACCAAATCGCCAGGCGATTGCGGAATATCTTACGCGTGCGAACTACGGCATGCGCGTCGGGAATTTCGAGATGGATTTCGAGGACGGCGAAGTGCGTTGCAAGACGGGCATCAGCATCAACGCAGCCGAAATCACGCAGGAGATTATCAAAGACCTGCTGTACATCAACTTGGTCACAACGGACAAATACCTGCCGGGTATCAATAAGGTCGTCTACGGCGACGCCAACCCGGCCGAGACCATTCAGCAAATCGAGTCATAGACGATCCGATCGCCCGACTCGTTGTGGGATGAATGTAATAAGGTAGATGTTGGATCAAAGCCGCCGCGTTCTCAGAGCGCGGTGGCTTTTTTGTACTGCCGCGCCACTTCGACGTAGTGCCCGGCTGCGTGCGTGATGCGCCCGAGCAGTTCCGGGTCCACTTCCCGAACGACACGCGCCGGAACGCCAACGACCAGGGAGCGCGGCGGAACTTCCATTCCCTCCCGCACCACGGCCCCGGCCGCCACCACCGACAACTCGCCGATCGTCGCCCCGTCCAGGATAATCGCGCCCATGCCGATCAAGCAGCGGTCGCCGATCGTGCAGCCATGCAGGATGGCGCGGTGACCGACGGTAACCTCGTCGCCGACCACCAGCGGGCCGATCCAACTTGTCTCGTGGCACATGCACATGTCCTGGATGTTCGTTCGCCTGCCGATGATCACCTCGTGCTCGTCGCCGCGTACGACGGCGCCGAACCAGATGCTGGAATCTTCGCCGACGCTTACCTCGCCGGTGATCGTAGCGTTGGGCGCCACGAACGCCGTGGGGTGAATGTGCGGTGTTTTTTCGCCGAACGGCAACAGGAGCGGTCCGTCGTATTCGCTCATTGCGGCGCTTCGGCTTCGTCCGCCGCGGGCCGCTTCTTGCGCGGAGGCCCGAAGAGGATTTCGTCGATTTGTTCCGGCCGTAGTTTCACGAAAATGTTGTGTTTCCGCTCGACTTCGATCGTGGTGCGCGGGCCGTGCCCGGGATACAAAAAGATGTCGTCGGACAGCACGAACAGCTTGTCCTTGATCGCCGTAATCAGCGTGTCGTAATCGCCGCCCTTCAAGTCGGTACGGCCGATGGCCCCGGCGAAGAGCGCGTCGCCGGTAAAAATCGTTTTCTTGTAACGCAAACAAATGCCGCCCGGCGAATGCCCCGGCGTGTGCAACACCTCGAAACGCAAACCGCCGACTTCCACCTCGTCGCCTTCGCGCAGCAGGCGGTCCGCCGGCGGGCTGAGGCGGGGCCGGCCCCGAAAAAACAACGACGGCCACGAAAAGGACGACAGCCGCTCGGCTTCGGCCTCGTGAATCATCAGCGGCGCACCGGTCAGGCGCTTGGCTTCGACGTTGCGACTGGCGTGGTCGTAGTGGGCGTGCGTGTTGACGATCGCCACCACGCGAGAACCGCCGGCGCGAATGAGTTCCTCGATGCGTCGCCAATTGCCCGCCGGATCCACCAGCAACGCCTCGCCGGACAAGTCGTCGGTCACCAAATAGGTGTTGGTCTTGAAAAACCCGCTTTCCACCGTGTCGATTCGCAAAAGATTCGTCTCCTAAAGGTATTTTCGAAGCATAAAGACCGCCTTCTCAGTGTCAACCGTCGCGCCAGTTGTTGACAAGCCGCAAACGGGTCCCTAAAACAAATGAACCGCGCGAGCAGCGCGAGGAAAAAGGGGAACGCCGAATATGACCGTCCGAAACACCCGCCGCTTCACCATCATTGGACTCGTCGTTCTTCTGGCAAGCGTCTGGCTGGCCGGCGGTTGTCACTCCGATCCCCAGCAGACTCTGATCCTCGACGTTTTCGACTTGGTCGACCGTTTTTACGTTTTCAAAGTCGACCGGCGGGAAATGGCCGGCGACGCCCTGGCCGGCTTGCTCGACCGCCTGAAATACGAAGTTCGCGCCGAAGTGCGAACCAAGGAAATCCACGACTACCTGCTGGCGCGGGAAAACGGCGAGGACCCCACGCCGCCGGTCCGGAAAGAAGAAGACGAATCGCCCACGCCGATTCCGACTCCGTTTGACGACATCCAAATTGAAACCTCCCCCGTGAAAATCACGATGAACGTCGGCGCGGCGGCGTTTGAGCGCGAGTTGACTTCCGACAAGCGGGACGTCGCGCAGGTCCTGCTCGACGGCGTCGAATTTATACGCCAACACATCGACACCAAAAAAGAACCGGCCGATTTGCTGCAAACCGCGCTGGACGCCATGCTCAACAAGCTCGACCCGCATTCGGGCTTCCTAAACCTGACCGACTACAGCCAACTCAAGCAGGACACCGAAGGCGCTTTCGGCGGTGTGGGAATCGAAATCGGCATGAGCGACGGCATCCTGACCGTCATCGCGCCGATCGAGGGCACCCCCGCACACCTCGCCGGTCTGCTGGCCAAGGATCGCATCGTCGCCATCGATGGGGTTGAATCGTATGGGCAGACACTGAATTGGGCGGTCAAGCGTATTCGCGGAAAGGTCGGCGAGCCGGTAGTGTTGAGCGTGCGGCGCGCCGGCAAAAAAACCCCGTTGGATATCTCCGTAGTGCGCGGCAAGATCAAGGCCGTGGCCACCAAAACCCGCCTCCTGCCCGGCGGCATCGGGCACATTCGCGTCATCCAGTTCAGCGCCCGCACCCAGCGCGACCTGTTGGAAGCTATCCGTGATTTCGAATCACAACCTGAGAAAGTGCGCTGCCTGATCCTGGACTTCCGCAACAATCCGGGCGGCTTGTTGGAGCAATCGGTAGCCGTGGCCGACCTCTTCTTGAATTCGGGATTGATCGTCAACACGATCGGCCGCGGCTTCATGGAAGACCGCGAGCATTTTGCCGGCCGGCAAGGCACGCGAACCAATATCCCGCTGGTGGCCATGGTGAATTCGGGTAGCGCCAGCGCCTCGGAAATCGTCGTCGGTGCGCTCAAGGATCACGGCCGCGCCCTGGTCGTGGGCTACCAAACCTTCGGCAAGGGTTCGGTGCAATCGATTTTCGAATTGCCCAACCGCACGGGTTTGCGGCTGACGACGGCCATGCACTACACGCCGTCGGGCGCGTCGATTCAGGCGCACGGGATCACGCCGCACGTCCGCTTCGAATTGCCCGAAACCGAGACGGCCTTTTTCTCCGAGTCGAAATTGGCCGGCCACTTGAAAAACATCACCGGCGACAAAGCGCCCGATCCGGACGTTTCGGTGGCGGTGGATCGCTTGTGGTACGCCTATGAAAAGAAGGGGCGGGTCAAGCGCGATGCCGAGCCCTTCAGCGACGAAAGCGATTTGCAATTGGCCTTTGTGCGGGATTTGCTGGACTCGCCGGATCTCTCCGTGGCGGCGCTCACCGAGCGTGCTCGTGAACTGACCGCCAACCTGCCGCCTGCTCCGAAGGTGGATTAAGTCCCGTTACTTGGTGTGCTCAACGAGTTCGCAGTCGACATCGGCGCGGCAGCGAATCGACCAATCCTGGCCGGCGCGCGTGAGCGTGATATCGTAATAATTGAACGCCGTGCGTTCGAATTTGAAGGTCACCGTCGAATCGGAAATCAGCGCGGGTTTGAACGCCACGAGATTTTCCAGACGCTTGGCGAAGCGCGGTTGGCCGCCCGCAGCGTGCTCGAAAAACATCTGTTGCGCGGCGACGGCCATCTGCGCGCGCACCATTAGATCACGCTGCGCCTCACGCTTCTTGCTGAACACGTCGCAGGCCGCCAGCGCCATCGCCATCGCCACAATCAATATCGCAAACATCCACCAACGCATGGGCGCGCATTAAGCCACGATTGCTCCGTGATGGCAAATTCGTGTCGGAGTTTGGGCAAAACCGGCCCGCGCGCGTTATAATAATGGCAATGTTTATCGTGTACGTTCCCGAGACCGAAATTCCGCTCTCAACCACCGCCGAGGTGATCGCCCTCCTGCGGCGTTATCCCTTCGAGCTCGAACTCGACTATTTCACGATCGGCCGGCGCGACACCGAGTACCTGGAAATTTTCCATGACGAGGAGGATGACCAATACTCCCTCGCGTACATCGCCCCCGAAAAGGACGAGGCCCAGCCCCTGGCCGACCGCCTGACCTTTCCGCTGCTCGAGCGTATCGTCGCCGCGTTTTGCCATGGTGATTCTGATTGGATGACCTTGCCGACCGCCCGCCCGCCGATCGCCCATGCGCCAGTGGCCGCATCCTCGAGAGCCGATCGATCCGAGCCATGGCGGGGGCCGCAAATCGACGAACACACGGTGGCCGACGATTTCCATCTAAGCGCGCCGCCGGTGCAACCCGAAGCCTACGGCTGCGCCCCGGTTCCGCTATTATTGGTCGCCGCAGCGCTGGGCCTTTTCGGCTATCTTGTGTATTGGTTGGTCTTCTCCGGATAAGACAGTCGGCAGCTTGACCCCGGGCCGTCGCACGCTCTAAGATACAAAAGTTATTTTTCCCGCTTTTCGGAGGAAAAAATGAATATGCGTTTGTCCCCAATCGCCGCGTGCGCGCTCGTGTTAGCCCTGGCGATAAGTTTGATGGTGTTGGCCGACCCCGCGCCGGTGGAGGCGAGTAAAGATCTGTGCACCACCGCCGTCAGCCAGCTTTACGATCGCTGTAACTTGAACTTCCGCGTCAACGAGAACGCACTGACCGAAAACGAGGCGGTTGGGTTCTGTCGGGAGCAGACCGGGTCGTTGCTCAACGCGTGCTGGATTGGTTGCACCACCGGCACCAACAACTGCGGCGATATCGCGTCGTGCGTCGATAGCTGTTTTGACAGTTCGCAAACCTGCGGCTTCGTGGCCGACCTAGTTTACGATGGTTGCGACGACGAGTTGCTAAGCAGCGACGCCGATGAGCCGCTGACCAAAAGCGAAGCCATCACCGAATGCGGCGACGTCGGCGGCCAGCGTCACAACTGCTACCGCAATTGCGCCTACGGCAACACCGACGACTGCGACGAAATGGATAACTGCCTGCAGCTTTGCGTCGATCCCAACGCCGACGTGGACGACGACACCACCACTGACGACGACACGACGACCACCGACGACGACACCGACGAAAACCTGGGCGAGTCGCTCGAAGAAGCTAGAGGCGAATCACTCGAAGACGTGCACGGCTCGTCCTGCGGGACCTGACGTTCACGAAACCAATTTGACGACAGTACGACTCTTCGGCCCTCTCCCGCTAAGGGAGAGGGTTTCGTTTAAGTCCAACCTGGCGATGATGTGCCCCGCCCGAAACTTCAACTCCGCAAATCCAGACACATCACGGGTTGTTGCAGGTGGTCGCGGTAAACGACGAACGTCACGAGGCGTGTCGCATCTCCCGCTTGATAGGTTTCCCGCGTTCCGACGCAGAGGCGATCCGGCCTAGTATTCGCAATCGAGCCAGGTCTTGAGTTTCGCCTTCTCCTCGTCGGTCGGTTTCGTCAGTCCCGGCGGCATTTTACTTTTATCGATGACCCATTCCAGGATCTCGCCTTTATCCTTCTTGATCACCTCGACCTGATCGAAGTCGTACCCTTTGGGCGCGCCTTGCCGCGCCAACGGGCCTTTTTTGGCCGACGTGTGACAGGCACTGCACCACTGTTCCATAAACGCTTTGCCGAAGTTGTCGTAATTGGTTTCGCACTTCTTCTTGGCAAACGCGGTCTGCACGACCACGGCCAGGCAAAGCGCCAGCCCCCATACCAGCCACCATTGCACGCGTTGTTTCATCGCTTGCTCTCCCTTTGTGTTCAATTTTCCGGCGTATCGGCATCAACCCATGCCGTGAGCCGATCGCGTTCCGCTTGAGTCGGTTTGGTCGCATCCGGCGGCATGGATTCACCCACGCCCGCCCGCTCTCGCGCATCGGCGGCGTCGGCTACCGCGCCGTCATAGGTGTCGAAATCGACGCCCGGCGGCGCCCCAACCCGGTCGACGCCTGCGAGTTCCGAACTGTGGCATCGGGTGCAGTAATCCGCGAAAAAGCCTTGCGCGAAATTTTCCCATGTCGGGGCGGCGGCATCATCGTTGTCATCATCGTCGTCATCGCCGCCGCCACACGCGAAAAGGACAATGGCGAGGACAAAAACCAAGATTGACGTCAGCAGAAAAAAACGGTTTGTTCTCACGGTAACCTCCCGTGCCGGTTTACGCCGCCGAGACCGCGCCGTTCCCGTCACCGATGTTTGAGATAAACGCCGGTAATTCAAGTGATTCCGGCACCCAACCCCGCATCTGTGAAGTTACTTCAAGATTGAATATTCACCCTAGGCGCCGCGCCGATTTCTGTCAATCGAAATCCATTCCTTTCTTGACACTGGGGAAGCGATTCAAGTATCGTGAATAAAAATGTTGCAACCAACAAGGAGAAATCCATGCATTGGCGTCCTGCTCCGAAGCCCAGACCGAATCCCCCCACGCGGTAAACGGCAACCTTCGAAAAAAAGAGGTTACCGATAACCAGGGTTTGGATTTTTCGCCGTACCGCGGTATCGGTACAGGCGTAATGTTTTGTTGTCCGGCGATGGGTTGAGATTGAATCCTACAGAACTGACGGCCCAAGGGAACATCGGCCGGTTGTACGGCAGTGATCATGATTGCCGCCGCGCTCTGGCGGGCGATTTTGGTTTGCATAACGTCCTCGGCTATGAAAAGGCCTTCGCCGCCGATTCGGTCGCGATGGATTATCTGCGCCCCGAGTCGTCCTTTTACTTCTTGAAACAACTGGCCACCGAGATCTACATGGACATCTTCGCACCCCACCTGGACCCTTTGCCCGCCACGGCGACGGTACTGGATGCCGGGTGCGGCATCGGACGATTCACCCTGCCGTTGGCCGAACGTTTCGCCGAAGTCACAGCCTTTGACGCGTGCCGCTCCGCCGTGCTTTGCGCGAAGCGTCACATCGAAGAAAGCAGTCGCAATAACGTCGACTTACAGTGGGCCGACGCCTCCCGGCCGGCCGATTTACCGCCTGCGTCCTTTGACGTACTATGGGCGATGGAATGGATCTGCTACACGGCTGATCCAGCCCGCACGTTGGGTTTGCTGGCGCGAGTGGCCCGGCCCAATGCGCGGCTTTTTCTTTCCGTCGAAGCGCTGCCCGGCGCCCTTTTCGGCGCGCCGCTACCGGAGCCGGAGGCGGTTTCGGCGGCCTTGGCGGGTCAGCCCGTCTTGATCCCGGAAGACCGCTACGTGCGCTACTTCCATCGCGACTGGTTGACTGAACTGGTCACCGAGGCGGGCTTCGTCGTCATCGAGGCGTTCGACGCGCACTACTTCGGGGAAGGACCGTTGTGGCAGGCGTTGGACGATGCGCGCTTGAGCGACGCGGAGTACCGCCGCGACGTGCGAGCGGCCGAGCGCGCTTGTCGGGGTGATGACCGCATGCGAAACCTGGCGCGAACCACCGGCGTGGTGGCAAGGAAGGCATAATCGTTGGCGCGTATTTTTCTAATCAATCCAGGCATGGATGTCGCCGCCGGTTTCGGCGAGTACCAAAAGCTCATGGAACCGATGCCGAGCATCGGCATGGCCTATCTAGCGGGCACCGCCCGCGCCGCGGGCCACGAAGTGCGGGTGCTCGATAATTTCATCTGCAACTTCGCGCCCGAGAAAGTCGTCAAGCTGGTCCGGGACTGGCAGACCGACGTCGCCGGCTTGTCCATGCTCACACCCACGGCCCAATCGACCGCCGCGCTCGGACGCGCCATCCGTGAAGGCACCGACGCCCGCGTGGTGCTCGGCAACCTGCACGCTTCGCTCTTTTCCGAAGACCTCCTGCAAAACGACGCCGGCGACGCCGTCGTGCATGGCGAGGGCGAAGAGAGTTTCCCCTTGTTGATCGCGGCTTGGCTGGACGGCGGCGACTTGAACGAGGTGCCGGGCATCAGCTACCGCAACGGCAAGGGCGTCACGCAAACCTCGCCGGGAGAAATCGTCGAAGATCTCGATGCCCTGCCGTGGCCCGCGTGGGACCTGTTCCCCTGGCGTGAGTACACGTTTTTGCCCTTCGTCACGGTGGCCAAGCCCTGCCTGTCGATTCTGGGTACGCGCGGCTGTCCCTTTCACTGCAAGTTTTGCGCGCTGGGCTACCAGGGCAATCAGGTTCGCAAACGCGCCCCGGAAAGCATCGCGGCGGAAGTCGATTGGCTG
The DNA here is from genome assembly GCA_030765525.1 of Candidatus Lernaella stagnicola. Classification (NCBI taxonomy): domain Bacteria; phylum Candidatus Lernaellota; class Candidatus Lernaellaia; order Candidatus Lernaellales; family Candidatus Lernaellaceae; genus Candidatus Lernaella; species Candidatus Lernaella stagnicola. The sequence continues at coordinate 176,821 of JAVCCK010000038.1, forward strand.
GTGCGTGTGTACGGCATTCGGCACGTCGGCTTCGTCGATCCGATTTTTCCGCTGAGCAAAGAGCACGGCATCGCCACCGCCCGGGCCATCGCCGACCGCCGCATCCCCGGCGATTGGTGGTGGACCACCGAAACGCGCGTGGACGTGATCGACGAGGAAATCTGCCGCGAGATGAAGGCCGCGCGCTGCAAGCGGATTCTCTTCGGCGTGGAAAGCGGCGTCGATTCGCTGCTGAAAAACGTGGGGAAAAACTTCACTACCGACGATGCCCGCGCCGCCGTTCGAGCAGCCCGCGCCGCCGGCCTGGAGATTTCCGCCTTCTTCATGCTCGCCTTGCCCGGCGAGACGGCGGCCATGACGCGCCAAACGATTGAATTTGCCCGCGAGCTTGATATCGACTTCGCCAAGTTCGGCGTCACGATCCCCCTGCCCGGCTCCGAACTCTACGACGAGTTGGTCGGCGGCGGGAAAATCGCCGAAGACGATTGGCGTCACTATTCCACCTTCAACCCGGAGCCCGACACCTTGCCCTACGTTCCCGAAGGCATGACGGGCGCCGAACTGCAACGACTGCACCGCTGGGCGACCTGGCGCTTTTACATGCGGCCGAAGATGATTTGGAAGCACCTGTTCCAAATTCGCTCGATCGGGCTGCGGCAGTTGTGGAACGGCGCGAACATTTTGTTGAAGCAGTTCTTCAGAGGCCGGCTCTAAGATGCGCGTTCTGATCGTCCGCCCGCCGAAATACCTGTGGCCCTACATGAACGAGCAGGACAACTTCCTGCTGCCTCAAGCCCTGGTGTGCCTTGGGGCCGAATTGCGGCGCCGCGGCCACGACGTCGTGCTGCTGGACGCCATGCCACTCAAGATGGGCTGGAAAAGCCTCGAGCGCACCATCCGCGACCTCAAGCCGCAGATCGTCGCCGCCGGGGACAGTGAAACGCTCTACCAGCACGAAACCGGCCGCGTCTTTCAAACCGCCAAGCATGTGGATCCGAGTATTTTCACCGTGGCGGGCGGCACGCACTTTTCCCATTTGCCGCAGTACTCATTCGGGAAATACCCCATCGACGCCATCGTGCGCGGCGAAGGCGAAGACACCTTCGGCGAACTGGTCGACACCCTGGAAGGCGGCGGCGACATCGAAAAGGTGTTGGGGTTGGCGCTGCCCAACGACGACGGCACGCCGCGTTTCACGGGGCATCGGCCGCTGATCGCAAACCTCGACGACCTGGCCCTGCCCGCCTACGACCTGATGCCCATGGATAAGTACGGCACGGCCCGTTACCTCTTTTCCCCCGGCGGCGTCACGATGCACCACAGCCGCGGCTGCATCGACGGCTGCGCGTACTGCGCGTGCTGGCTGCAAATGGCCCGGCGCTCGGGCGACCTGCCCAATGAAATCCTGCAGCCGCACTACCGGCAGCGCTCGGTGGAACCGGTCTTGGACGAAATGGAACTGCTGCGCTACAAGTACAACAAGTCCTGCGTCGTGTTTGTCGACGATACCTTCAACGTCAACCCGAAATGGATGGACACCTTCGCCGAGGAAAAGATGCGGCGCGGGCTCGACTCGGCGTGGTTCGGTTTCATGCGCGCCGATTTTCTGCACCGCGATTTGGAATCCGGCCTCTTCGGCAAGCTGATTCGCAGCGGCCTGACGCATATCTGCGTGGGCATGGAGCGGGCCGACGACCAAGAACTCGCCGACATGCAAAAGCACAACATGCACGTGGAACGCAACACGGCCACCGTCAAGGCGCTGCGACGCCGTTTCCCGGAATTGTTCCTGCAGACGACATTCATCGTCGGCACCCGCAACGATAGCGAGGCGAGCCTCAACCACCTGTTGGACTACGTCGAGGACCTCGACCCCGACTACCCGGCCTTCCACCCGATGACTCCGGTGCCGGGCACCAAAACCTGGGAAGACGCCAAGCAAAACGGCTGGCTGGAAATCACCGATTTCGCGCGCTACGACTGGATGACACCCGTCATGGGTACTGATCACATGAGCCGCGACGACCTCGAATGGAAAATCTGGGAGATGAACAAAAAGTACATGAATCCGTTCCGGGTGATGCGCGGCCTCTTCTGCCGCCACACCTACCGGCGGCGCATGTACATCTGGTGGCTCAAGGTGAGCATCAATGTCGGCATCGACTTCATTTTGGACCGCATCCTGCCTTCGCGGTCAACCAGCCGCAAAGCGCAGCTCTCCGAATATGTCGGCATGATCAAGCCGGTTTGGTACGACCACTAACGGTTAGGGCTTTTCCTCGGCAGGCAAATCCAGTTCGCGTTGCGTTTTTTCGAACACTTTCATAAACGCCAGGTAGCGCTTCGCCGCTTTACGCACGTCACTGTTCGGCCAAATTTTCCGCGCGGACAGCAGTTCGGCTACGGTTGTGTCAGCGCCCTTTTCCGGTAGGCGCGCCAGCAGGTTGAGGCGGTCCTTGAGGAAGATCGCCGGCACGCGGAAGCTGTTTTCGGCGAAGGTGTTGCCCCGGAATTCCGGCGATTTCGCGTCTTTCAGGAGTATCCACTTGTTGACGTTGGCGAAAAACAGGTTCTCCTCGAACACGACGTCTTTCGTGTCCCAGACGAACACGACCTCGCCGCGGGGGTCTTTGAAAGAACCGCGAAAAGCCAGGTCGTCATTCTTTGCTAAAAAACAACGGCGGATCGTGACGTTTTCGGATTTGACGAAACGGAATTGGGAGTGGCTGCAGCGGCACGCCGCCGTGTTCTCCAGCAACAAATTCTTGCACTCCAGCGCGTGCCACGCCCAAAAACCGGAGCCGTGCAGAACGCAGTTGCGTATCGTCACGTTGGTGCTGTCTTGCGAATAGACAACCGGTCCCTGGCAGGGAAGGTTACGCACCATGTGCCCGAAATTCATGTTCTCCACGGTGATGTTGTCGCTGTCTGTGATATAGAGCGGCGCGACGTACAAATTCGTGCAGAAGATGTACACGTCGCCTTCGCCGCGAATCGTCAGATTCTTCTTCCCTTTCACGAGCATCGGCTCGTCCGTCTTCGGCCACACGTACACCCCCTCTTTGACAAGGATGGTGTCGCCTTCGTTCGCCGCCGCAATGCGCTCGCGCAGATCGTCGAGGTACTGCGTCATCTCGTTTGGCTGTTCGGCTTCCGGCGTTTTTTCGGCCGCGGCCGGCGCGAAAAGGATGAATACGGCAAGTGCGAGTACCGGTATCAACATACACAGCGATAGTTTTTTCATTCCATGCTCCTTGATGTTCGGCTGTTACGCCGCGACTTATTCCGGCCGCGCCGGTTTTGTGTAGTCACCCTTCTTCAATTCGTCGAGCGCCACGCGAATCGCCATCTCCAATTGCGGATCGCGCCCGGCGAGAAAGTCCTCGGGTAGCAAATCGACTTCGATATCGGGATCAACGCCGTGGTTCTCCATGATCCATTTCCGTTCCAGTCCGTAGGTGCCGAACTCCGGCGCCGTGACCCTGCCGCCGTCGGTCAGCGAATCGTGATAACGCATGCCCACCACGCCGCCCCAGGTGCGGCGGCCGACGATTTTGCCCAGCCCGTATTGGCGGAAGAAATACGGGAAGATATCGCCGTCGGAACCGGCGTACTCGTTGATGATGCACACCATGGGACCGTGGATCACCTGCCAGGGGTAGGTTTCGTCGCCGAAATTGCGCGACGCGAACATGCCGGCCAACTCGCGCCGCAACCGCTCGAGGATCATCTCTGAGACGAAGCCGCCGCCGTTGTAACGAATGTCCACCACCAGCCCCTGCTTATCGATCTGCGCCGCGAACGCTTTCGAAAATTCCCGCAGGCCGTTGGTCGACATATCCGGAATGTGTACGTATCCCAAACGCCCGTCGCTCGCCTCGGCCACTTGGCGGCGGTTTTTTTCGACCCACGCTCGATACCGCAGCATGTACTCGCTGCCGATCGGCATGACCGTCACGACGCGCTCGCCGCGCCCGGTCGGGCTTTTCGCCACGCGCAAGGTGATTTGCTCCCATACCGTGTCTTCCAGCAACGCATAAGGATTCGTGGGAGCCCGGAGTTCATGGCCGTTGATCGCCAGCAAGAAATCGCCTTCGGCAATGTCGAGCCCCGGCTGCTTGAGCGGCGCACAGTTCTCCAGATCCCACGGGTCGGGCGACAGCACGCGCTTGAAGTAGTAACGACCCGATTGCTCGTCGAGCGCCAGGTCCGCGCCGAGTTGGCCGACGTTGACATCCGGCGCGGTCTCTCGGCGGCCGCCGTGCACGTAAGTGTGTGACGTACTCAACTCGCCGATCATCTCGCCGAGTACGTAGTTGAGGTCGTCGCGTGTCGAGATATACGGCAGCAGCTTGGCGTACTGGTCGCGCACCTTCACCCAATCGACGTCGCCCATCGAAGGTTTGTAGAAGAAGTCGCGTTCGAGCCGCCACGCCTGCATGAACATCTGCCGCCATTCGGCTTTCGGATTGATATGCATGCGCACGCCGTCGAATTTGATATTGCCTTCGCCGGCTTTCTTCTTTTTGTCGCCGGCGCCAATGACGCCGATTTTGCCTTTGGCGCCGTACAGGATGTGTTTGCCGTCGGCGGATACCTCGTACCACGACACCGGCGAAATCACCGTATGCTCTTTGCGCTTCTTCATGTCGAAGGCGACGAGTCGAGAGTCCTTGCTCCCCCAACTGCCGAGGGGTTGGTCGGACCGCGAGACGAAGTACACGTTATCGCCGGCGGCGATCAGGTTGTTGTAGTTGCCCGCAGCGATGGGAAACGCGACGATCCGCTCGCCGAGGCCGTCGACATCCACCTTGATCCGTTTCACCTTAGCTTTGGCATCTTTGTCTTTGTCTTTGTCTTCGTCTTTCTCCTTCTCTTTTTTCTTTTCGTCTCCTTCTTCATCGCTTTCCGGCGCGAAGGGCGACGGCATATCCTTCCGCAACACGACGGCGTAAGCCTTGGTCGCCCGCATCAAGATGTAGTTGGCGTCGAACAGCCCGAGGAAGGGCTGCATCTCGCGATTGGAAAAGAAATACACGTAGCGGCCCTCCGGATCCCAGGTCGGGTCGCCGTCGTCGGTTGTTTCGTCGGTGATGCGATACGACTTGTCCGCCCCCAGCGAGTAGAGATACATCGAGCCGAAGCGGTTGGGGCCGATCTTCTCGTAGGCGATCCACCGTGAGTCGGGCGACCAGGCAAAGCCGCGAAAATCGCCAAATCCGGAATGGGCGATCAAATGCGGGCGGCCTTTGTCCACGTCCACCCAATACAGGTTGGTATCTTTGTCGGCGAAGATCAGCTTCTCCGAATCCGGCGACCACAGCAGAGCATAGCGATACACCTTCCCGTCGCGGGTGACCTGCTGCTCCTCGCCCGCGCCGTCCTGCTTCCGCACGTAGATTTCCATCTCGCCGGTGCGATCCGAGAAATAGGCGATCGACTTGCCGTCCGGCGACCAGATCGGGTTGTTTTCGCGCACGCCCTGGCTGCGGGTGATGTTGCGGGTCGGACCCTTTTTCTTGGGCACGGTGAACAAATCGCCCCGCGCCTCCAACGCCACACGACTGCCCGAGGGGGATACCGACACGCCTCGCATTTGGTTGCCGACAGATTCCCACTTCATTCGCGCCGCGAGGCGGTCACTAGGCACATAGACATTCACGCGCCGCGATTGTTTCATATTCAGGTCATACACCCACAGCGCGCCGCCCAGTTCGTAGACGATTCGGCCGGGGCCCGCGCTGGGCCATTTCACGTCGTATTCGGTGTGCTGGGTAAGTTGCTCGACCTTCCCGGTCGCCAGATCGTGGGCGAAGAGGTTGGCTCGTCCGTTGCGGTCGGAAACGAAATAGATGTGGTCGCCCTGCCACATGGGAAAGGCGTCGGTGCCGGCGAAATCGGTGAGTCGGGTCGTCTTTTGCGCCGCGAAGTCGAAGGTCCAAATGTCCTGCGCTGTGCCGCCCCGATATTGCTTCCAGGTGCGATGGTCGCGGTCGATGCGATTGAAGGCGATACGTTTGCCGTCGGGGGAATACGAAGCCGCCGCGCCGTGGTTCATCGGCAGCGGCGTGGGTAATCCGCCGGTGACGGGTACGGTAAACAGCCGTTGTATTTTCGGCAGCGGTTCGCCGCGCCGGGACGCAAACAGCACACGGCCGTCGGGCGACCAATTGACCACGCGGTCCCCGGTCGGATGGAAGGTCAAACAAACCGGCTCGCCGCCCAGGGACGGCACGACATACACGTTGCCGTTGCCGTCATAATCGCCGGTGAAGGCGATCTGCGAACCATCCGGCGAGAACTTGGCGTAGAGTTCCATACCGCGGGTATAGCCGGTAACCCGGCGCGCGGTACCGCCCGCTTCGGGCACCAGCCACAAGTCGCCGCCATAGGAAAACACGATGCTGCCGTCGTGGATGTCGGGGTATCGCAGCAGCAGCGTTTCCTGATCGGCCGCCGCCGCGCCGAAGAACCCCAAGACTAGAAACAAACAAACGCCGAGTACCGCCGTAAGCCGCATGACCGCATCCTTTTTTTCGGGTTGTCTTTTGTTAGTGATATGTCGTTAAAAAAAATACGTCAACGTGTCACCGCGCATCAAAATGATTAACATATAGATATTAGTCGTCCGACCCGCCTGTTTGGGCACCTGCCCACGGATTTTTCCAACCGCGATTTTGTTGTCCGGCGAACTCAGGGTGATGATCATGACTGCCCAAATTCCTTGTCAACGGTGCGGCAAATGCTGTTTCTCCGTGACCCCGCTTACCTTGCACGACCTAGCGGTCCTTGCCGAACACTTCGAAAAACCGCCTTTGGAAACCTGGCGGCGCGTCGTGCATGCGGCGGTTCTTCCTCCCTCCGGCCAACTCCAGATGCGCAAGCACGAGGATATGCGGTGCATCTTCCTCCAAAGCGACAACACCTGCGCCGTGTACGCGGCCCAACCCCGTTCCTGCTCCTTTTTCCATTGCCGCCAAGATGACCAGCAATTTGTCGTTCCGTGGTCTGTGACGCCGACTTCCCTGCCCGATCCGGAAGCCGCGTGGCAGCACCGCGTGGCGATGGAAATCACCAAAACCTATGTATACAAACACGGTACGACCTTCCATCAAGGCGACTACGTCGCAGGCCTCGCCGCCATTGAGCGCAACGCCGGCAATGATCCCAACGCCGGACGAAACCCGCCGTACGCCTATGTCGCCGCCGCCGGTGGCACGTCCTGCCCGTACGGTGCGGACTCCTATTCCGAAACAACGCTCACCTTGGATGACATCGAACGAATCGCCGAAGCATTAGAGATCGGCATAGACGACTTCTTTGCCGAATTTCTTGACGACTCCCGTGGTACGGCCGGTCTTTTTCGTCTCGGCGGCAACGGACACTGCGTCTTCCTGGAAGAAAACGACCGTTGCCGGATCGAAAACGCCAAACCTTTCCACTGCCGCCATGCCTCCGAGGCAACCGGTCACGACCAAAGCGTGCGGGACCACGTATTCGCCGGCCGCAGTACGATTCAGGAAATCTACCGGCACCAACTGGCGGTTAACATCACGCGCCACTACATCGACGACGTCGGGCTCGCGTACGATTACAACGCCTTTCGCCGCGCTATGGGTAGGTTGGAATGGCTGGCTTCAGACCAGCGGGAATTGATTCGTTTTTGGGAGCGGTTGCACGAAGCGCCGCATAATAGCGACTCCGGCTACGCCTACCACTAGTCGGCGCGCACCAAAGCCCGGACACGCATCCCCAAGAAGGCCAGGACCGTCCCCAGCGACACCTTGCGAAAGACCGGCAGCCAACGTTTCGGATGCCCATAGAAGCGTAGGTACCCCATGAACTGAAGTTTTTCCAAACGCTTGCGGCCGATGCTGGTGAGTTCGAGCGCGCCGCCGGTTTGCTTGCCGAAATCCTTCCAGTCGTCCGACATCAACCGTAGATAGCCTTCGCCCCGCCGCGCCATCGCCATCACCTCGCTGCCCGGATAGGGCACGAGCAAAAAGAAACTGGCGTAGTCCAAGGGCAAGGAACACGCGAAGTCGATCGTCTTGCGCACCGTCGCCTCGGTCTCGTACGGCAGGCCCAGGATGAAATTGCCGTCGACGATCATCCCATGTTTCTTGGCCTGCTCAACCGCCCGCCGGCTTTGCGCCAGCTTGATACCCTTCGACGCGCGGTCGAGTATCTCCTGGTCGCCCGACTCCACGCCGAAGGTGATGTGCGTGAAACCGGCCCTCGCCATCAGCGCGATGGTTTCCTCGGCGAGCGTCACCCGGCTTTGGCAGATCAGGCGCACGCGCCCCGCAATGCCTCGGCGCAGCAACCCCTCGCAATACCCGTGTACCAGCGACTCCTTATGCGTGAAGTTCTCATCGGTGAAAATGACCTGCCGCAAGCCGTAATCGGTGATGTAACGCGCGGTCTCTTCCAGCAGACTTTCCGGCGACCGGAAGCGCACGCGGTCGCCCATGACCTTCGTGCAAAACGTGCAATGCCACGGACAACCGCGGGAGGACGAAAGCGGCAATTCCATGATCCAGCGGCGAGAGTAGAAAGGCCAATAGGCGTGCAGCGGAAACAAGTCAAACGCCGGATGCGGCAACTCGTCCAGCGGCGGTAGCGGCGGCGCTTCCTGACAAGACAACGTCACGTCTCCACCGTGCACGTACACGCCGGGCCGAGCGCGCAGCCGTCCCGCCTCGCTGTCTTCCAACACCTGCCCGGTGGTGATCTCGCCCTCGCCGGCTAGCACCGCGTCGAAGGCCGGAAACTCCTCCAGCGTCCGTTCGGGCACCGAAGTCGAGTGAGCGCCGCCCAGCAGCACCGGCACGTCGGGAAACTCGCGCTTGAGAGCCTCGGCGACGGCCGCCGCTTGCAGTATCTGGTAGGTCATGGCCGACAAACCGATCAGCCGCGGCTGCAGTACGCGCACTTCGCTGATGATACGCGCGAGGCCCCAATTAAGGGCGTGCGCGTCGATGACCATCACGCGGCGTCCGAGTTGTCGCTGGCAAGCGGCGATGTAGGCCAGGCCGATGTTGGGGCTGACCTGGCTGGCGCCCAGGTCGGTGCGCACCAGGTGCAGCGGCGGCTGAATCAGCAGGATGTCAGGGCGCGAGTTCATCGTTGTTTTTCGATCCTCTCAGCCAACCGCCGAACAGGTTCCACAGGTAGACGGGCAGCACTTTCAAGTTGACCATTCGCAACATATTCGGCAAACGGCTCGGCCGCAAATAGAAGCGCAGGTAAGCCCAAAACTGCAACTGCTCCAGTTTCGAGCGTGGTATGTCGGCAAGTTCCAGCGCCCGCCCCATCTGGATGCCGTAGAGGTCCCAGTCCTTGGTCAGCAAGCGCAGGCCGCCCTCGCCGCGTTCGGCCATCGTGTAGACCTCGGTGCCGGGATAGGGTACGAGCAGGAAAAAATTCGCGAAATCGGAATTCAGTTCCACGGCGAAGCGAATGGTCTCGCGAATCGTCTCGCGGGTTTCGCCCGGCAGGCCGATGATGAAAAAGTTGTCGACCAGAATGTGCGCCGCCTGCGCCTCGCTCACCGCCCGTCGAATGATGTCCTTGCCGATGCCCTTGTGTACCGAAGTAAGAATCTCTTCGCTGCCTGACTCCACGCCGAAGGAAATGTGCCGGCAGCCGGACTTAGCCATCAGCCGTAAGGTTTCCCGGTCCACCGAATCGATGCGCGTTTGGCACAGCCAGTAGATGCGTCGGTGCAGCCCGGTGTCGATCAACCCGCGGCACACCTCGTGCACCAACAGGCGTTCGTGCGCGAAGGACTCGTCCATGAACACGATCGCCCGCGCACCGTAGCGCCGGACGTTCTCGTGAACCTCCGCCAGGATGCTCGCCGCCGACCGCCGCCGGACACGACGCCCCGAAACCCGCGCGCAGAACTTGCACCTACCGGGGCAACCCCGCCCGGTGTTGACCGGCAGCTCGATAATCGACCGATCGGTGCTGTAATGCGCCTGGTAAGCTTGCAGCGGAAACAAATCCCACGCCGGCAAGGGAAAGGAATCCAAGTCCATACAGACAGCCCGCGGCTCACCGCGCCGGATTTCGCCGTCCTCCCGCCACGCCATCCCGTCGACGCCCGCCAGGCCGCCGCCGTCGCGCAATTGCTCGGCCAGTTCCACCGCGGTGAATTCACCCTCGCCGATCGCCACCGCGTCGAAAGCCGAAAACTCGCGTAGCGAATCTTCCGGCAACACCGTGGCGTGGTACCCGCCCAACACCAGCGGCGTGTGCGGCGAGCGGCGCTTGACCTCTTCGGCCACCTTCGCCGCGCTCTTGACCAAGGCCGTCGGCGCGGTGAAGCCGATGTACAAAGGATCGCCGACCAGCGCCCGCGTAGCCGTTTCCACCGCCGACAACTCTTCTACGTCGCCGTCGATGAAACGCACGTCGAAACCGGCGCGACGCAAAAACGCGGCGATATACGCCAATCCCAGGTGCGGCTCGGCCGTGTAGCTGGGGCGTTTGGTGACCTGCCGCAGGCGCGGCGGATTGACTAGCGTAACAAGCGGCACCATTGTCCTTTCGTCCCTGGTTTTTCCTAACTGCAAAAAGATAGGCGATTCCGCTGCGATTGCAAACGCACCCCTCGGAGGGCGTGAAATGTTCTCGTAATAAACGCCTTGCCCGCCTCCCCACTCTTGACTTCTCCGGATACCCGTTGTTTTCTGATCAAGGGGTTTCACATCACGCAGATCGATTCAGCACGCCGCGGGGGCGTTCGTGCATCGAAGCGTCCGCCACTGACAACCAATTGCTTCGTGGGGATTGCATCCAGAATCACCGTGGCCGGGAGGCCGAAAGGAAAACGGAATGCCGTTCTACAACCGCCTGTTTTGGGAAATTAAGAATCCGGTCGACCGCAAGCGGGCGGCCGCTCGCCTGCGGGCACTGCGCGCCTTGATTAGAAAGAACGTGGCAGCCAAGCGTCTGCAGGACCGCCTGCTGATCGCCACGTGGAATCTGCGCGATTTCGACAACAACCAGTACGGCCACGGCTACCGTTTGCCCGAATCCCTGTTCTACATCGCCGAAGTGATCTCCGCCTTCGACATCGTGGCCGTCCAGGAAATCAACGAAGACATGAAATCCTTCGAGCGCCTCATGAAAATCCTCGGGCCCGATTGGGACTTCATCGCCACCGACGTCACCGCGGGTCACGGCGGCAACGGCGAGCGCATGACCTTCGTGTACGACAAACGCAAGGTGCGCTTCTGCAACATCGCCGGCGAAATCGTACTGCCCAAGACCAAGCGCATTCGCGGCGACATTCAGTTTGCCCGCACGCCCTTCCTGGTCGCGTTCCAGGCAGGTTGGCTCAAATACAACCTTTGCACGGTGCACATTTATTACGGCGCGAAATCCGGCGCCAAAATGAAACGCCGCATCGACGAAATCGACGCCATCGCCGAGTTCCTGGCCGATCGCGCCAAGGCCGCCGACGAGAATTTCGTGATCCTCGGCGACTTCAATATTGTCGATCCGACCCACAAGACGATGGCGGCCTTGGAGCACCACGGCTTTTTCATTCCGCCGGAATTGAAAAAGAAGCCGACCAACATGTTCCAGACCAACCACTACGACCAGATCAGCTTCAAGGTCAAACCGGAGCAGCTTCAATTCGTCGGTGAGAAAAAAAGCTCCGGCGCCCTGCCGATCTACGACGCGGTCTTCCGCAACAACGACGCCGATTTCAAGGCCTACTTCGATTTCATGACGCCCGAATTACGCGACTTCGACGACAAGGGCAAAAAGCGCACCGCCGCCGGTCGGCGTGACTACTACTGGCGGAAATGGCGCACGTGGCAGATGTCGGACCACCTTCCGATGTGGATCGAACTGCAAATCGACTTTAGCCAGGACTACCTCAAGCACGTCGAAGCCCGTAGCGCGGAGGAAATCGGGTAGCGCTGAACTGACACCCCGAAAGCCGTGTGCTACTATCCGCGGCGATGTCAAACGAACTCATCGCCCGGGAATTTGCACACTACCAGGAGCACAAGCGCTACCTGTTGCACTTCCTTGAGCGCGACCGGACCGAGTGCGGCCGGTGGTTGATTCGCGCCACGTTGGCGACCTGGGACCGCCAACTTGCGTTCTTGAATCCCGCCTGGATTCGCGGCCGCCGTGTACTCGAAGTCGGCTGCGGCAACCCGCGGGTGACTCAGTATTTCCGCCACCTGGGCGCCGCGCACGCCGTCGGCAATGACCTGAGCCAGGCCTTCGCGGCTCGCGGCCTGCGGCGCAGTCACAACTACGCCTTCGACGCCGTTTTCCCCGCGCCCGCCGACACCGAAATCATCTACGGCGACTTCACCGGGTCGGCCGTTCAAGACCTCACCTTCGACACCGTGGCGTGCTTCCAATCGTTGCACCACATCCACCTGGAAGGTTTCGTTGCCGCCTGCGAGCGCGTGCTGCGTCCGGGCGGACACGTGCTCATTTCCGATCCGGTGGGCGACCATCCGCTGCGCCGCCTCGCCAACGCGGTAGGCCGGGCGTCGGGATTACTGAGCCCGGACGAAAAAGCGCGATGCGCCCAAGAAGTGATCGACGCCTTTCGCGGTCGCGGTTTCGATCTGGTCGAAACCCGCAGCCTCAACCCGACGCTGGAAATCTACTTCCAACTAACCGAACTCGTGACGCCGCTTTCACCTCGCCTCGCCTTCTGGTTGAAGACACCCATGGCGTGGTGGCGGCCGGTGGAAAATTGGCTCGAACAACGCGTGTTACCCCGCCACCCGCGGTGGGGATGGCGTTACTACCTCGTATTTCGCAAGGCGGGAGACAACAATGAGTGAGTTCACCGACGCCCGGGTTGCCTTCTTGCAGGGCAACGCTATCAACGAATCCCTCGGCCTGACCGACCTGGCGGGCCACCTGAAAAACCTCGGCGTTTCCACGCGCCTGTTTTTGGAAACCGAGGAAAAACACCTCGCCGACAACCTGCACCGCTTCTCGCCGGATCTGGTCGTGATTCCCTGCGACCTGCTGGGTCACAATACCGGCTTGCGCCTGGCGCGCCTGGCCGGGGAGTCCGTGGCCGCGCCGGTCGTGTTGGGCGGCACGCATCCGACGTTCTTTCCCAACATCGTCGAGCGCGACGGTGTCGATTACGCGTTTGCCGGGGAAGCCGAGGGCGTGGTCGCCGACCTGCTGCAGGCCGTGCGGCGGCGCGAAGATCCAAGCGGCATTCCCAATTTGATCCACCGCACCCAGGGCGGTCACCGGGTCAACCCGCTGCGCCCGCTGGTAGCCGATCTGGCCGATTTTGCGATGCCCGACCGTGAGATTTACTACCGCTACGACTTCATCGCCCGCTTCCCGTGGAAGAAATTTTCCACCGGCCGCGGCTGTCTTAACTCGTGCGGCTACTGTTTCAACCCGGCCTACCGCGCCATGACGGGCGGACACCGAGGGTTCTTCCGCCGCAAGGCACCCGAACGTATCTGCCGCGAGATCAACGCCGTGCGCTGGCAGTATGGACTGGGCATCGCGCATTTCTCCGACGACCTGTTTTCCAGCGGCGTGGGGTGGTTGGAGAAATTCATCGAAGTCTACCGCGTTCGCTGCGGCGTGCCCTTTTCGTGCAACGTCTTCGCCACGACGATCAACGAAACCACCGTCGCCCAACTTCACGACGCCGGTTGCCGCGTGATCGCCATGGGTGTCGAGGTCGCCGACGACAAGCTGCGCCGCGACGTGATGAACAAGCCGGTCACCGCCGCGCAAATCCTCGCCGCCGCCGAGCTCGTCAAGCGCGCCGGCATCAAGCTGGTCACCTTCAACATTCTGGGGGTCCCGTGGGGTTCGGTGGAGCAGGATATCGACACCCTGCTGCTCAACCGGCGCATGCGAAGCGACCACAACCGGGTTTCGGTGCTCGTGCCCTTCCCCAAAAGCGTCCTGACCGAAAAGCTGATCGACGGCGGCCACCTGTGCGCCGATTTCGACGAGCGCATCTACGAAGTGGACGACCTGCCACACTGGCCCGCCGAATCGCTGTTCAAGCGGCGCGATGTCGAACAAACCATGCGCCTGTTCCGCCTCTGGCACCTGTTGCTGCGCCTGCCGCTGGGCAAGCGCGCCATACGGCGTTTGCTTCGTTCGCGCCTGGCCCGATGGCTCGCGCCGTTGTCGCTACTCATGGCCCTGCGCAACGAAAAAACGATATTCAATCTTTCCTGGCCGGCGGGCTTCCGTTACTTCCTGCACGTGAAAAGCCCGGCCCTGAAAACAACGAATTACGTTTCGTTCATCTAGCCCGCGTCGGTTTGACAAGCCGCCGTCGGCCGCTAACGTAAATTCGACAAAGGAGTTTGCGTGCGCGTGTTGCTGGCCGATCCGCCCTACCGGGTGAGCTACAAAAAGTACATCATCCCCAACCTGGGGCTGGCGTATTTGGCGGCCGTGCTGCGCGACGCCGGGCACGAAGTCGAAGCGTTTTCCGCCTCGCTGCACCGCGATCCCTACGCCGCTTTTGCCGAGCACTTGGCGCGTTGGCGGCCCGACTGGCTGGGGCTTTCGGCGCCCACCTGCAAGATCGTCCAGGCCGCGCGGCTGGCCGGCATCGCCAAGGAAAACAATCCCGAGGTGCAAACGGTCATCGGCGGCTGGCACATGAGCGCCGCGCCTGAGCAAACGATGGCCGACTACCCCGTCTTCGATTTCGGCATCGACGGGGAGGCCGAAGCGGCAATCGTCGCGTTGGTGGGTGGGGAGGATCCGCACGGGATCGGCGGGGCGTATCATCGCCAAGACGGCGCCGTGGTGGCGCCGCGGGAACCGATCACGCCGCCGGATTTGGACGCCTTGCCCCGTCCGGCCTGGGACCTGTTCGACCTGAATTTGTCCCGGCCGATGTACCGCGACGAGCCGGGCGCGCTGGACTACCCGCTCATGGCCAAACGCGGTTGTCCTTTCAATTGCCTCTTTTGCAAAAAGGACAACTACCGCACCGTGCGCTTCCGCAACGTCGAGGACGTCGTGGCCGAAATGATCGAAGCCGTGGAGCGGTGGGGCGCCGACGGCATTCAGTTTTTCGACGAGACCTTCACGCTCGACCGCCGCCATATCGTCGACTTGTGCGAGGCGATCATCGCCGCCGGCTTGCCCGCGCGCTTGCGCTGGAACGCCGCCACACGCTTTGATTGTGTCGACCGGGAATTGATCCACCTGATGCGCCGCGCCAACTGCCGCGTGCTGCAGTTCGGTGCTGAATCCGGCAGCGAACACGTGCTGCGCGCCAATCGTAAAAACACGACACTTGCCCAAGCCCGCGACGCTGTCGCCTGGTGCCGTGAGGCGGGCATTGAGTCCGACGTTTCGTTCATCTTCGGCATGCCGTACGACGACCGCCGCAGCGTGCTGGACACCGCGCGTTTTTCCCGCGAGTTGAACCCGGATTTCGTCGCCTACTTCACCTTCATTCCCTACCCGGGCACACCGGCGGGAGATTTGGCGGCGGTGGGCGAGGCCAACCTTCGCGTGCTGCATCGCGACTACGAAAACTACGAGCAGCAGTATTCGCTGCCGGCCGAGTTGCAAGATTATCCGGCATGGCGGCTCACCTGGCTGCGCCTGTTTTCCTACGCGCGCTTCTACTTCCGCCCCGGTAAATGGCGGCGGCTGCGTACGATGCTCGACCTGTCAACATTACCTATTATTTTTATAGATTTAGTAGGGAATCTACGTGGCGCACGCCGCACGTAGAACCTTCACATCACTAGCAAAACCGATTACACTTGCCCGGTTGAATTCGCGGAAAAAAAGCAAACTCCTACGGTCAGGCGTAAGATTTTCATGAGCGGCACTTGGATATATATCATTGAAACCCTGCGCATGGTGTACGTCGTCTTCGTGCAGACGGCGCCCTTCCTGCTGCTCGGCCTGTTCCTCGCCGGGTGGTCGAAAATCGCCATCCGCACCAAGGGCGTGCACCGCTACCTTGGCGGGGGCAATCTGCGCAGCGCCTTCTACGCCGCCGTCTTCGGATTGCCGCTGCCGATTTGTTCCTGCGGCGTGGTGCCGGTTTCGTTGAGTGTCCGCGACAAGGGGGCCAGTCGCGAAGCCAACCTGTCGTTCCTGATCAGCACGCCGGAAACCAGCGTCGACACGTTGGTGATCACCTGGGGGCTGCTCGGTCCGCTGATGACGATCGTTCGCCCCATCGCGGCACTTCTGACCGCGATGTTCGCTGCCGTGCTATCCATCGCCGGGCGCACCGACCGCCCAGACGATCATGACGGCGAAGTCGTGTTACCCGATGCCGAGGCCTGCGAGATCGACGAGGACGCCCACGTGCATGAAGGGGGCTATCACGTCGTTGGCTTCCGCGGCCTGTGGAAATCGTTGGCAGCGGCCTTCGTTGGATTGTACCGACGTTCGAACGCCGAAGGGCCGGACGTCGAGCCGGTGGACGAAGCCGCACCCGATTTCGACCCCGAACACAACCATCACCATGACCCCGTGCCCCTGCGGGTTTTGGTGAGGGACGCCAACCGCTACGCCTTCCGCGAGATGATGGACGACATCTCCGTGTGGTTCGTGCTCGGCATTATTCTCGCCGGCGTCATCGCGGCGGTCGTACCCAATTCCTGGATCGCCAACATCCCGGGCGGCCAGTTGGGCAGCATGCTGTTCGTGCTGGTTCTCTCAGTGCCGATGTACGTTTGCGCGGTGGAGTCCACACCCATCGCCGCGATGCTTATCCTCAAGGGGCTGTCACCGGGCGCGGCGCTCGTGTTTCTGCTGGCCGGGCCGGCGACCAACGCCGCGACACTGCTCATTATCAACCAAGCCTACGGCCGGCGCTTTCTGCGCATTTACCTGACGGCCATCTCCCTGGTCGCCATCCTCTCCGGGATGGCGCTCAACACCTTGCTGAGTTGGACGGGTTGGCAAATCACCAGCCGCGTGGCCGAAACCGGCGCCTTCAGTTTGTGGACGGTGATTTCCGCGCTGTCGGCCTTGCTGCTCCTGGTGCTACTGGGCCTGAGCTTCTACCGCCTCGATTGGCCGACCAAGTGGGTGAGCTTCAAAAGCACGGGCACGCGCATCATCGAAGTGATCAACCTCTTCTTGCCGATACGCTCCCCGGCGGGCGTCATCGCACCCCGTCGCCGTCGCAACCGTTGGGCGGTGATCGTTGCGCTGGTGGCCGCCTACGGGCTCTCGGGATTTTACACCGTCGGTCCCGGCGACGCCGGCTACAAACTGCGCCTGGGCAAACTCGTGGCGGCGGATATTGATGCCGGGCTTCACTACCGGCTACCCTGGCCTTTCGAGCGCGTGGAAATCTACCGGGTGCACGAAACCCGCAAAACCGATTTGGGTTTCCGCACCGACGCGGCGCAGATCCTCCGCTGGCGTGATTCGCCGCCCGTGGTGAGCGATACGGGTTGGCACAGCTTTTTCACGACGATGAACGCCAAGCCGGAAGAGGGAATGTATCTGATCGGCGACGAAAACAACCTCGAGGCCAAGTTCACGATTCATTTCCGCATTGCCAACCCGACGGCGTTCTTTTTCGACTACGCCAAAAACCGCGACTTGATCGCCCTGGGCGCCGAGAGTGTGCTGCGCGAACGCCTCGCGTCCGAGCAAATCGACGGCGTGCTGGCCGGGCGCATTAAATCCGTGGCCGACGACGCGGCGCTGGCGATTCAGCAACTGCTCGATCGCTACGGCATCGGCATCGAAGTGCTGGGCGTGTACCCGGTCGACCTGCATCCGCCGGTGGCCGCTGTCGCGGCGTTTCGTGACGTGGCCAGCGCCATGGAAGATCGCGAAACGCTTATCCACCAAGCATACGGCGCACGTGAAAAGGCCTTGCCCAAGGCCCGCGGTGACGCCGCCAAACGTTTGGCGACCGCCAGCGCGTTTGCCATCGAAGTTGTCGCTGACAGCACCGGTCGCGCCGACTCTTTTCGCGCCCGCGCCACGCAATACGCCCGCTACCGGGCGGCAACGCGGTGGCGCTTGTTCATCGAGGCGATGGAAACCAGCTTGGCCCGGCGTCAAAAAATCCTCATCCCCTCCGACACCGCCACGCGCACCAAGCTGCGCGTATGGTCCGGCGATACCCGCGGCATGACGGGGCTGCTGCAAACGGGAGCTGACTAATGAAGCGTTGGAAAAAAGGGTTGCTGCTGGTTCTTGTTTTACTGGCCGCATGGTGGTTGCGCACCATATTTTTCGTGGTCAACGCGACCGAAACCGCCATCATCGCCCGCTTCATGGGCCCGCTGGACGCCGTGTACGAGCCCGGCCTGCATTTGAAGGCGCCGTGGCCGATCGACACCGTCTATCGATTCGACAGTCGGCTGCTGGTTTTCGACCACGTGCCCACGGAGTTTTTGACCAAGGACAAAAAGAACATTCTGATTGATTCCTTTGCCGTTTGGCGTGTCGCCGACGAGCACACTTTTCTGGCCAAGGTGCGCAGCCGCATGAACGCCGAAATTTTACTCTTGGAAATCATGACCGCCGCCATCAACGAGGTTGTCGGCAACTACGCGCTTGGCAGCTTCATCAACGTCGATCCCGAGAAAGTGCAGCTCAAAGAAATTAATGGCGCAATCGCCGATATCTGCCGCGGGCCGACGGAAAACGCCTACGGGATATCCGTCGAGGACGTGCGGATCAATTCCTTCAATTTCCCGGTGCAAAACCGTGCCAGCGTGATCAAACGCATGCGGGCCGAACGCGACCGTATTGCTACCAAATACCGCAGCGAAGGCGAAGAAGCGGCGTTGAAAATCGAGGCCGAAACCAATCTCGAGAGTCGCAAGATTCTTGCCGAAGCCGCCCGCGACGCCCAGCGTATTCGCGGCAAAGGAGAAGCCGAGGCCATTCGTATTTACGGCGAGGCCTACACCAAAGATCCGGAGTTTTATCGCTTCCTGCGAACCTTGGAAGCGTACGACAAGATGATCGACAAAGACACGACGATCATTCTGCGCAGCGATTCCGAACTCTGGAAAATGATCGACAAGGGAGCGCCGTGAACAAACCGCCCGCCGGCTTGGATGTCCGCCTGATTCAGAACGCCGTCCGCTTCTGGCGCACGCGCCGCGCTGTCGTGCTGGCCGCGGCGGCCGTCGTCGTGCTTGTGTTGTACCTGGCATCGGGAATTTACACCGTGCCCACCAATCAAACCGCCGCGCTGTACCGATTCGGCAAGCTGGTTAGCGACGACATCGCCTCGGGCATTCACCTCCGGCTCCCGGCGCCCATCCATCGCGTCGCCATGGTCAACACGTCCGAAGTGCGTCGCATGACGCTCAAGAGCCAAACCCTGCGCACGGTATCGATGGTCTCGGGTGACGAGAACCTGATCGAGGTCGATGTCGCCGTGCAGTACCAAATCAGCGACTTTCGCCGCTATCTCACCGGCGCCGAAGATTGGGACAAGGTCATCGCGCAGTCCATCGCTGCCGTGCTCGGAAACCAACTGGCCGAAATGCCGGTCGACGAAATCCTCACCACCGGTAAAAGCCGCATTCAAGTCGCCCTGCGCGGCGCCATGCAGCAAACCCTCGAAAAATACGGCGCCGGCCTTACGGTCATATCCACGCGCCTGGTTTCCATCATTCCGCCAGCGGAAGCCGCCGCGAGCTTTCGCAAGGTCGCCGACGCTAAAAGCGAGAAGGCCAAGCGCATCAACGAGGCGCAATCCAAGCGCAACCAGGCGATGTCCCAGTCCCGCGGCGAGGCGGAAAAAGTCATACAAGAATCGCGTTCCACGGCCGACGAGCGCGTCAAACGCGCCGAAGGTGACGCCGAACGATTTCTGGCCATTCTCGCCGAGTACCGCCTAGCCCGCCAAGTCACCCGCACCGACCTATATTTGAAAAACATGGAAAAAGTGATACAACGTGCCGTGGTCTTGCTGCATGACCCCAGATTCGCGTTGGACTTGAATTTGTTCGGCCCCGCCGGGGGCGCAAAGGCCGGCAAATAGCGACCCTCCGCATTCGCACCTGCCCCTGCCTTTGGAGAAATGCGCGTGAGCCCAAAAACCCGCAGCCCCGAAGACCGGCATGAAGCCATTCTGGAAACCGCCCATCGCCTATTTTCCGAACGCGGCGTGAACGGGACGTTGCTGGAAGACGTCGCGCGAACGGCGCGCGTCAGCAAGGGCAGTTTGTACGAAGTCGCCGAAGATAAGCAGGACCTTTTCTATCAAGTTTGCCGCCGGCAATTCGACAGTGACCTGGACAATCTCGAACGCATTTCGGCGAAGATCAGCGACCCGGAAAAACTGCTGCGGCGATTCATCAAGCTGCTATTGCCGCCTTCTCGCGAAGCGCCCGGCGCCTATGCCATTATCTTCGAACTTGTCAGCCTTTCGCTACGCGATCCGGTTTTCGGCACAAAGGTTACCGATCTGCACACCGAAATGCGCGACCGCCTGAGAGGCCTCATCGTTCGCGTTCTGCGTGAAGGCGTCACGCGCGATCAATTTCATTCGGATCTCGACTGCGAGACCGTCGCCATGGTCGTTCACAGTTGGATCGATAAATGTTGGGTTGATTGGGCTATGATTCCCAGCATGACGCGCGCTCACGTGCTGGATCAGGCCAAACGCTTCACGCACTTTTTGCTGACCGCGATTCGCGTCCCTTAGAACCCGTATTCCAGCGACAAATAGAACGCCCGCCCCGGCAACGGGAAACCACGTACGTCCACCGCGCGTTGGTCGCTCAGGTTTTTCACTTCCCAACCGATGCGTCGCCCCGGCGCGACCACGAACACCACGCCCGCGTTCCAAATTTCCCGCGCCGCCAACACCTTGGTGTTCGCCTGCGTGATGTAGTTCTCGCCCACATAGTTGTATTCAACAAAAGGCCGAACCAGCCCCGCGTGCCCTTCGGCCCGGGCGAACCCCACGTGCGGCGGTCGGCCCGGAATCCGCTTCCCTTTGCGGTTGGGATCATCGGTTTCGTCGATGGCGTCGGTGAAGGTATAAGCCCCGGCGAGCGAAAACCAATCCACCGGCTGCATCCGCCACGACAACTCTATGCCGGTGATCGTCGCGCGACCGAAATTGTACGGCACGTAGCGAAAACCACTGATGAGCAGGTACTCGATCAAGTGCCGCACTTCACTACGGAAAAACGCGCCTTCGACAAACACCCACGGCGAAAAGTCCAGACGCAGGCCCGCGTCGTAATGGAATGCTTCCTCCGGCTTCAAATCCGGATTACCGACCATCAAGCCCTGGCTGAAATACAACTCGGAAAAATTCGGCGCGCGGTAACTGCGCCCCACGTTGCCCTTGATCGCCAACGGCTCCCACGGCCTCAGCACCAGCCCGCCTTTGGGGCTCCACTGAGAGCCCGTATCGGAGATATCGTCGTATCGAATCGCGCCGACCACCGTGACAATCTCCCGCCACAAAACCACTTGGTCCGACAGCGAACCCGAACTCGTATGGCGGTCGGGCGCGTCGAAATCACGGTCGCTCAATCGCGAATAGCGATATTCGCCGGTCAGCGTCCACCATTGGTGATCGCCCCAGGCGTAACTGATGGATTGTTGCGCTCCGGGTTCGGTTTCGGTACGCCGCGAGGCAAGCGGTACGCCGGTTTGTTCGCCCCGCGGATCGTGGAACACCAAGCTTTCGATGCGATGCGCCAAGCGCGTCTTGAACGCCAATTGCGGCAAGCCAAGACCGGTCAGCGCCGCGGTTAGCGTCGACGTGTCCCGCCACAAACGGCGGTGTGCATACCGCGAGGGAAAGGTCACGATGCCCGGCACGCCGGAATCGGCGGAAAAGAAATCGTTTTGCAGCGTCACGTCGACTTGAGCGCTGGGCGCGTAGCCCACCCGCAGCAGCAGGTCGCGCTGGTCCAATTCGTTGTTGGCGCGGGTGTCTTCGAAATCGTCGCGTGAATCCAGCGTCGTGCCGTTGTCGTTGTCGAAGGGAAAATTGCCGTCGCTGTGCAGGTAGGAAGCCCCCGCGAGATAATTCCAGTGATCGCTCGCCCCCGCGTGGGACGCCGCGCCGCGAAAGGTGTTGAACGAACCGTAGGTCGCCGCGATCTGGGACTGACCGGCTCCCGAACCCTTCTTGGTCACGATGTTCACGACGCCGCCGACCGCGCCCTCACCGTACAGCGCGCCGCCGCCGCCGCGTATGACCTCAATGCGCTCGATCTGCTCGGGGGAGATCGTGCTCACGTCCACCGCGCCGCCCGCCGAGGAGTTCATGCGCACGCCGTCCACCAGCACCACGACCTGGTTGGCGTTCGCGCCGCGAATGGAAATCGTCGCCGTGGACCCCAACCCGCCGAACTGCTTGACGTTCACGCCTGCCGCCTGGCGCAACACCTCTTCGGTCGAAACGAAACGCCCGGCGTAGTCTTTCATCTCGATCACTTCCACGAAGGCGGGCGGGTCTTCGGTCGATTCGTTGAGCCGGCGGGCCGCGACCGTCACGGGCGGCAGTTCGACGTCGTCTTCTTCGGGCTCGGCAGCCGCGGCCGGACACACGATCCCCACCAACAACGTTACCAGCAGCACCCACGGCAGCGCCCGCGTCATCAACACCTCATGGAAGTTTCGCGGCATCGTCGCCGCGTACCGGCGGCCTTGTCAAGGAACGCGTTTCTCCACGCGCCGCCTCGCCGGGCTTGCCCCGCCTGTCCTGCAGAGTGAAGATGGCAGCGCTCCTTCACGTCAACCGGGTGCCCGCGCGCCCATTTCTTCGCGGCATACGCCGCGTGGGTTGAGTCATGGTCACCGCGTTGTTTCGCTTCGCTTTGAAACACCTGCCGCGCTTGACCCGCGCCCTCCGCCACCATTGGTTGCTCGTGTTGTGCCTGTTGTTGTTCTCGATGGAGTTTACGCTGCGCGTGTATCACGTTCCGTATCGCATCACTTGGATACCCGAGTTCCCCGCGTACGATCGCATGCTCTTCTATCGCTTTGTCTACTCGGTTCAAGACCGCGTCGAGTATGCCCCCGGCACCTATTGCACGATGAAAAGCCACGGCTCGTTTTTCATTCGCGGTAACGGCGATGACTCGCCGCCCCCCGCGCCAACGGCCGATCCCGTCGTGGTTTGCCTGGGCGGCTCGACCACCTGGGGAGGCAGTGTCAACGATGAGGAAACCTTCCCGGCGAGCCTCGAACAGCTACTTCGCCGGAAAAGAAAAGACGCCCGTGTATACAACCTGGGCGTGCCGGGATCGTCCACTTTCTACGGACTGGCGCGCGGCATCCCCGACGCCCTCGACCTCGATCCCGACACCGTGGTCATCGCCTACGGCGGGTTGAACGACTCGTTCAAAGTACACTTCCGCGAATCGACGTACCGCCCGACCTCGCGGCTGTTGATGTTGTTGCGCTCGTTTCATCTTTATCGCGTCGGCGAGGCGGCCGCCTTCCGGTACGTGCTGTTTCCGCGCCCCGTGATGCGCGTCACGCGTGAGGAATACGGCGCCAATCTGGAGAGCATGACACGTCGCTTGCGTGAACGCGGCGTCGCCGTGGTGTTCGTTACCGAGGCGATCGTTCCCGAGCGCATGAACCGGCATGACTTCATCGAGCAATCCTTCATTGATTCTCTCAGCGGCGAAATGATCAAGCGCTCCCGGCAGCTCAATGTGCCCGTGGTCGTGGCACAACGATGCCTCGGTTCGCAATTTGCGACCCTCTACCAGAAGAACGGCATTCATTGGACGGCGCAGGGCAACGCGAAAATCGCGGCCTGCCTCGCGGACGAATTGGCTCAGTCGAGGCAGAACCAGTCGTCGTCGGGACAGTGAATGCGGATGTGCATGTGGTTGTGGTGGCTGGGCGCGTGGCGGATGACGCCCGTGCGGTTACCGGGCTTCCGGGGATACTGAAACAGCTTCCGGAGCTTCCACTCCGACTCGAATAGTCTCAGTTCCTCATACATGATTTTCTGAACATCCCAATCCATCAAAATGTACTGGACGTCGGCGTGCTCGAGCATCAACTCGATGAATTCCCAGGTCTTGGCCACGTCGAGTTTGCCGCGGCGCATATCGACGAAACCGCGGATGAGCTGGTTGTCCTTGGCGTAATAGGCGACGTCGAAATCGCGTCCGCTTTGGTGGCTTTTATGCGGTCGTAAGGGACCGCCCTCGGGCCGCGATAAATGCCCGACGACCATCGACACCGTGTCCGGATAATTGGCCCGCATATCGGCCGCGGCGGCTTCGATGCTGTGCACCAGCGTCGGCGTGCCGTACGCGAATTGCGGTTCAAGTACAATAATCTCGCCGCTCGAGGGCAATTGCACGCCGCCGACCAGGTAGCCGTCGTTGCAGCGCCCGACACTACCGGTCTTTTCGGGAATCCGGCGCATGCCCGAACAGGCTGCGAGGCTCAATGCCAACAATAAAGTGCCTAATATCGCGAGTTTCTGTTTCATCATGGAAGTCTAACGTCACGCTCCGTGAAAATAAAGTGGCACGCCGGTTAGCTCTTTGCTACACTGCGCGCCGTTTCCAGCGGCTTCCGCAACGCCCCCCGCCGCCTTCGGAAAGGGGACCGGACGCGGAGCCCTTTAAGGAGTTTTCGGCATGGCAGTACCACTACTTGACCTGCAAGCCCAATACGCCCAAATCGGCGAGGAAATCGAAGCCCGCGTGCTCGAAGTCTGCCGCTCCGGACGCTTCATCCTCGGCCCTCTCGTGGAACAGTTCGAGCGAGAAACCGCCGCGTATTGCGGAGTCGATGCGGCGCTCGGCGTCTCCTCGGGCAGCGACGCGCTCATCATGGCGCTCATGAACGCCGGTGTCGGACCGGGCGACGAAGTCGTCACCACGCCCTTTTCCTTCTTCGCCACCGTCGGCGCGATTGTGCGCGTGGGCGCCACACCCGTGTTCGCCGACATCGACCCGGCAAGTTTCAACCTCGACGAAGAAAAAGCGCTCGCGGCGATAACCGACAAAACCAAGGCCGTCGTCCTCGTCCATCTTTTCGGCCGCTGGTGCGAGTGCGACCGCCTGCTCGCCGAGTGTGAAAAGCGGGGCATCGCCCTGATCGAAGACGCCGCCCAGGCCATCGGCTGTGAAGACGCACGCGGTCGCCGCGCCGGCAGTGTCGGGCATTACGGCTGCTTCAGCTTCTTCCCCAGCAAAAACCTCGGCGCTTTCGGCGACGGCGGCCTGCTTACCGTGCGCGACGCCGAGACCGCCCGCCGCGTGGCTCTGCTGCGCAACCACGGCATGGACCCGCCCTACGTGCACCACGTGGTCGGCGGCAATTTCCGGTTGGACGCGATGCAAGCGGCGGTGTTGTTGGTGAAGCTGCCGTATCTCGACGGCTGGCACACCGCCCGCCAGGCCAACGCCGAGCGTTACGTGGAGGTTTTCGAGGCCGCCGGAGTACCGGCAAATGCGGTTCGCTTGCCCGCAACCGGTCACGGGCGGCACATTTTCAACCAGTACACGGTGCGGGCCGCGCGGCGCGACGACCTGCTGGCCTACCTGCGCGAGCGTGGTATCGGCTGCGCCGTCTACTATCCGCATGGCCTGCACGTGCAGCCCTGCTTCGCCGATTTGGGTTACGCGGAAGGTGATTTCCCGGAGGCCGAAAAGGCGTCACGCGAAGTGCTCTCGTTGCCGGTATATCCGGAATTGACCAGGGCCATGCAAGGGGAAGTTGCCGCGGCGATCGCCGCGTTTTACGCCGCGGGTTAGCTCAGCAGAATCAACACGGCGCCGGCCGCCGCCGCCGCCAATCCGACGTATCCCAACGGCTTGAGCTTATCGCGCCCGAGCAGCACGCCCACGGCCAGACCCAACGCCAGATGCCCGCCGGTCACGAATCCGAACACTTGCCAATTCGGCAGCCGCGCCAGCGACAACAGCAGAAATAAATACCCGCCGAAAAGCAGCAAGCCCACAGCGGCTGCTTGGGGTACGCCGCTGATATTCTGCTTGCGCGCCATTCCCAAGGCCAGCAACACGACCGCCGCCGACGCAAACATGAAAATCAGGAACAGACCGCTTTCGTGCTGATTGAGTACCACCGCGTTGAAGGCTTGCATGCCCAGAAAGACAAACGCGAAAACCGCCAGCACGAAGATAGTATTCAGTGGGCGGCTTTGCAGCCCGCCGCTCTTCTCCGCATCGGGTGATCGCCCCTCCCACACCAACACCGCCGCCGCTACACCCACCACAACGATCCCGATCGCCGCCATTTGCGTGACCGAGTCCAGCCCATCGATAAAAAACAGCGCCAGCAGAATCGGCGCCGCCATGCTCACCCGTATTAGAGGCGGCGAAAGTGCGAAGGTTTTCTCTTCCAGGCCGCGGGACAAAAAGTAGCATGCCATCGCGAAGGTGATGCCGGTAATAACTCCAAACACGGCAACCAGTCCGCCAAATTCGCTGAACTGCCCCGTCACCGCCGAAAACACGACCGCCGCCGCCGCGGCGAACGCCATGGCGACCGCTCCGGTGCCCAAGGGTGCTGTTTTTGTTTGGAAAGTGACGCGCGCGACGCTGACGGCTAACGCAGAGCAAAGGATGGAGAAAATCAGGTAGAGCATTGCTTCCAAGCCTCGTCAACATCCTAAACGCACTTACGAGGGCGCTGAAGCGATGCGACGAGCCTTCTCTGCCCTCGCAAAGATGCACTGAAAGTGACCGCCCCAGACCGTTAATGCGACTTTGTGTAACCGAATGGCATATTGCTGGAGCGGCTGGTTCTTGTCAAGCAACACCGTTTTGTTGACAAAGGAAAATCGAGAATACTATAGTCGCGAGAAGGGTTAACTCATTTTGATTTCAAGAAGGCGGGAGGACGCTATGCTTCTGCAGTTGTATCGCCGCGCTACCAGCATCGTCATCGAGAATTTCGAATTCTACAAAATCACTGAAGATCTGGCCAAGGACGGGTTCGCCGGCGCGTTGGCTGCCCTGCGCGAAAAAGCCGCGGCCGCCTTCGGTGTGCCGTTGTCGGCGGTAGCGCCGCAAAAGGGAAGCCTCACCGGCGACCTGTTTTTCCTAGACGACGACAAACTGCTCTACCTCAAGTGCCGGCGACAACCCGGCCAAAAGAAAACCGACGATCCCTTCGACGACCCCGGCGCCCTGGACCCCGAGGTGAATTTCGAAGCCGGCATGATCGCCCCCGTCGGCTCGGATTCCGATGAACTCGAGCGCTTGTGCTCGAGCATCTCGACCATTCTCGAAGTCGAATTCAACGCCGAAGAAGTCGCCTGGACTGAACCCGGCATCGGCGCCGAAGGACTCGGGGAAATTGGTCAACCCGCCGTCATCGAAGATACACACCTCGAATTGGCCGCGATTTTGCGCGAAGCGAAAATCGCGCCCTTCCTCGATGCCCTTAAAACGGATAAAGGCGAAATCATCCTCGATGAATGGCTCGCCGACCGCGACGACGCCGATGAAGTCGAGTACTTCATCGACAAGCTTTTTGAAGCCGACTTCTTCGACGAAGATGTGATCGTCTACAGCATGCTGACCGGCAAACCCCTGATTCGCGCCAAGGATCGCGCCGGCTTGGAAGCGCTGAAATCCGCCGGCGTCCGCGATGTCAACGGCGACGAACTCGACCTGGAAAACGTGCGCCGCATGCTGATACTACCCAAGGAAAAACGCGAGTTCATTCGCAAAAGCTGGGTCAGCCGCGTCATCCTCGTCGACCTCCTGCGAAAAATGGGCGTGCCCCGGCACAACATCATCGATATCGAAGGGCCCGCCGGAACGGCCGTGATCGCCGCGACCTTCGACGGCACACCGTTGGTGTTTGTGTTGGCCGATGACGAAGTGAAACCGGAAGACTTCGCCGATTTGGCCGACGATTTGGGAAAGCTCGGAGAACCCACGGTGGTGGTCGTAACGGGAAAAAAAGTCGACACCGATGCCGCGCGCGCCGCGGGAGCCGAAGAGTGCCTCGTGCTGGCCGGAGTCGACGAGTTCAACACCACATTGCTGGAACAATTGGCCGCCAGTCGCAAAGGCGCCGTCGCCGAAATCATCGCCGATTACGACAACATGTTTGCCATCAACTTTTCAGAGATGGCCATGCGTCGTTTCCAAGACCCGGCCGAAGAGGCGTAGCCTATGTAGAAGCGACCCGCGCGCCAAATGCGTGACGAGAGTAGGAGCGAATCGTGAAACTGGCTTCGTGCCCGCATTGCGCGGGCCATATCGACTTGAAAGGGCTGAAGCCGGGATTGACCGTGCAATGCCCGCATTGCAAAGGGCTCTTTACCGTGCCGCTGGAACCGGCGGCGGCGGAGCCCGCGGCCACGTTTCGACCCCCGCCGCAGGCCGGAGGTTTGCAACCGCCCCCGGGCGGCGTGCCCCCTCACATGGTCCAACAACCCAGGCCGCAAGGGCTCAGTTCCGCGAGCACGGTCGGCATCATTGTTGCGATCGTCTTTGCGGTAATTTTTGTCGTCGGCATTCTGGCGTTGATCGCCATCCCGAACTTCATACACCTGCGCTCCAAAGCCTACGACGCCTCGGCGCAAAGCGCCGGCCGCAACGCCAAGTCAGCTGAAGAGATCTACTACCTCTCGGCGAAGCCGTCGACATATACCGATAGCCTCGATTCACTACTTGTTTTCGATTCGACGTTACTCGACGACCCAGACGTGACATTCGAATTCGGTTCGTGCAATTCTGAAGGTTACACGTTCACGACCGTGCATGCCAAAGGATCAGGTGAGGAATTTCCCTTCATACATTAATCCGGCGTTACCGCAGGTCGAGTTCGAAAGGTAAACCGGCGTACGGACCCGCGGCCATTTCCCGCCAGATTTCGATACGGTTAAGCGGCGACGGCAGTTCCACGCGCGCCTCGCCCATCGAAAGCAGCATACGCCACGGTCCCGGCACCACCGGCAATTCCCACAACCGAACCGGCTCGCCCTCGACGCCGCCCGCCAGGTCTTTTGCCTTTTGCAGCGCGTCGCCCAGCCCGCCCAGATCGTCGATCAGGCCGCCGGCCAAGGCTTCGCTGCCGGTCCACACCCGGCCCTCGGCCACGGCGTTGATCTTACGCTTGGACATGCCCCGGCCTTCGGCCACGGTACCCTTGAACGATTCGTAGCTGGATTTGATGATCTCGGTCATGCGCTTTCTTTCAATCTCCGAAAAACGGCTCATGCCGGAAAACACGCCGGCCGCGTCGCCGCGACGGTGCGACTCCACGTTGATCCCGAGCTTCGCCAGCAACCCCGAAATCGCGAACTTCCCCGCCACTACGCCGATGGACCCGGTCAGCGTGCCGCGCTCGGCCAGAATCATTTTGCCCGGCACGGCGATCATGTATCCACCGGACGCGGCCACGTCGCCCATGCTGACCACCAGTGGCTTGGCCGCCGCCAAAAGCTGCAATTCGCGGCGCATTAAATCCGAACCGCCTGCCACGCCGCCGGGACTCGACACCCGCAGCACGACCGCTTTAACCGCGCTGTTGCGCCGTATCTTGCGGAACAGCCGCACATAACCGCCCGCGCCGGGCATGCCGCGCCCCGCGTCTCCCCGGCCGTCGCGAATGGCGCCGGTCACGTGCACGAGCGCCACGACCGGCGCGCCGATCATCCGGGCGCGACGACGTTGGTGGCGCTGCACGAAACGTCCGTAGCGTCGGCCCTGCACGATTTTTTTCTCGTGGCCGGCATCCATCGAGTCCAGCAATTCGTCGCGGTAGAGCAACTCGTCCACCAAACCCGCCTGCCGCGCCCGCTCCGCCGAATAGGGGCCGCCATCCACGAGCTTGGCCACCGCGGCTTTTTTCTTGCCGAGCGCTTCGCCCAGGTCATCGAGCAACTGCCCGTAGAGTTCGTCGAGCAATCCTTCGGTCATTTCCGACGCCGCGCGGCTCGCGCTTTTGCGCATGAAGGTTTCGGCCATGTTCTTGTACTTGCCGGCCACGAGGAGTTCCGGTTCGACGTCGGCCTTGTCCAGCAAACCGCGCAAGTAGGTTAGTTCCATGTTGAAGCCCGTCAGGGCGAGCATTGCCGAGGGCGCCATCACGCGCCGCGAACAACGCGCCGCCAACAGGTATTCGCGTGTGCCGATCATGCTTTCGATATTGGCTACGATTTCCTTGCCCGCGGCTCGCAGGCGATCCAGAGCCCGCCCCAATTCCTGGATGCGCGCCAGGCCGGTCGCCATGGGACCGAACGAGAGGATGACGCGGCGAACGCGGTCGTCGCCCGCGAGATGATTGAGCAAATCCAATAAATCGCGATGCGACATGGAGCGCGGGCGCATCAATTGGAGCGGCGATTGCGCCGCCCAACGCTCGGGAAAAGCGCCGCTCAACTCAATTTCCACCGTGTCATAACGAGCGCGCCGCCACGTGAACTCGGCCAATCCCCACGTCGTGGCCGACCAGGCACGCCGCAAACTACCGAAAAAGCCGCTTAGTAAACCCACGTTCACCCCCCTTGAGCATCTCGATGAATCAATGTGCCTGATGGCGTCGCTTGACGCAAGTTACGGCGCACTTCTATCCTGCTGCCATGTCTCCGAAAAACAAATACCGGCTCACGTGGCTGGATAAGGTAGTGCTGACCGTCGCGCCGCCGGTCGTGGCTTTCCTCCTGCGCTTATGGAATGCCAGTTGCCACGTTGTGCATCGCGAACACGAAGAGCGCGAACTCGCGGCGTTGAAACAGTACGGCGGTTGCATCTACCCCACGTGGCATCAGCGCATGTGGTGGTTCTTTCAAGACTTCGGCGCGCGACACGTCACGATGATGGTCAGCCGCAGCAAAGCGGGCGAGTACGCCAACGCCTTGGGCCTCAAGCTCGGCTTCTATTCCGTGCGCGGCAGCGGCACCCGCGACGGTAGCGCCGCCATGCGCGAATTGATCGACCTGCTCAATCGCCGCGAAGGCCACAAAGCCGGCATGATGGCCGACGGATCCAAAGGCCCCGCGCGGGAACTCAAAATGGGCACCATCAAAATCGCCCGCGAGACCGGCCTGCCGATCATCCCCATGATGTGCGGCGCCAAGCGACGCATCGTGTTCAAATCGTGGGATCGCTATTTCCTTCCCGTGCCCTTTACCAAAATCGTTGTGCTGCACGGGGAGCCCGTTTTCGTGCCGCCGGACGCCGACGAGCAACAAATGGAAGACCTGCGGCGACACGTGACCGCCGTCATGAACGAAATGGCCGACCGCTGCGATGCCTGGTGGGGCGGCGACCCGGTCGGCAAGCCGGGCTTCGACCTGCCCCCCGCCAAAGGGGGCGACCATGAACCAAAAAACTGAGGCCGTTTTATACCGCTTGATCATCGACGTACCGGCGGAGTTTTCCGACTGGGTGGCCGCCGAACTGTTTGAAGTCGGCCTGCGCGGTCTGGAAGAGCAGGACACCGCCACGGGCAAGCGGTTGATTGTCTACGGCGATGAACGCCGACAAATCGATGTCTACGCCGCGCAAACCGAACGCATCGTAAACGAGATGGCAGAATTCGAACCGGCGATCCGCACGACAACCATCACCATCGACGAACAACAAAACGCCGATTGGGCCACCGCTTGGATGAAGCATTTCAAGCAGACGCCGCTCACGCCCACCCTGGTCGTGCAGCCTTCGTGGGAAGATCTGCCCGCCCCGCCCGGTAAACGGCGCCTGATTATCGAACCCAAGATGGCCTTCGGCTTCGGCACCCACGCCACCACCCAACTGGCCGCCCGCAGCGTCGAGCGATACGTGCGCGAGCACCCCGGCATCGACATGCTGGATGTAGGTACCGGCACCGGGCTGCTTTCGTTAGTGGCCGTCACTGTCGGCGCCCACTCGACGCTGGGCATCGACATCGACCAGGTTGCCATCGACTGCGCCCGCGATAACGCCGTGCTCAACAAGCTGGAAGACCGCTGTTCGTTCGCCCGCGAGGGCATCGAAAAAATCGTTGGGCCGTATGCGTTCGTGGTGGCCAACATCACCACCCCCACGATTGTGGAGATGCTCGACGAACTCGAACGCCTCACCGCGCCCGGCGGGCGATTGGCCCTAACCGGCATTTTGGCCGCCGGCAAATCCGACGCGCTGCTACCCTTTTTGGATCGCGGCTTCGACCTAGTCGGGGAGGAAGAACAAGACGAATGGACGCTGCTGGAACTCACGCGCCGCTAAGCCGGCACTACGCCCCGTACGCGGTCGCCGGGCCGATGGAGCTTACCGGTGAGGCCGCCCACCACCTCGCGCACGTCTTGCGTGCCCGGCCGGGGCAACGCGTTGTGTTGTTCGACGGCCAGGGTCGTGAAGCGCCCGCCGTGATCCGCGAAGTGCAGCGTGATCGAGTGTGGTTGGAATGCGAAGACCTCGTCGTCGTCGACCGCGAATCGCCGCTGGCCGTGACGATGGCCCTGGCGCTTTCCAAAGGCGAGAAGCCGGAGTGGATTTGCCAGAAGGTCGTCGAACTGGGCGCGGCGGCGATCGTCGTTTTTGCCGCCGAGCACAGCGTGGTTCGTTGGTCGCCCGCGCAGGTGGAACGCAAGCTGGAACGACTCGCCATCACGGCGCAGGGAGCGTGCGCGCAGTGCGGTCGCAACGTGGTGCCGCCGATCGAATATCTCGACAGTCTGGCCGCTGTGCTGGACCGCGCCGGGCCCGACGCCACCCGCTTAGCGCTGGATCCCACGGCGTCTTCGACGCTAAACGCGACACTAACCGGTCACATTCGGCGACCGATTTGGCTCATTATTGGACCGGAAGGTGGCCTGTCGACGACTGAACAAGTGCAAATATGTGACGCCGGTTGGCAAATCGTGCGCTTTGGAACCCGAATCCTGCGCACGGAGACCGCCGCCGTCGCCGCGTTGGCCGTCGTTCAGGGGGCGTGTGGCGACCTGGCGTGATCGCCGTTCGTTTGCGGCCTCGCCGGGTTTGTGATACTTCCGTCCGTGACCGAAACACGGGGGAGAGGAAGCCTTGGATCTGACGGCATTATTGAAGCACGAACACGGTCTTTGGGCGGTTGCGCCTTATTTGCGTGATTGGCTCTTGAGTTTTGCCGCCAGCGTTTCGGAATCCGCCCGGCAAGACTTCGATCCATTGGGCCGTGCGCTGGACGTCCTGCTGGCCGACGACTCCCAGGAAGCGGAAAAAGCCCTTGAATTACAACATGTTGTGGATCAAGTTTGGTATCAAGCGCAGTTGCACGATCCCGAGTGTTGCAAAAATGACACATTCCGCGAGTGGCTTGTCCAACGCGGCGATATGCGCACTCGCGTGCATTATGTCATTGCCGTTATCGACCACATTCAAAGTGCCTTTGTATCGTCAGTAACGACGGAAATTCAAGAACTTAGATCGCTTCGGAAAGCGCTGCTCGCCAATTGGCGCATGCTTTGCGACCTGCGGCAACTCAGCGATTCGGGCAGCCCCGAGGGATCCGCAACCGTGGCGGCGGTGGAAGACAATTTACTCATGATGTTCGAGCGTGCGACGGCGTTGATTCGGATGTACGAACAAACTTAGTTAATTCCAGTTATTTTCCTGATTTCAATTGCTATATGCCGGTTGACGCCCGCTGGAAGGCGGCGGTAGCTTAGGCTCACAAAAAGCAGATGAAGCGCGCTTGCGCGCAGGAGGCCGAAATATGTCGGACGATACATACACCCTGGAAGCGGAGATCATCGAAGCGTTACCTAACGCGATGTTCCGCGTGAAGCTGAACGATCCTGATAAAGAGGCTATCGTTCATACGGCCGGCAAATTGCGTCGCCCGCGGCTGCGTATTTACTTAGGGGATCGCGTCGAAGTGGCTTTCTCGCCCTACGACAACGAATTAGAGAACGGACGCATCGTCAAACGGCTCGACTAAGCATGCCACACCAAGGGGATTGATAGCTGGATTGACGCGACGACGATGCCGCGAGATTTATTGTGCACTTTCAAGCCTATTTGGATGAATGCAAATTCCAAATGCAGCCCCGCAACCGTAGCGGTGCGTCGCCATTTTGCAGAAAATATCTTGCTTGCGTGGAATTCAGTGGCTTCAGAGTCCCTATCGAACCAGGGGACGTGAACGAGTCGTGGCCGATCGTGATTTGCCGACAAAGGGAAAAAACAGCGGGGGGCATCCGTGCGCGAATTTTCTGAATTTAAAGTCATCAATCATCTAGGCCGGGTGCGGGCTGTGTTGCGCGGCGAATTTCCACCGCCCATCACCCTGGAAATCGATCCGACCAACGCGTGCAATCATTCCTGCGTGTGGTGCATCGACCGTCAGCACCGGGAAAAGAACGGCGCTGCCTCGCTGCCCCTTGAGGTCGCCAAACGAGCGGTGGCCGAAGCTCGCGAAATGGGCGCGCTGAGTCTGGTGATCAAAGGCGGCGGCGAACCCCTGGTGTATCCGCACATCGCGGAGTTGATGCGTTTTGCCAAGGGCATCGGCTTTGAGTTGGGCGTGATTACCAACGGCGAACGCATCGTCGACCATGCCGATGTGCTGCGCAAAACCTGCTCGTGGCTGCGGATTTCCTTGGACGCGGGCAGCGCCGAAACCCATCGGCAGGCCCACCGCCCGACCAACCCCGACGCCTACGAACGCGTCTGGAAGGGCATCGATTTACTCGCGGGCGATGTGTATTGCGGCGTGATTTACATCATTCACCCGCTGACTTTTCACGAAATGGCCGTAGCGGCGCGGCGCGCCAAGGAGAGCGGCTGCCAGTACATCGGCTTCAAGCGCGTCGTGGCCGATGAGGAAATTTTCGACGCCGAAATGTACATGAGTATCGACACGAACTACCTGTTCGCCAAGCGCCATTACGAAGACGCAGACTTTCACGTCATGGGCTTTCGTATCTACAATTACTCACAGGGACCACGTGGCCGCGAATACAACCTGTGCCTGGGCCATCACCTCGTGGGTATTCTCTGTGCCGACGGCGGCGTGTATGCCTGCTGTTCGACCCGCGGCATGAAACCCTTCTGTTTCGGCAACGTTTACGAGCAATCCTTCGCGGAGATTTGGCACGGCGAACGCCGGCGGGAAATCCTCAAACGCATCAACGATAAAAAATGCCGGCGCATTTGCGTCGGGCACACTTCATACATGCGTTACGATCACTACAACAACCTGTTCGAGTACTTGGCCGATGAGGAAAAACCGCACGGGAATTTCCTCTAAGCCCGCCTTTCCCACGCGATGCGCGAAATTTCTTTGTAGAATATCGCCTAACATGCAATAATTGATATCCAATTACGTTCTGAAAGGCATCGAACGTGTCTCACCCGGTAGGTGAAAGACCAGCGGTCGGCTTTGACGGCGGTCATCTCCACAATTCATTTCGCCCGGCGGAAGACAAGGCTTTTCGATCTTTTTTCTATGGCGAATATGCCGGGGGCATCAACGCCGTGGATCTCGCAAACCTACGTAACAAGCTCGTGGAAACCGGTACTACCGATTTCGTCGAGGTTGTTAAGGGAGCAGCGAAATGAACACATGGAAATTCGCGATGCGCCTCCTCATCCTCATCCTGGCATTGGGTTTGCTGGTCGGCGCCTCCGGGTGCGGTAGCTGCGACGATGACGACAACGGCGGCGGTGGCGGCGGTGGCGGCGACGACGACACGGCGGACGACGACACGGCGGACGACGACACGGTAGACGACGACACGGTAGACGACGACACGGTAGACGACGACACGGCAGACGACGACGATGACACACCCCTGCCCGAAGGCGTCGATGTCGAACCCGAAGACGGGGCTGCGGATGTACCTTTGATCGGGGCGCTGAGTATCACTTCCGACCTACCGCTGGACCCGGCGACGCTGGCGTTCAGCTTCACGGACG
This sequence comes from Candidatus Lernaella stagnicola, assembly GCA_030765525.1. Taxonomy (NCBI): domain Bacteria; phylum Candidatus Lernaellota; class Candidatus Lernaellaia; order Candidatus Lernaellales; family Candidatus Lernaellaceae; genus Candidatus Lernaella; species Candidatus Lernaella stagnicola. The sequence continues at coordinate 212,637 of JAVCCK010000038.1, forward strand.
GGGTTAACATCGTTCCCGGAACCGAAAAGTTCAGCCTGGATGAAAGATCGTTTTACTACTTTCCCGACCGCCTGCTCGACCCGGCCGCGTCGTATGTTATGAACTTTACGCTTGACGACGCTTCGTATCAGACGGATTTCACCACTCTCAGCGACCCGGGTGTCGCGTCGCTCACCGGAAACGCCGACGCCGCGCCGGGAGAAGCCTTCGGTTGGAAAATCATCGTCGACGAGGTGCTCGTTCCCTCGGCCTTCACCGAGGCCATCCGGGTGATGCTCGGGACGCTCGACTTCCTCGTCGCGCCCATTTTTCTCGACGTGGAAACACAGATTGCGACGCTTTCCGCCGGCGGCGGCGAGGCGACGGATTTCGACGGGGACACCTTCCTGGAAATCAATCATGGGGCGACCGGCTACCAATGGGACGGAGAACTTAACGGGCAATATTTCTCCTTTGCCGGCTCGTTTGACGTGGAGATTCGCGACACTCTGATCACAGTCGATCATTTTACCGTCACGGGCCTTCTCGGCGAAAACGAGGATGAGGAACTGGAGATCGTCGACGGGTACGTCTCGGTGGGCTCGACCGATTGCGCCGGTTTGATTGAGGCCTTCCCCTACCTGCAGTGGTTGATCGATCAGATCTGCTTCGAGGACTACGGCCTATTCGCGTACGTCAACATTCACGGGGAATACAATCCGCTGCCGGACATCGCCTTCGATCCTCCGTTGGCGGCGAGCGATTCGATCGAGGTCTCATTCGATCCGGCTTTGTTTTCCATGTGGTCGGGGGTCGACAGCCTGAACACGCGTTTCGAGGTGTACCAGGAAGGAAGTTTGGTTCTTACTTCTTACGGTACGCCGGACGCGGTCGAATTCCCCGATTGCTGCACGCAGGTGGACGTCGATTGGTACTCCTTCACCACGGCGCGGTTCAACATCCCGGCCGGGTCGGAACTCGCGGCGGGCGATTACACACTGAAATTTCAGATCGGTGGGTACGGATTCGAGAGTGACTTTACGATCTGATCGACTCCGCGCCGCAGCCCTGTTTCGGTTTTCCTCGATCATCGAATCGTTCGGGGGAATTCGGGCTGATTTCTGGTATACATACGATCCATGAATTCACTTTTTGTCACCCTCGGTGTGTGGGATACGACTCGGGTGTGGGAACTGCTCCGCCCGTATTGGGAAACCGGCCTCGCGAAAAATACCGCCGGCGTGGGCTTGGTATGCGCGTGGGGCCTGATCGCCCTGCTGGTCGCCGTGTGGGTGAAACGCCGCTTCGACCCGCCGCGATGGGCCGTACTCGCGGGGCTGCGCATCGTTCACGCCGGGTGGGTCATTATCGCCTTCCGCTGGATCGCCTACGGCAACACGGCGTGGTTCGCGTCTTGGGTCGTGGTGATTTTTTTCCTTCTGCTCAACGTGGCGGCCCGCAAAATGAAGTTCGCGCGGTCGCTGCTTGACGAGCATGAACCCGAACCGCCGTTGGGCAACATGTGGGCGGTGTTCGCCCTCGTGTGGCTGTGGTGGAAACCGGGCCTGCAATTTGTCGCGATGAGCGGCGTGTTCGCCGTCGCCTGGGGCGAAAGCGCGGCGATTGTCGGCGGACGCCTGTTCGGCAAGCATCGTTTTCGCTTTCGCGGCGCCCGCGGCCTGACCTTCGAAGCCGCTGCGATAATGGCCGCGGTAACCTTCCTGGCCTTGCTGGTGACTGTCCACGAATGCGCGCGCATTCCCACCTGGCATGTGCCGCGTTTCTGGCTCTGGGCGTGGGCGTTTTTCGGCGCCGCGCTGACGACCGGCGTGGCGACGGTCGCCTATCTCTACACGCCGCGCCCGTGGCAGCGCTGGACCATCCCGCTGGGCACGGCGGTGACTATGTACTACTACGCCGTCACCGGCTTTCACATGTGATAGACGCGCTCGAGGGTTTGGGCGATCACGTCGCTGCGCGTGGTTAAGGGCAGTACGGCGGCGTTCGACTTCTCTTCGATTTCCGCCACACCGGCCGGCGTGACGACCTCTTCGTCCACCAACACCAACTTGGCGCGGCTTTGTTCCGCGACATGAAACGCGGTGGCTTTTGCCAAGCGCCCGTCCGGCGCGTCGGGAGCCAATCCCTCCAGCGGGTAGCCGCGCTCGCGCAGCCAATCAGCCGCCGGCGTATCGCCGACCAACGTGACGCTGAACGCGGCGTGGTGCTCCTCGGCCATCTCAGTCGCCAATCGATACAACCGCTCACCGGCCGGGCCCGCAAAGGCTTCGGGACCGAGAATCATGTGGATCCGACGGGTAGCCGCCGAGACGTCCTTCTGCCGCACGTGTCGGTTGAGTTCCAACACCTCGGGGTGCTCGCGCAGCCAGCCCACCGCCTCGCGCAGATCGATCGGCCGCCCGGGTTGATAAAGGGCGTCGTAGATACGGGACATGAATTCGTAATCGGCGGGGACGTCGATGCTCATGCGAAATTCGCCCTGCAACTCGGGCAGTATTTGCATTTGCAGCGCACGGAATTGTTCGCGGTGCTGTCGAATATGAATCGTGACGTGCTCGCGGTCGGTGGCATCGTCGCTGAGTTCCGCCACGCGCCGTAGGGCGTCGACGGTCACCACTTCGAAGCCCTCGCAGGCGTGCGGCGCGTGCTCGTCGTAAATCACGTGATCGGCCCGCTCGGCGATCAGCGTGTCGATCATCCGGTCGATGTACTCCCAGTCGATCAGCGGCGAGTCGCTGCAGATGCGCACGATGATATCCAAACCCGCCACGTCGGCCGCGTGCAAAAAGCGATCGAGTACGTCGTGCTCGCTGCCGGTCACGGCCTCGACACCTAACTGCCGGGCCAGATCCAAAAGCTCGGCGTCGGCCGGGTCGGTCGTTGTGGCCAGCACGATTTTGTCCACCCGGCGGCACTGACGCAGACGTTCGATCACGTGCGCGAGCATCGGTTTGCCGGCCAACGGTCGCAGCACCTTGCCCGGCAAGCGGGTCGATCCCACCCGCGCTTGAATGATGGCGCCGACAACGGGCCGATAATCTTTTTCCACGCGATCCTCCCTGCGAGCTTGAGTTCCACCCGGCAATTGTCGAAAACCTTAGGGAAGCTTATTACTATTGTAGAAAGCACGTCGGCTTGCGGCAATAAGGAACTCCCATGAGTGATACGTCATTTGATCAGTCGCTATTTGAAAAAAATATTAGCCTGTTAGCCAAACGCGACGAGAGCCTCGCACGGCGCATCCGCGAGACGCCGCCGGGGCCGGAAATCGTCGTGGAAGCGGCCAAAGACGGTGACCTCACGATGGTGCTCGACGGTCGACCGCTGCTGTCTCGCTACGCTCCGCTGCGCGATGTCGAACGCCTGGTGCGGGACGAGGGGGAAAACGACAGCACCAAACGCGTTTTGGTCGTGCTCGGCTTCGAGCTCGGTTATGTGGCCGAGGAGTTGCTGCGCCGGACGCACGGCGTGGTGTACCTGGCTGAACCGCGCCGCGAAGTATGGCGCGCGGCGTTCGGCGCACGAGACCTGACAAAGCTTCTTTCCAACGACCGCCTTTTTCTATATGACGAAATCGATCGTCTTTTCTTTCGCATAAACTTCGGCGTGCGGTTGGAAATGAACGTGGCCGTGTTCGTTCTGCCGGCGGTCTCGCAGCAATATGGTGAACACGTCCGGCTTTTCGAAAAACGAATCGAGGCCCTGGTGCGGGATTCGCAGGTGCTCTCATTCACCGCGTTGCACCGCCAGGTGGAGTGGTTCGACAACCTCTTCGATAATTTTCCGCGCTACGCCGGGTTGCCTTCCGTGGTTGCGCTGCGCAACAAGTTGAAGGGACTGCCGGCGGTTATTGTTTCGGCGGGCCCGAGCCTCGATAAAAACGTCCACCTGCTCGAACGTTGGAAAGGACGCGGGGTCATCATCGCGGTCGGCACTTCGCTGCAAAAATGCCAAATGACCGGCGTGGCGCCGGACCTGTGCGTCGCCCTGGAAGCCAACGACATCTCCGGGCAGTTTACCGACACACCCCTCCTGGCCAACGCCTACCTGGCCCTGATGGTCAAATGCCACCCCAAACTGTGGGATCTGCAATCCAAAGGAACTTTCTATTTCGCCAATCACGCCTCCGACAGCATTTGGATGTTGAATCTGCTGGGCAACCGCAACGCGGTGTTGTCCTTCAGCGGGTCGGTATCCACCGCCGCCTTCTCGCTGGCCGCGTTCATGGGCTGTAACCCGCTCGTGTTGATCGGCCAGGATTTAGCCTTCGCGGCCGGCGGGGAAAGCCACGCGGAGGGTATCGGAAAGGGCGGCGATTTCAGCGTGAAGAAAGAGCTTCTCGACCACGCGGCCGAAATGCAGGACGACCTCGTGCTTGTCGATGGCTACGAAGGCGGGAGCGTCGTGACGCGTACGAACCTGCGCAACTACCTCATCTGGTTCGAACAGCACATCCCGCAGATCGCCGCTTTGGGCGTGCGGGTGATTAACGCGACCGAGGGCGGCGCGAAAATTCGTGGGGCCGAACAACTGCCTTTCGCCGAGGTGACCGACCGTTTGCTGGGCGACGAAGTGTCGATTCAGTCCTCCATCGACGAGGCGTTCCAGCCCGATCCCCTGCCGAAACCCTTGATATTGCAGGAGTTAGCAAGCACGAAAAAAGGTTTGCAGGAAATCGTACGGCGGGCCGAAAAAGGGCGCGGACGGGCGATCAAAGCGCAGAAACTCATGGATCGCCCCGACGTGCCGGTCGATCATGTCAACCAACTGATCGCAAAAATAGACCACGACGAAAAGACCTTACTGAAGCTGGCTTCGGAACTTTCGGATCTGCTGACCGCCGTGGGCGGCCGTGAGATTCTCGTCGCGACCACGGCGTTTGACTACGAAGGACTTTCCCGTCAGGACGCGGTGCGCCTGAACCTCAAACAAACCGCCACGATGTACAACGGTCTGGCAAGAGCCGGGCGGCACGTGCTGAACAAGATCAAGAGCCTCGAGGCGGCGCTGGCCGACATGCCGGACGACTGACTACAAATCCAGTTCGACTACCGTGACGCCGTCGCTGCCCTCGCCGCGACGCCCAGGCCGGAAGCTGCGCGCGTACGGACAACTGCGCAAATAGTCACGCACCAGCCGCTTGAGTACGCCGGTGCCGTGGCCGTGGATGATCGTCACTTCGCCCAGGCGCATGCGAAGGGCTTGGTCGAGGAAGCGTTCGGTTTCGATCACGGCGTCGTCGCCGGTTTGGCCGCGTAGATCCAACCGCGTGAAGTTCCCATCGTTTTCGTGCGTGACCACGGCAACCCGGGGCCGCAACGGAGCCGGCGCGGGCTTGGCGTCGCGACGCAGGAAGCACCCCTCGGCGGGCACCGTCACCTTCTTCTCGCGCATGAGCAGGCGCACGTTGCCGCGATTGTCGGGGCGCTCGAGCAACATGCCGCTTTCGTCCAGCGCCCGCACGAAGATTTCCGCGCCGTCGGGTACGGCATCCCAGTCATCGATGGGCAGCAGGCCTTCGGGCAGGGGCTCACTTTCCACGGCCGGCAGCACGGCCTCGGCTTGTTCCGCCACCCGGCGCAACTGCGTGCGCGCTTTTTCAGCCGCTTCAAACGACGGCGCCGCCTGCAGTTCGGCAATGACGGCTTTGATCTCTTTCTTGGCCAAATCGAGTTCCTGTTTGAGGCTTTCGCGCTCGGCTTCGGCGATGCACCGCTTCTTCTCTCGCAGTTCGGCCAATATTTCCTGCTGGCGCTCTCGCTCGGCCTCTGCCTCGGCCAACGCCGTTTCCGCCTTACGCGAGGCCGACACCCATTTTTGCCGCTCTTCTTCCAAGCGACCGATCACCGCCTCGAGCTGGGTATCGGTGCCGCCGGCGAAATCGCGCGCCGCTTCGACCAGCTCGGCCGACAAGCCCAGACGCGCGGCGATAGCAAAGGCGCTCGACCGCCCCGGCGTACCGGGCAGCAATTGGAAGGTGGGGGTCATCGATTCTTCGTCGAAGGCCATGGCCGCGTTGCTCCATCCATCTCGGATTTGCGCAAAGGCCATCAGGTCGGAAAAATGCGTGGTCACAAAGGTGCGCGCCCGCCCGGCGTGCAATTTTTCGAGAATGGCCTTGGCCAACGCCACGCCCTGGGCGGGATCGGTGCCCTCGCCGATTTCGTCGATCAGCACGAGGCTGTTGGGCACCAGTTCGTCGACGATGTACTTGAGGTTCAGCAAGTGGCTGGAAAAGCTCGACAGGTTGGCTTCGATCGACTGCTCGTCGCCGATGACCGCAAAGACGCGGCGGAACACCGGCATGCGCCCGTCGGGGCCGCAAGGTAGATGCAGCCCGGCGCGGAGCATCAGCGCGCACAGGCCGATGCTTTTGAGCAGCACGGTTTTGCCGCCGGTGTTGGGTCCGGAAAGCACCAGCGTGCGCACGTCCTCGGCGACCACGTCGTTGGGGATCACGTTGTCCATCTGCAGCGCCAGCAGGGGGTGGCGCATCGCGGGCAGGAAAATCGTCCCGGACTTGGTCGCTTCCACCGGGTGCGCCTTGAGGTCGTCGGCGAGGCGGGCCTTGGCGAAGATCACGTCCAGGGCTGTCATGACGTCAATCGCCTCTTCGAGTTCGTCGATCACTTCGGCGACTTTGTAGGTCAGTTCGAGCAGGATGCGATGGATCTCGCGGTCGATTTCCAACTCGGCGGTACGCAGGCGGTTGTTCAGATGCGTGATCTGCCGCGGCTCGATGTACACCGATTGCCCGGTTTGGCTGATGTCGTGCACGATGCCGTCCAGCGTGCCTTTGCGTTCGACTTTCACCGGCACGACAAAGCGCCCGTTGCGCAGCGTAAATATCCGTTCTTGCAGGATATCTTCGTAATCCGGGCCGGCGATCATGCGCTCCAACGTGGCGTGAATCTGGTCGTGAACGACGCGGTAGCGGTCACGCAGTTGGCGCAGTTCCGGGCTGGCGTTGTCGGCCACGCGCCCGTCGCGTTCGATGCGGGCGAAAATTTCCTTTTCCAACAGTGATTCGGCAGGCAGAAGGTTGGCCCGCTGGGCCAGGCGCGGCAAGCGTTCGCTTTCTTCCTCGAGCAGCGCCCGCGTTTTGCGGCTAAGACGCAGCAACGCAGCTACCGCCAGCAGGTCCGTCCCCTCCAGAGCGCTGCCGACCCGGGCCCGCTTACCGATGGGGCCGATGTCGCGCACGTCGGCAAACGACAACTCCACACTGCGGAGCAGCAGTTCGCGCGCCTCGGAGACGTCGCTCATCATCGCGCGGGCCGCATCCACGTCAGCGGCGAGTTCCACTTCGAGGCAGGCCGCACCGCCCAACTCGGATGTCGCCCGCTTCGCCAGTAGCGTCAACAGGCGATCCCATTCCACCAGCGCCGCGGCTTTGCCGATCGCGTAAGGGCTCATGTGTTCATCCTCATCTCCGGTTCCCTCAAGCTAGGGCGGGGACCAAGCGGCCGACTTTAATGCTCGCCGCATGCGGCAGCAATCCGCCGCCGACGCCCTCGAACCAGCCGTGAATTTGGTACGCTTGGGGCTGGAAGGTCAACAGGCAAATTGCCACCGGGGCTCCGGCCGGAATGTCGCGCAGCGGCGCCACGGTCCCGGTGCCGCAGACAAGCGCCCCAGAGCCGGCCGGTACCATCGAGAAGCAGGGCAGTGCGAGCGGTTTTCCGTCCTCGTCGAGGTAGGCGACGGATTTGACGGCCTTGAGCATCGAAAATCGCTGCGCCACTTCTTGCGGCAGTTCGTGCGGGTAGTCGTCGCCGCGGGCGATGCCGAACATGCGTACGACGGCGTATTCAATCGTGAGCCGCAGCGAGGAAATCCGGCCCGCGGCGGTCACCGCAACCGGTCGCAAGCGGCCCCAGCGGCCAATGGGATCGCCGGGCGCGCCGTCTTCGAAGGCGACGAATTCGGTTTGCAGATTCCACCAGTTCATCCGCTGGTCGATGACCAGCAGGGCGCTGCGCGGATCGTGGCCGAGATCGTGTAGGACACGGTCGGGCAGCACGGCGGCCAAGCGCAGTTCGTCGCCGTCTCGCCGGGCCGATAGCGCGGGCACGAGTGAGGGCTGGTCGTCGGCTCCGCGCGTGGCCAGAAAACGCGCCGCACCGTCGCCGGTCAGGGCCTGTTGCAGCAACGGCGATGGGGTGAAGGTTTCGGTCATCGTGGGCTCGGGCTCCCTCATTGTCGCATCGCGTAGCCGTCGGATTCGTTGATGATGCGGCTGTGGCCGACCGGTAGCGTCTGGCTGCAATCGCCGTCGGTGTCGGTGATCACGAAGCCGAAGACGAAGGGGTGCAGGTGGCCGCCTTCCAGACAGGCCGAGTAGATCGTCGGGCGGCGGTACTCGCAATCGTCGACGGCGGAGTACCCGGAAATATCGGCGTACACGGAGAAGCATCCTTCGCTGCCGGCGATGAAGGCGTTGTTGTCGCTGGAGCTGTCGGCCCCGCCTTGGTAGGCGATGCCGATCCGCCCGGCGGCCGTCTGCTCGCTGAATTCAAAAAGGTAGGCCACGATCACCAGGCTCAGATCGAGGTCGTCGTAGACAATCTGCAGCGAGTCGGCCCCGAAACCGCCATCGACCGTGGGCGGCTCGTCGCCGAAATACAGCGGCAGGCCCGCACTGCGGAAAGCCTCGAGCTGTTCGGGCGTAAACAGGTCGTTGACGCCGTCGGGCACTTCGTCGATGTTGCCGTCCCCGTCACCGTCGACCGGGTCGTTGGGGTTGCCGCCGCCCAGCGAGGCCACTTGGGGCTGCTCGGCGTCGCCGCAGCCGATCATGACCGGCAGTAGAACCATACTGATTAGACCTATGATCGTGAGGCGCATTGTGTCATTCTCCCGTCCTTGCGCCGCTATGGTAGCGAATCGACGCGGCGCGGGCTAGACGGCGGGCGATTGTTTTCCAGAGCGGGTCGCATTAGCGGTCGATTGACACTGGCAAGTCCCTTTTGTACCTTCGGTCAATCTTTTCCGGGTCGGAATTGAGAGGACTGTATGAGAAAAGGTGTCGCGTTCGTAATCATCCTTGTGTTGCTGGCCGGAGCCGTGCTGGCCGGCTATTGGAATGCGCCGCAGGGCGATTTCATCTGGGACGACATCAACCTCATCGTCTTCGACTATCAAATCAAAAGCTGGAACTTCATGTCGCGGATCTTCACCCGCGACTTCTTTGGTTTTTCCGACGATAACCGCAAGTATGGTTACTATCGACCACTGGTGACGATTACCTACGCGCTGGACTGGAAGCTGTGGCGGAACAATCCGGCCGGCTATCACTGGACCAACCTACTACTCCATTTCGTCGCTACGGTGCTGGTTTTCTTAGTGTTTTTCCGATTGGCGGGCCGCACCTTCGTGGTACCCCTGCTGGCGGGCTTGGCGTTTGCGGTACACCCGATACACACCGAGTCGGTCACGTGGATTTCCGGACGCACGGACGTAGTGTGCGCGCTATTCTATTTTGCGGGCTTGCTCTGTTTTATGATTCACGCCGAGCGGATCGCCGCCCGGCGGAAGCTCAACCCGCCACCGGGCACGACGGCGGGCGCCGCGGAGCGCGACCCGTGGCTGATGCTCGCGCTTTCCATTTTGTTGTTCATGGCGGCGGTTCTGTCGAAAGAAATGGCTTTGTCGTTACCGATCGTTACGACGGTGTTTCTGCTCATCTTTGTGACGGGACTCAAAGACCTCAAACGCTTGGTGTGGTTTATTCCGGCGCTGGCCGCGCAGGCAATGGCCGTGGGCGGCTACTTCCTATACCGCTACATCAAGGTCGGTTACAGCCAACAAGCTAAAGATCCCTTTGACACGATCACGACCATTCTCAGTTTCATCAAGACCATCGGCTACTATTCGGCGAAGATTTTCGTACCGGTACACCTGTCGGCCTATATCCAGAATCCGCTGGTCGAATCCGTGCTGGAAGGGCCGTTCCTGGCGGGCTTTGTTTTCGTCGCGGCCCTCGTAGCGCTCACCGTCTTTACGTGGCGGCGCGATAAAATCATCTCGTTTTCGATTCTCTTTTATCTTGCTTCGCTGCTGCCGCTCTCTAATTTCATTCGCATTAGCGGCCCCAAAGACATGGGATTCATGACCGCCGAGCGCTTTCTTTACATCCCCAGCGCACCCTTCCTACTGCTGATCGCCGTCGTCGCCGGGCGCCTTTTGCAGCGCCTGAGCGGTTGGCTGGCCGACCGGCAATGGGGGGGCGTGGGGCTGCGGCATCGTCTCGTCGCGGCGCTTTTGGTGGTGATGATGCTCGCCTCGCTCACGGCGCTGACCGTGCGGCGCAACATGGATTGGTACGACAACGAGACGCTCTTTACGAAGATGATCGAGGACGCGCCCAACGCCACGTTGCTCTACGTCGTGTTGGGCAACATCTACCGGATGGCGAAAAAGTACGACAGGGCCGAAGCGGTACTCAACAAGGCGCTGGAATACATTGCGCCGCGAGATCGCGAAGAGCCGACCTGGATCTACAACGACCTGGCCGGCATCTACGCCGAGCAGCATCGTTTCGACGAAGCGCTGCAGTTGATGAAATTCGCCAGCCGCACCCGCATGCACAATAGCGCTGTGCTCTACAACTACGGCGAAATCTACCGCGCCATGGGCGACTGCCGCACAGCCATCGAATACTACCAGCGCAGCCTGGTGATTCATCGCGACAACCGGCCCGCCTTCATTAAGATGGGCCTGTGTTTCCAACAGCAACAGCGATGGGAGCTGTCCAACAAATCGTACCTGGCGGCCCTCGAACTGACACCGAACAGCGCGAACCTTCTTAACCAGGTCGGCTACAATTACCTGCGCATGCGCAATCTACCCAAAGCCGAATACTACCTGGCCGACGCGCTTCAGCAAAAAAGCAACCATCGCCGCGCGGTCGTCAACTACGCGTTGCTGCGTTTCGAACAAGAGAAAACCGCCGAAGCCGTCGATGTGTTGCAGCAACACTTGGAGAAAAAACCCCGCGACGCCGACGCCCACGCGATGCTCGGCACGATCCTCTCGCGCATGGGTCGGCTGCGCGAGGCGGGCCCGCACATCAAAGAAGCGCTCGCGATCAATCCCAAACACGTTCAAGCCCGCTTGACCCTCGCCACACTTAACCTGGAAAAATTCCCGGACAAAACACGCGGCATTCTCCATGCGATTTTGCAGGACGTGCCCGGCCACGTGGAATCGACCTATGCCATCGGTCGTAGCTACGAGCTGGAAGGCAAGCGGGAAGAAGCGATCCACTGGTTCAAGAAGACCCTGGAACTCAATCCCGGTCATCCCGAGGCGCAAATGCGTTTACGCGAACTGGCTGCCCTGCCGGCGACTGGTTCGGAAGACAAAACGGGTGACGTGACGGCCGATGAAGAGTGAGCCCCTCTCAAGATAACCAATCTCAAAAAAGCCCTTATCGGCCAGAACCGCTCAATTTTGCTTGATAAAATTTCCTGTTGCAATTCCGAGATTAATTGGCTTTAATACGTTTAAGCGGTATCCGACTTATGCCAAATGCGCGTAGGTCGTATGTGAATAGTTTCGCAGGCTGAAAGAAGTATTTGAAAAGGGAGGTGATGTTTCTAGCCTCGATTCGAAAATTCGACGCACCGTTTTATGCAATTTATTTCTGAGGAAGTTTAGAAAGAATAAGCGGTGCGGAGGAAAGGAGGGATAACGTGTCCAAGAAATTCCTTTTTATGGCTCTGACCATGGCGCTTGTTTTTGCTCTGTCAGGTTTTGCCTTTGCGCAAGACGACGACACGGCAGGCGATGACGACACTACAGAGGGCGATCCGTTTTCATTGACCGGTACGGCCAACGGGGAATATCCCGTAGTGCTGGCTTCGGAAACTGAATACGAATTCGCTTTTGAAGTGTTCAACGAAGGCGGCGGCGAAGTCGCGATTAAAAACGTGGCAATCACGCTGCCGACCACCAGCTATGCTATCGGCGCCTACGAAGAGACGTTCGACGGTGTGCACGACGGCTACTTCTGGCAAGCAGCCTTCGATGAAGACACCGCGACGATTTCGTGGGAAGCTTTCGGTGCGACTTCCTCGGTTGAAATGGGCGATATCCAAGAAGGCGACATGCTCACCTTCTCGTTCTTCGCTACGACCGATACGGAGCCCAACGACGGCTTTAGCTGGGTGTTGACCGGTGATGACGCCGGCGCCACAGTTGTCAACGGCATTTGGTTCTTCGGCGAAGTCGCCGACGACGACGACACCGGTCCTGAACCGGGCGACGACGACACAGATGACGGCGACGACGATGACGACGACGATTCCGGTGGCTGCGGCTGCTAGTTACTGCTAGCTAACAAGCCAAAAATTAAAAACCCCGCGGGCGAAAGTCCGCGGGGTTTTTTCGCTTGGCCGCACCCCGACACTCGTGATAAGCTAGCGCTTACTGCAACATGGATTTCGCGTTTTTGGTGGTTTTAATAGTTAGTTAACGTCAATGGAGGGACGGACCATGGACAACCGGTTTTTCCTCGCCGTGTTTGTTCTGTTTTTCGCGGCTTCGCTCGTCGTAGTACTTCCCGCATTTGCCAACCCCTTGCCGGCGGACGTTTTCAACGTCGTGGGCGGCAGCGCCAACGGCCAGTTTCCGGTGGCTTTGCAGCCCGGCACGGAATACGAGTTCGCCTTCGATGTGTTCAACGAAAGCGGCGATTCGGTGTCGATCATCGACGTGATGATCACATTGCCCACGACCTCCTATGAGGTCGGCGCGTACAACGACATCACCAGCGGCTTGCACAACAATTTCTACTGGGAAGCTTGGTACGACGCGGACACGGCAACGATGTCGTGGCACTCGTTCAACGCGGTTTCCTCGGCCGAAATGGGTGACTTGCAGGAAGGCGACGTGTTCACGTTCTCCTTCTACGCCGTCACCGATGAAGCCGGAACCGACGGATTCTCCTGGCTGCTGCTGGGAGACGACAACGGCGCTACGCAAACGGCCGGCGTCTTTGTCTTCGGCGGGGTCATCGACGACGACGACGACGACGACACTTTCGGCGACGACGACTCGGACCCCGACACCATGCCGCCGCTGCCAACCGATGACGACGACGACACGTCCGGCGATGACGAGGGTGACGATGACGATTCCGACGGCGGCTGCGGCTGCTGACACGGCACTTTTGCGTCACGTCAAAGGAATGCTATACTCTGCACCTCGTTTCACCCACTGGGGTGTGGTGTAGTTTTACAGAAACCGCGTGCAACGGAAAATCAACGGCGGGAGGATAAGATGCGAAACGTAACGATTACCGCGATGACATTGCTGCTGGTGTGCCTCGCAGCAACGGCCTGGGCGCAATCAGACCCCTTCGACTTGACCGGCACCGCCAACGACGATTATCCGATCGCCCTGGCGCCCTCGACGCAATATGAATTCGCCTTCGACGTGTTCAACGAATCCGGCGGCGGCGTGGCGATCAAAGGCGTGGCGATCTCCCTACCCACCATGGATTACGAAATGGTCGGGTACAACGATTACATGGAAGGCGTTCACCCCAACTTCTACTGGGAAACCGAATACAACGAGAGTACCGCGACGATTTCCTGGCAATCCTTCGGCCCGACCTCTTCGGTGGAGACGGGGGATATCGCCGAGGGAGACATGCTGACGTTCTCCTTTTTCGCCGTGACCGACAACGAGGCGACCGACGGCTTTAGCTGGATGCTCGGCGGTGACGACAACGGTTTGACCTTCGTGGCCGGCGTCTGGTTCTTCGGCGGCGGCAATGACGACGACGATACGGCCGGCGACGACGATACGGCCGGCGACGACGATACCGCGGGCGGCGACGATGACGACGTTCCGCTGCCCCCGACGGACGATGACGATGAGGGCATCCGCGGTGTTGAGGAAGGTGACGACGGCGGCTGCGGCTGCTGATTCCCAGTCTCGACGAAAGTCGAAAACAAGCGCCTCGCGGCCGGTGGTTGCGGGGCGTTTTTCTATTTTCGACGCGCCTCGTATTGACATCTCATCTCATTTTCAACAGGTGCCATTTCCTGCTTTTCTTCCGCTTACATTTGTCCTACACTGCGCTGGATCTTCGGATCTTTTATGAGTGGATTATACGAAGGATCTTCGCTTCGAGAATTTGGAGGAGGTTTCGATGTCTAAGCGATTTGCGATGGCTTGTGTGATCATGGTTCTGGCGTTTGCCGGCACGGCCGTGGCGCAAGATGCGTTTCATTTGGAAGGCGCGGCGAACGGGCAGTTTCCGGTTACGCTGGCGCCGCAGACGGAATACGAATTTGCGTTCGACGTCTTCAATGATGGCGGCGGCGACGTAGCAATCAAGTCCGTGTCGATTACGCTGCCGACGACGGCCTATGTAATTGGTGAGTACACGGAGACCTTCCCCGGCGTCAACGACAGCTTTGAGTGGGAAGCGGATTTCGACGAAGATACCGGCACGATGATGTGGGAAGCTTTCGGTCCGGCATCCTCGGCGGAGATGGGCGACATTGCTGAAGGCGACATGCTGACCTTCAGCTTCTACGCCACGACCGACGAATCCGGCTCCGACGGTTTCAGTTGGGTGTTAGCCGGCGACGACAACGGCGCGACGCAGTCCGCGGGCGTGTTCTTTTTCAGCGGCGAAGACGGTGAAATTGACGACGACGATGACGATGACGACGACGATGACGATGGGTGTGGCTGCTAATCTGTCGTAAATATTGGCTTTTTAGACCCGCAGGCGTTTTGCCTGCGGGTTTTCATTTTTGATTGCCAACTAAGATATTCCATGGTATGTACGTGTAGCCAGCGAAGTGTATCCGCTGGAATAAACATTGGGTTTTCGCACCTGAACAACTCGGTAAAGGGAGGTGACTTAATGAGTCGCAAATTGGTGCTTATTTTGGTTGCGTTTGTATTTGTGCTTAGCGCTTCGTTTGCGTGGGCACAGGAGGACGACGTATTTGGTCTGACCGGTACGGCCAACGGTGAATTTCCAGCCACCCTGGCTCCGGATACCGAATACTCGTTCGCCTTTGATGTTTTCAACAGTGGCGGCGGTGATGAGGCGATCAAAGAGGTCGCGATCACGCTCCCGAGCATGGCCTACGCGATTGGCGAATACCTGGATGAAATTCCGGGTGTCAATACGCCGGAGTACGTCTGGCAAGCCAATTTCGACGAGGAAACCTCGACGATGTACTGGCTGGCCACGGGTGCCACCAGCAGCGCTACCACCGGTGATATCGGTGAAGGCGACATGCTGACCTTCTCGTTCTACGCTACGACGGATGCTGACGCGACGGATGGCTTCACGTACAAATTGTATGGTGATGCCGCTAAAACCGTCGTGGAAGGTATTTGGTTCTTCGGTGAAACCGGCGACGACGATGCAGTCGACGACGATGCCGCTGACGACGATGATACCGCTGATGTCGATGACGACGAAGACGATGATGATGACGACGGTGGCTGTGGTTGCTAAAACCTAGCTAAGCAAATATCGTTATCGAAAGGGTGGGCTTCGGTCCGCCCTTTTTTCATTTAACGATTCCCGGCGCAACGCTCGCGAAGTTGCATGGCGCCCGGATATTCGGCCGGTCGTGGTAAAATGTTGAGGATCGTCTCTAAGTGCGGCCGCGCCGGCTCACATTGACCGGCTACGACGTACAAATACGCAAGCACGTAATGCGCCTGCGTTTCGCCCGCATCGCACGCTATGGCCTGCTCGGCCGTCTGACCGGCTTTACTAAAATCGCCCACCATGACATAACCCTGCGCCAACGCGCTGTAGGCGGGACAGAAAGTATCGTCGGCTGCCACCGCCCGCTGCAGAAAATCAACGCCGCGCGAACGCGCGTCCTGCCGCATGGCCGCCTCACCCAATTGCATCAGGGGCTCGGCGCGATCGCGCCTCAACGTGTGGGCCCGCAATGCGTATTGCTCGGCCTCCGCGAAGTGATTTGCTCGCAGAGTGTGATACCCCGCGTTGAGGTTGGCTAGAAAGCTACTCGACTCCCGCTGGGCGGCCTGCGTCCAGAGAGTCAACGGATCCCCCCACACGCGGTCACGCTGCACCGTCGCCGCGCCGTACACAACAAACAAAACCGCCAATGCCGCCGCGACGATCTTCGGCCTTCGCGCCAGACGCTCGGTCAGCCACCCCACCGACAACGCGAACCCGCCCAGCGCGGCGTAGAGGTAACGCTCGGCCATCAAGGTGTCGCCGGGCAGCAGGTTGCTGAAGGGAGCCAATCCAAGAAACAGCCAGCCGATCGCGAGGGTCACCGCGGGTTGCCGTCGACGCAGCGCGATCAGTAAAACGGCCAAACCGACAATGCCCGCCAAGCCGAGTATCACCGGCCAAGCGAAGCCCTCGTAAATGTGCGGCCCGTACGCGGGGCTCAAGCCGACCGGCCACAAGAGCAGCCCCACGTAGCGCCAGAAGATCACCGCCATCGTGCAGATCGACGCGAAAAGGCCGCCCGCCGCGTACTCGACCGTACGCCCCACGCCGCCGAGCACCAGCGCCCGCGTGCCCAGGTACGCCAACCCCGTCGCCGCCCATACCGCCAACAAACCGATGCGCCGCCGACGCTCGCCTTCGATCACGAAAAATGCGCCGGCCAGCATCGGCCACACCATCAAGGCTTCCTCACTGGCCAAACACGCCAGCGCGAACAGCACGGCCGCCAACCACATCCGGCCCGCCGAGCCGCGCCGGTCGTACCACAGAGCCGCGGCCAGCGCGCCATAGCCGAGCATCAAACCCACCAGATCGAAGCTGCCGGTGATGTTCGCTACCCGGTCGGCGTGAACCGGGTGCAGCGCGAACACAAGCCCGGCCACAAGTGCCGTCGTCGCGCGTCGGCGAAGCAACCAAACGATGAGAAACACGAGCGCCGCAAGCGTGGCGTGAAAGAAAATGCCGGCGAAATGATACGGCAGGGATCGCTCCACGCCGAACAGCTTTACGAAAACGGCCAACACCACCGACCGCAGCGGGCGATACAGACGCGCCTGGTCGCGGCCGAATTCGGCCAGGGCGCCCGAGAAGCTGCGCAGGTGCGGATCCGTCTGGATGAAGATGCGGTCGTCGAAGGCGAACGAGTTGCCGATTTTGGGCAGGTACACCACGGCGGCCACCAGCCACACGACAAGCGCCGCGGCCCACAGTCGCCGCGACAGGGGCCACGCACCAAGGCCGGAGGTGTTGGTTTCCTGGTTCATGAGTAGGCCGTAGTGTGGCTTAGATCAGGTGGCGTTGGCAAGTTCGGGAAACGGGATCAACCTTTGGTGTCGTTGTCATCATCATCATCGTCGTCGTTGTCATCGTCATCGTCGTCGTCATCGTCGTCATCGTCGTCATCGTCGTCGTTGTCATCGTCATCGTCGTCGTCATCGTCGTCATCGTCGTCGTTGTCATCGTTATCGTCGTCGTCATCGTCGTCGTTATCATCGTCGTCATCGTCGTCGTTATCATCGTCGTCGTCGACGAGGTCGGTGTCATCGTCGACGAGGTCGGTGTCGTCGTCGGTTTCGGGGCCCAGGAAGCCGTGATCGGGTACGCAGTCGGCGAAAGCTTCGCAGGTGCGGGCCCCTTCTTTCCATTGATCCTCGTAGCAACGAATGAAATATTCCCACACCTTGCCGTAGTTGCGGCAGGATTCCAGCGCGGTGGCGTAGTCCATCTCATCGATGCCGTTCATGGATACGGAATAATCGCATTGATTAAACCACACCGTGAGAGCCGCCCGGCAGTCGGGCTCTTCGTCGTCATCTTCCTCTTCGCCGCTACAGGCGACAACTATCACGAGGGCCAACGCCAAGGTGAGAGCCGCCAAAATGAACCAGATTGAGTTACGCACCGCGCCTCCTTTTTCAGTCTGCGCAAACTACACCGCGCGCGCGCAGCGTGTCAACGTTCAGGTTTGGGGGCTTGCATTCAAAAACCGGCCGCGTACAATGACGCGCAAATCGGCCCCGGTACAAACGTTGATGTTGAGGGGGAAATGATTCGGGTGACAATCCCGGTTACGATATGCACCGAATGTCCCACGCGAGCCCCTTCCTCCCCTCGAGCCCGCCCAAACCGATATCCACAAGTGTTTCGACAAGGTTTGTTCACATGGTGTTAACACGTCTCGTCGTCGTTGTCGCGCGCATGGCGACTACGTCAACGGCGCCCAAGTTGCCATCAACTCAAAGGATATAAGCATGAGTACGGCCGCGACTGCCGGAAAAGCGTCTGCCAAAAAGAAGAAGAAAACGCCGCCGCGTATCGAGGTCAAACTCGATTTTTGCAAGGGATGCGGTATTTGCGTCGCGTTTTGTCCGACGCAAGTGTTGGCCATGGAAAACGGAAAAGTGAAGGTCGTCGAACCCGACAAGTGCATCGGGTGCTTGTTTTGCGAACTGCGTTGCCCGGATTTCGCAATCGCCGTCTACCCGACGGAAGGGAGTTGACCATGGCTGGACCCAAATTCAAAACCGGTCTGCGCCTTATGAGCGGCAACGAAGCCATCGCCGAAGCAGCGTTGTATGCCGGCTGCCGCATGTTTGCCGGCTACCCCATTACGCCGTCCACCGAAATCGCCGAGATACTCTCCTGCCGCTTGCCGCAGGTCGGCGGCTTCTTCCTGCAAATGGAAGACGAAATCGCCGCCATGGCCGCCATTTTGGGCGGCAGCCTGGCCGGCGCCAAAACGATGACCGCAACCTCCGGCCCCGGCTTCTCTCTCAAGCAGGAAAACATCGGCTACGGATGCCTGGCGGAAATCCCCTGCGTGGTCGTCAACGTGCAGCGCGGCGGCCCCAGTACCGGCGTACCCACCGGGCCTTCGCAGGGTGATCTCATGCAGGCGCGCTGGGGAACTCACGGCGACCACCCCATCATCGCCCTGTACCCCAACGGTGTGGAAGACCTGTTTTGGGAGACGATTCGCGCCTTCAACCTCGCCGAGCGTTATCGCACGCCCGTCTTGCTGATGTCCGACGAAGTGATCGGTCATATGCGCGAGCGGATGTTCCTGCCCAGCCCGGGCACGGTCAGCGTCTACAATCGCCGCAAGCCGCGGCGTATGCCCGATCGCTACTTTGCGTATCAGTCCGGCGCCACCGACGTGCCGACCATGGCGCCTTTTGGCGAAGGCTATCGCTTCCACGTCACCGGCCTGTTCCACGATCGCAGCGGCTTTCCCACTAACGACCCCGCGGTGATCGAAACGGAAACCAGGCGCCTGTTGCGCAAAATTCACCGCGCGTACAACGACATCGTCAAATGGGAAGAAGTTTTCTTGGACGACGCCGAAGAAGTGATCGTCTGTTTCGGATGCGTATCACGCAGCGCCTTGGCGGCTGCTAAACGGCTGCGCAAGCGCGATCATAAGGTTGGATTGTTTCGTATCAAGACCTTGTGGCCGTTCCCGACCCGCGCACTGGCGAAAATCGCGCAGCGCAAGCACGTGAAGAAGATGCTCGTTCCGGAGATGAACGCCGGGCAAATCGTCGCCGAAGTCGAGCGCGCGGCGGGCCAGCGTTGCGAAGTACTGGGCCTGCAACGGCTCGACACCCAAATTATTACGCCGCGCCAGATCATGCGGGCGTTGCGGGAGAGTTGATATGGCTTTCGATTACGAATATTACCTGCGCGTCGACAAGCTGCCGCACATTTGGTGCCCCGGGTGCGGACACGGCATCATTTTCAAAGCCATGCTGCGGGCCATTCACTCCCTGCAAATCGAAAAAGACGACGTCATGGTCGTCTCCGGCATCGGCTGCGCCAGTCGGTTGCCGGGGTACGCCGATTTCAACACCTTGCACACGACCCACGGCCGCGCCCTGCCCTTCGCCACCGGCATCAAGGTGATCAAGCCGCACCTAAACGTCATCGTCACATCGGGCGACGGCGACGCGGTGGCCATCGGCGGCAACCATTTCATTCACACCTGTCGCCGCAACATCGATATGACACTCATCATTTTCAACAATTCGATTTACGGCATGACCGGCGGGCAAGTCAGCCCGACGACGCCGCACGCCAAATTCGCGTCCACCGCCCCCTACGGCAACTTGTCGCACAACTTCGACTTCGTGAAACTCGCCGAAGGCGCCGGCGCGACCTTCGTGGCCCGCGCCACGACCTATCACGTGAAGTTGTTGGAAAAGGCGATCAAGCTGGGGATCCAACACGAAGGCTTTTCGGTGATCGAAGTGCTCGAAGATTGCCCCACGGCGTACGGCCGCCGCAACAAAATGCGCGGCCCGGTGCCGATGATGAGGTTCTGGAAAGAGAACTGCTACTTTATCGACGCGGTCGACGGGCTCAGCCTCGAGGACGTCAAGGACAAGATCCCGATCGGCATCTTTACCGACGCGCAACGTCACGAATTCGTCGAGGAAATGCATAAGACCGCCGAGATGGCGATGGAGGATTGAGGGCATGGCCAACGGCAAGCAATTGGAAATTCGCCTAGCCGGCAGCGGCGGCCAAGGCCTGATACTCGCGGGCATCATCATGGCCGAAGCGGCGATTTTATACGACGCCAAGAACGCCGTGCAGACCCAAAGCTACGGTCCCGAAGCACGCGGCGGCGCGTCGAAAAGCGAAGTGATCATCAGCGAAGATGCGATCGACTACCCGAAGTGCGAGCAGGTGGATATCCTGTTGAGCCTCAACCAAAAAAGCCTCGATAAATATCTTGGCGACCTGAAGAAAAACGGCGTGCTGATTGTCGACAAAGACATGTGCGAAGTTCCGACCAAGGGCGAATACATACTGTTCCGGATTCCTTTCGCGGTCTTAGCCCAGGAAGAAATCGGCAAATCATTCGTCGCGAACATCATCGCGCTGGGAGCCATCGCCGGGTTAACCGACTGCGTGACGCGCGCCGCCATCGAACGCGCCGTGATGGGACGCGTGCCGCCCGGCACGGAGGAAATCAACCGCAAGGCGTTGGCCGTCGGCTTCCGTGAAGCGGCCGTATGTCGCGTTGATACGCCCATCGACACTTTCGAAATCGCGTAGCCGGCATAAAAAACGACCGGGGGCTGATTCCCGGTCGTGGTTGATGATCGCGTACGCTTAGGCGCTCGGCTTCGTTTCGGCTAACTCGTCCAAGTAATCTTCCACGACCCGCGCAACCATCGCGCCGTCGCCGACGGCGGTGGCAATTTGCCGCATATCCTTGCTGCGCAGATCGCCGGCCATGAACACGCCCGGGAGGTCGGTGCGCCCGTAAATATCGGTGACGATGAATCCCTGTTCGTCGACCGGCAAGGCGCCGCCAAGCCATGCGTTATTGGGAATCAAGCCGATGAAAATGAAGAATCCGTCGACCGCCAGCAGTGACTCTTCGCCGGTTTTCTTGTTCTTGAGGCGCACGCCATCCACGCCGTTTTCGCCGACGACTTCGGTCACTATGGAGTCCCACACGAGGCGAATGTTCGGCGTGTTCATGGCGCGGTCGGCCAAAATTTTATCGGCGCGCAGTTCGTCGCGACGATGAACGATGTGCACCTTCTCGGCAAAGCGCGCGATGAACATGGCTTCCTGAAGGGCGCTGTTTCCGCCGCCGACGACGGCGACTTCCTTGCCCTTGTAGAACGGGCCGTCGCACGTGCCGCAGATTGAAACGCCTTTGCCGAACAGTTCGCGTTCGCCCGGCACGCCGAGCATGCGGTGTTCGGTTCCGGTGGCGCCGATGACCACGTCGGCTTCGATTTCTCCCAGGTCGGTTTGGAGGATCTTTTTGTCGCCGTTGGTCGTCAGACCGTGCACTTCACCGAATTCGAAGCGGGCGCCGAAACGCTCGGCCTGCTGCTGCATTTTCATCGACAGCTCCGGGCCGTTGATTCCTTCCTCGTAGCCCGGGTAGTTTTCGATGATGTCGGTCGAAGCCATCATGCCGCCGGGCTGAAGCTTCTCGATAACAAGTGTCTCGAGGCCCGAGCGCGCGGTATAGATCGCGGCGGTCAAACCCGCCGGACCGGCGCCGACGATAACAACCTGTTCATGACGCATGCTTTGCTCTCCTAATCTTATTTCTGAATCCAGGATGGGTTTTCACTGCGTTTTTTCACGGCCTTGAGCACGAGGATGACCGTGCTCGTATTGATCGCCACTTCCATGCTGGGGTCTTTTTTCAACATCCGCTCCAGCCCCCAGATGATGTCGGAGAAGTCGGAGAAGACGGTATAAAAAGCGGCCGTACGTTTGCCCCCGTCCAGGGCGATCAATTTCCACGATCCATAGCTCCGTTTTATTTTGTTGCCTTTGGAGCTGACCAAATTCCACGTCATTTCGTGCGGCGGGTTCAGGCGATTCCGCAACACGTACTCGACGTTGAAGCTAATCACGAATTTGAACTTTACTTTGAACGCAACGTCCTTGATGTCGCCCTCGGTGGATAAAACCTTACAATCCTCAACACTGGGCATGTACTCGGGAAAACGAGGGAAATCCGTCACGACCCGAAACACTTCTTCCACCGGCCGATCGATGAGAATCCCGCCGGTGATCAATTCCAGGCGACCACCCGCATCTTCCTTAACCTTGAGTAGCTGCCCCTCTTTCAAAAGCTTGGCGAGCGTTGCCTTGTTGATGTCCTCCACGTTAAGCGCCGTGCGCGCCTGGGCATCCTGCGCGCCGGCCGCGGCGGCAAATCCGCACACCAAGAACAAAACCAACATCAACATGATCGGTTCGTGCATGAAATTCCCCCGTTTCTCCGACCGCCGCGTCGATGGATCAGCGGTCGACAGCGTACCGGAAACCAATGGCAAAATCGTGAATATCCGGGTTACTCATCGGGAATACGACGTCGCCGGCGGCTACGAAGAGGGGATCGTGGAAGCTGGTGCCGGCGAGGCCGAACACACCCTGCGGCATACCTGCCGCGGCGAGTGCCTCGTTGTTCTGTTTCGGGTCGGCCGTGAAATACCACTGGCGCACGTTGCCGATCAGATCGTGGTGACCGAAGGGCCCCACGCGCTCGGCAAGTTGGCCGACCGGCCACGTCGTGCCACGCGTATCGAAATCGATCTCTTCGTTGCCCCAGGGGTAGCGCCGGCCGTCGAGACCGCGCAGCGCGACCATCCATTCCGTCGGCGTCGGCAGGCGAACGCAGGCCCATCGACAAAACGCCAACGCGTCGAGCAGGGAAACATTGACGACCGGGTGCATGTCTTTGCCGATCAGCGGTTGGTCGTCCATCCAATCCTGCGGCGCCGGGTGCCCGGTGGCGTCGACGAAAACTTTGTACTCGGCGCAAGTGACCAGGCGCGCTCCCAGGTTGAAGCCTCCGACCGAGACGAGTTCGTTGCCGCCGGCGGGCGAAGGATAGCGACCGGCCTTGATCGGCTTCATCATCAAACGCAGCCCCATTTTCATAAACGGGATAACGGGGCGCTTGGGCTTTTCCGGTTCCGGGGGTTTTGCCTCTTCGGTTTCCGTCGCCGGCTTCTCGTCCGCCCCGTCTTGCGGCTTTTCTTCGCCGGCTTCGGTAGCTGATTTTGCCTGAGATGCCGCCGTGTCGCTCGGCGTCTTTATGTCTCCGGCGACATTGTTTGCAGCCTTCTTATCGTTTTCGGTCACAGATTTGGCGTCTGTTTTCGCAGATTCGACGTCTGTTTTTGCTGATTCCGACACATCTTGGTTCGGTTGGGCGCCCTTTTCGAAGTGCGATCCGCAGAAGGTACAGAACGTGGCATCGCGGTCGATCTTGGCCCAGCATTCAGGACACCGGGTAAAATGATGGACCTTCGCCTG
Source organism: Candidatus Lernaella stagnicola (assembly GCA_030765525.1). Lineage (NCBI taxonomy): Bacteria > Candidatus Lernaellota > Candidatus Lernaellaia > Candidatus Lernaellales > Candidatus Lernaellaceae > Candidatus Lernaella > Candidatus Lernaella stagnicola. The sequence continues at coordinate 236,413 of JAVCCK010000038.1, forward strand.
GTACTTGAAAGCCTCTCCGCTTTTATCCGCGCCTGTTCCTCCAGAGGTCGATTCGCGTTCCTCGTCGAAGGTTCGGGAGCGCAGGCTCTTGGTTTTATAGTCCTCGACCGACACGGTGTTTTCGCCGAGGATCGCGCCGCACGCCGAGCAGAAGGTGGCGCCGGGGCTCAGCGGTCGATCGCATTCCGGACATTTTTCGCCGAATGGCTTTTTGCAGCGACGACACACCTTGGCCGCTTTGAAATTCACCATTCCACAATGGGGACACTTCACACTCATCAACCTAACCCCATTAGATGCACATAAGCGGCCCGACTTAAACTGCCATAAGTTACGATACCGCGGCGGGACGCGCAACCATTTCCGCTGCAAAGTCTGTTATTTCAGGCTTTTTTCTGCATTAAAGCGCTGAAACTGCCGACGCGACAAACAAAATGCCAATGCCGACGATCAACACTGCCGAGACGATCGACAGCACGCGGGCAACGCGGGCCGGATCGCGCTTGAAAAGCCGTGCCAGCAGCGGCCCGGCGTTGATTACGGCCAAGCCGTCGATCCGATGCCTGCTTTGCTCTTTCCCACGGCCCCCCCCTTTACATGATCCTTATTTTTTGATAATATTAACAATAGGTTAGAAACACATGAGGTGCGTGTGCCCCCCCGACCCAAAAACCGACAATGGCCGGATGGTAAATTGATTCCGGAACGGAATATCCGCGCCCCGCGCCAAAACCAATTCAAGCGTTTCAGCAAGATTACGGAATCTCTCCCGACTCCCTCGTACTCCACGAGATATGGAAAAGCATATTGCGGCGACAGCAAGGATTTGATTTTAGCGATTCCAAGTGGCTCGATTGATGCGATTATTACCTCGCCCCCGTTCGCACTTCTGCGAAAGAAACAATATGGAAACGAATCCGCTCAAGATTACATCGAATGGTTCTTGGATTTCGCGAAGCAATTCAAGCGGGTTCTCCGACCAACTGGAAGCCTTGTAATTGAGCTTGGAGGATCTTGGCAACGAGGAAAACCGATTCGATCACTTTATCAATACGAACTCCTGTTGAAATTGGCAGACATTTTTTGTTTCGCGCAAGACTTCTATTTTTACAACACCGCTAAACTTCCAACTCCCGTTGAGTGGGTAAGTGTTCGTCGGTGTCGGTTAAAAGATGCTGTAACGCCTGTTTGGTGGTTTTCGAAAAAGCCGAACCCGAAAGCGGACAATAGACGCGTCTTGTACCCGTATGGACAACATATGCAAAGGCTCCTCGAAAACGGTTATAATGACGGGCCTCGGCCTTCCGAACACGTCATCTCAAAGAAATGGGGGACGGATAATGGCGGTTCGATTTCGCCAAATATTATCGCTGCGGCGAATACAAGTAGTAGCGATAATTATCTAAGACGATGCAGAGAGTTCGGCTTCAAACCGCACCCGGCCCGTTTTCATCCTGCTTTACCAACGTTCTTCACTCGTTTACTTACGACACCCGGAAACATCGTTCTCGACCCTTTCGCCGGTAGCAACGTTACAGGAAGGGTTGCTGAAGATAACAACCGTTTTTGGATTTCGTTCGAATCAGGTGTCTCTTATGTTAAGACCTCGGCCTTGCGCTTTTTCTCTAATTTGGAGGATCTCAAGAACCCGTAATACGACATCTCAAACGACGGGAACTTCGTAGTCAATAGACCGGGCAATATTACAGAAAGATCGTCTACGGCATTGATTTCCATTTTTCTAGGTCTGTCGAGAACTTAGATAGCATTTGTTTCCATAACACTCCAAGTCGCACAAGATCATTCGGAGATAGGATTATGTTTCTCTTCCTGAACTGAAAACGGATTTCATGGCCATTTTCGCCTAACTCCACGGCCTCATCGATGATATGCTCGACTTTGCTGATCTTGCCTTGCACCTTTTGCCATTTGTCACGTGCCGTTAGACTAACGAACCGGCAGAAATGATAGAACGTCACGTTTTCAAGGTTTCCCTGCTCAGAGAATTCCTCGTAAGCATGTGTTGTAACAAGATTTCCAATACCTTGATCCAAATCACGACTTAGGTTTGTTTTCGTTGTTTGTCTTTCTGAATCGGAGATCAGCAGTCCCCCTTCAGAAAAGCCCTTCGCGGTCACGCGGAACCTTTTTGTTCCGATTTTTTCGATCCAACCGCGGACAATGGGAACAGCTTTTCGGCCCATCATACTAACGTAAACAGCGTTCGAATCTGGATATTGCGACTCGTACCCTTTCAAACCGAAATGCGAGGGGAAAGCCATGTAACAACTGACCACGAGATCTTCGATTGAAAAATCCGCCTTCGCTGCCGACGTCAGTTTAATGGCCGCCACGAGTATTCGTTCGGGTTTCGTCATCCTCTTCTCCTCATAACTTGCTAAGGTCAATCTTTTCCCGCACTAACACGTCGAAAATCTTTTCGTTGGCCGCCATCATGAATATCACGGCCATTTGTGCATTTATCTCATCCAAGACCTTGTCCACATCCAATTCTTCACTATCCGCGTATGTTCGTCGAAGTTCAATTATCGTGTAAACATCCAACATGCGCTGAAAATGGTACATGCGCCACTGTACGCTTGCCTCGCCAAGGTTGTGCAACGCTTTGGCGAGAGGATGCTGTAAATTGATCCAGAAAACATTGTGTTGTGCGTCATAGTAACCTGGCCTTTGGTATACAGCGGGGTTTGTTGAACTTAGTATTACGTCGCTATTTGTGAAGGGACACAAATGGTGGCCTGACAGTAGGATTCTAGGTTTTCCAACGCCGCCGCCCAACGGTTTTCCAGCTGATCCGCGTTCAACCACAACTTCGATTCTGTCGGATTCAACAAGGCCGGCGTGGGCCCATACCTTCGTCTTTCCGACTTCCCCGCCAACAAGGATTCCGTCCGGCCCAACCGTAGCAATTCCGGGTTCTTCCGCAGACCAGTTCAACGCCACCGAATCAAAAACACGGCGCTTCGTTTTTACTTTGACGTCAAGCGGAAAACGACGATTTGAACCGACTTCAATTGGACCCTTGTCCCTTAATTCGATTTTTTCTGGAATGATCACTTGTACGTTCAACGGCTTACTCATCAACCCGCTGTCAATAATCTCAACCGTGATCGCCGCTAAACCCTCGGCGATTGCTTCAATCTCCCCTTTGTCCGGGTGAACTTTTACGACAGCCGCGTTTGTAGAACGCCACAATATTTTTCCACATGGAACAGGTATTCCGTTTTCATCTCGGCCGATTGCACGCAACGGATGTGTGACCCCCTCACAAATGACCAAGGATTGTTTATTGATCTTCACTTCGACTGCCGGGGAATGCGGCCTTGCCGTTTTTAAGTCTCGACGTTTCTTGCCAATTCCACCGTTGAATGTACCATGTTCCGTCAATCCTCCAGCAGTGGTCATTTTTGACTCAAACCAAGTAGCCAAATATTCGTTTAGTTGATCGAGTCCCTTTGACTTTTTTTTCCGCGTTTTGTCGTAGTCGATTTTTGCGATTGACTCTAACCGTTTATCCGCCTCGGAGGCAATGAACGTAAATAGGGCCTCAGAGAGAGGGCCATCTTTCAATTCCTTTCTAGCTTGAAGTTCATAGTTATCATCCGGGGCCGTCAGAATGCTCAAATGGCACTCACCGTATACGTGTTCACAAAAATGTCCGAATTGCAGCCCTAGATCGCGTGCCCTTTTTCTTCCAATTGACGTAATACCAGATCCGTAGAAATCGATGAAGTTCCAAGAACGCCTTTCGCTTGTGCTCAACGGCTCTCGCGTGAAACATAAAACGAGTTTACCCCTGGGGAATCTTTCGCCCACACATGTGACAACATCTTCGCCGTTGTCATCCTCGAGAACATCGGGAATTTCGATTTCTATTGGCTCCGGCATACTAGGATGCAGAGTTGGTGGACGTATTGCCAGTTCACGCCGAATTTTATGATTTCTAAAAACTAATACTCGGCATGACTTGATCGTTTCGCGTGCTTGCGCTTCTGCTTGAATATCGTTCAATAATCTGTCCAGATTTACTGGTTTCTTAGGCGAGATTCCTCTAACAATTGTTACGTTGTGATCTGGTGGATAATCGAAAGACTCACACCAGAGAGAGGCATCCGTACGAATCGTCGGCAATTCAGGATTTATTCCCGAATAATCCTTCCCTTTGTCGCAATCCGGAACAAAATCAAGAATATGTTTACTCGGGTCGATGAACCGCGCGACAGATAGTCTCCCATCACAGATGCTCACAAAGTACCCTTTTTCGAACAACTCTCGAAGGTACGACTTACCTCCGTTTCCTTGCCCGCCTTCCCTAGAATCCTCCGAAAGCGCGCCGCCCAAAGAAGCATCGGGTTTACCCCATTCGAAGAGCTTCTCATCGATATCGATACCAGATATTCCGGCGAAGTCGATTACCTCCAATAGGGAGTCTTTTGGCGTACCTGCGTCTCGATGATGAATAATGATCACGCGCTCATTTCTTTTGGAAACGCCCCTTCGCAAGTAGGCTTCCCTTGAGTTTTTCAACCACTCGGGTAGGCCGATTCTGTGCCTATTGAAATGAGGAGATGTCAAGTTAATTAGGTGCGAATTCATTCTTGGCTTTCTAGACATAGTGCCCTCCGCGAATTCGTTCTTATACAAACTTTCGAATACGTCAAATTTAAAGTCGGAAAACCGGTCCTTTTTTACTGATACCAGTTTTCAAGCGGCGTCTCAAGTCACGAACTTCAACGTTTAGAACCAAAATGATCTTTTTTGACTTGGAAATCTGTATACTCGCAGTTCTTCTTGTTCGCCAAATAGCCTCTTAGCGGCCATCGCCGTGACGTGCAGCCATTCCTCTCCCCAAGATTGGGGAACGCGTTTCGTCGTTTCTTGATAATTCACTTCCATCGGGAACCGTATCCGATTTTTTTCTGCGTTACAGCGACGTGACGGCCGCAGCGACAAACAAAATGCCAATGCCGACGATCAACACGGCCGAGACGATCGACAACACGCGGGCGACGCGGGCCGGATCGCGCTTGAAAAGCCGCGCCAGCAGCGGCCCGGCGTTGATTACGGCCAAACCGATCAGAAAAAGCACCGTCGCCAAGGCCAGCGAAAACGACACGAGCATTACCAGCGCCGCTCCCGGTCGACCGGCGCCGATCGCCACAAATAACAACGCCAACGCTTCGGGACAAGGCGCGGCGCCCGCCGCCATGCCCAACAACGCCCCGCCCCACGGCCCTTCTGCACGACGGGGATGATCGTGATCATGATCGTGATCGTGGTGATGGCCGTCATCGCCGCGAATGCGAATCCACAGTAGCCACACGCCGATCAGGACCATCACGCTTCCGCCAAACACCTGCAGGTATGGAGCCAATCGCGCTCGGTCGACGAATTCGCCCGCCACATAAGCGATCAGCGCCAAGAGAAAAACCAGGATCGTATGGGTGAGCGTCACCGAACCGGCAAACACCGCCGCGTCGCCCACGCCGCCGCGGCGGTCCATCAAATAAGCGGCGGCGAGGCTTTTGCCGTGGCCGGGCGTCACGGCGTGAATCATACCGAGAAAAAACGCGATGCCGACGATGAGGGCCCAGAATTTGGCCCCGCCGCCGCTGCGCAACGCCTCGGTCAGGCGCGTCCACACGCCGGCGATTTTCGTGGCGCTTCCCGGTGCAGCGCCCGCTGCCGATCCGCCGACTGCCACCGTCGCCGACCAACTCGCTGCGCCCTTGCGGCGCGCTTCGCCGATGAAGCGGGCTTCCGTGGCGGCTTGCCAGGTCAATTCGAATTCCGCCGCGGTGTTTGCCGAGAGCGCCGTGAAGACCAACTCGTGTCGTCCCGCGGACAAACTGCCCGCCCCGGTGTCGAGTTGGTACATGACGTGGTCTCGCTGGACCGCCAAATCGCGCAGACCCAAGGGGACGAGTTCGCCGTCGAATTTGACTCGTTGCAGGGCGATTAATTGTCCGGCGCGCTGCTGGAGCGCCATGCCCGGATCGTGGCTGTACGGCGGCGCGTTTTCGTCCAGAGCCTTTATCGTGTAATCGATCACCAGACGGTCGCCGGCGACGGTCAAGCGAACCTCGTGTCGTTCGGGTCCATGCTTCCAGTGAGCCTCGGCCGGACGAGCCGACGACAACGTCACGAACAGGACGGCCAGCAAACCGAACAGCGCAAAACACGGGCGGAGTAAACGCATTAGGGGGATTCGGGGTCGGACGGCACCGCTTCGCTCGGCCGCATCATTTCCTGGTACGCGCCGTACAATTCCACGTCTTTTTCGAGGGCTTGAAAAGCTTCGGCGACGGCGGAGCGGTTTCGCGCATCGTAGAGGCCGTAGTGGCGAACGGCGGCGTCGGGATCGGTCGTGATGTGACGCGTGAATTCGGCCAGCGCTTCGGGTTCAACCGGCGGGGTTTGTGCCGCGGGAGCAGACTCGCCGAGTTCCTTGGTGCGTTGCCGGTGCGTTTGTATCACGGCGTCCATTACGTCGGCGGCGGCGGCTTCGGCGCTACGGCGGTGGGCGGCTGATGCGAGTGATTTGCCGCGTTCCAGCAGCACGCCGAGATGTTGCGTCGCGCGTCGCGCCAGCCAAATCCCCAATGTCGCGCCGCACAACGCGCCCAGCACGATCCACGGTCCGGACGCCATGTTCGTGTCCCACTGCAGCAGACGCCAGGCGAGCAAACCGAACAGCGCACCGATCACCGGAACGCCGATAAGCAACAGCAGGCGGGCCACGCCGGCTTTGGCGCTTTGCGGCAGGACAAACAATTCGACAGTGTTGTTGATGGTGCCGGACACCGGATGGATGAAGCGGTAGAAATCGGCGCGTACCGTCAGGCTCGATTCGTCGCGCGAAACCGACCAGGAAATTTCGCGATGGAGGATGGTCTGCTTCGCTCGTTGCAGGGCGGAATGTTCCGTCACCTCCGGTTGCGGAGCTTCGGAGATATTCAAGCTATCGGCCAAACCGCGGCCCATGGCCGAACCAAGGTCGTCCGCCATGGGGTCCATCAACGCGATGTCATCCAGGTCGAAATGCCGCAAACGATCGCCTCCCCAGTATTAAAAGATGCCCGGCTTCGCGTAGCCCGACAACTCTGCCATCGCCTCGCCGCGCACGCGCCAGTCGCCCCAATGTCCTTCGACATCCAGCGGGCCCGTCCACGTGCGCTCCACACCGCCGCGCCGGACGAATTCGAGTTCCGCGACCGGCGCCGCGAGTTCCAACTCCGCCTGATATTGCGGTATGACGAGCTTCCAGGCAATCGGGTACGTGGCTTTGCCGTCCGGACTTTTCCAGTGCCCTTGTTCTTGGAGTTGGTATTCGTCCTGCGTCAACTCCCGCACATCCCCATCGGGCAACACAAGCGACAGCGGTGAATCCGGGCTCGTGCCGCCGTCGGCGCGGCGAACGCGAATCAGGGTCATTTCGTGAAAATTGTCCAGCACGATCGTCAACCGGTCGAACCCGGAGGTCTCCCGGCCCGCGCGGTAGCTGGTGAACTCGTGCTCCAAAAACGCGCTGCCCCGGACTGTGCCTCCTTTGCCGTCGGCGACGAAATTGCCCTCGGCCGACAGCCGGGAGTAGCCGAGGAAATAGGTCGGCACGCCGTCTTCGCCCCGCCAATGATAGCCGCCGGTTCCGCGAAGAACGGGTTTCTTTTCCGGCCGCAGCCCGAGTTTCAACAAATTGCCGTCGCCCGCCGCGTCCAATTCCATTTGCAAACCGCCGACCGTCATCGACCAATCGTCCAGGCGAAACGCGATCACGCCCCTGTCGTCGGGTTTGTCACTTTGTAGCGTCCCGAATTTCGTGACGTGTTGCGCGTGACCGGCGTGGGCGTCGATGAGCAGCAGTTCGGCGCAATAGCGGTTATTTGCTTTATGTAACTGCCGGCGAAACAGGCTCGCCCGCGGCGGCATATCGTTGCGATAAAAATCGATAACGAAAGCGAATTTGCGACCGACCTCATCCCGCAACCAACCGGCAACGCGACGCCATTCGATCAGGAATTCCGGATGGTCGCCGAAATCTTGCGGCAACCGAAGCCTGTTTTGGGGGTCGGGAAGGTCCACGTCCTGAGCCGAAGGCACGACGCCGGTGGCCAAACGAAATAGAACACCGGCCAAAGCCAGGATGCCGACCAGCCCGACGACAAGCGCCACGCCGACCACCGGCCACCGCAATACGGTTTTAATGTTTTTATTCGCGGGATCGGCTGCCGTCGGGGTCATTAGCCGGTTGCCCGCCAAACCCTAATCGGTTTCGGCCGCAGCGGGTTTCTTTTTACCGATGAAGGCGCCGCCGTCTTTGCCCGTGCCGGTCTTTTTGCGGTTGTCGCGGATTTTTTGAAGGCGTTGCTTCAAATCACCGAGGCATTTTTCGACTTCCGAACATTCCGTGTCGGGCTTCATGCAGGATGTGATGGATTCGTCGATCACATTGTGGGCGCATAGCAGAAAACACCCTTTGTTGCACCGGGCGGCCTTCGTGAACCCCTTGATTTTGCACTCTTTGCCGCGGTGGCACATGCTTTTGCACACTTTCCGGCATGTTTCACGTTGCTCGGCCGTCATATCTTTGGGCAACAAGCCGTTACCGCCGCCAGGCCGGGCGACCTGCTTGGCATTCGGGTTTGGGCGGACCGGTTGCTTTTTTTGCTGTCTGGGACCGCAAGTACATGAAACCATGGTGAAAACGGCAATCACTAAAAGGCCGGCGAGCCAGATCCATGGTTGGATGGTCCGTTGCTTCTTCATGCTTCCTCCGTAGATGCGACAAAAAGGAAATCGATCATAGACTCGCTTGTCCACGCCTGTCAATTAGATTGAACGCGCCCTAAGGGCGTCGCTTTTTCCGTCCCGCCCGGCAGGATCTGCCGCTTGCCGGCCCTCCGGAAGGTTGGACGGCGGCGGCGGTAACAGCGACTACGTAATAATATCAATGGGTTATAGGCACACTCCCGCTGTGGTTCGAAATTGGCATTCCCTTTGCTGAAGCCATAGCGTGAAACAGAAAGCGGAGGATTCCGATGCGATACGCATGTTGGTTGGCAATGTTGGCCGTTGTCGTTCTAGCCCTGGGCTGCGGCGGCGAGGAATTCATGACCACCGACATGACGGCCGTTGCCAATGATGACGGCTTTACGCTGGTGGTTTCCGCCGCGCCGGATAATTTGAACATCCAAACCGGCGGCGCGATTTCGGTCATGATTTCGGTGACCGATCCGGCCGGTGAAGGCGTGGAATCGGCGGTGGTTGTCCTCAGCGCCACGATGGGCACGTTGACCGAAACCGAGTTGACCACTGATATGGATGGTTTCGCGGTAACGACGCTCACCGCGCCGGATTTGGAAGGATACGGGGTCGTGGTCGGTAGTTACCGAGGCATCCAAGCGATGGTGCAAATCGACTTCTGGACAAGTTCCACCGGCGGGACGGGCTGATCGCCCTCGTTTCATTTCGGTGTGCGTAAGGAAAAGGCTGCATTCCCGGTTCTTTCTTCCCCCCTGGTCGCTCACGTGTACTCGTATTATAAATGCGACTCATGAGATTGAAGGGTAGCGACCGGTGATCCGACGTTTTTCGCTATACGGTTTTCTGAAAAATCAGCAATACTTCGAGCCCTTCCTCATTCTGTACCTGCGCGACTTGGGCCTGTCGTTTACGATGATCGGCGTGCTGATCGGCTATCGTGAAGTGCTGGTCAATTTATTCGAAGTGCCCAGCGGCGTCGTAGCCGATTTGTGGGGCCGGCGGCGCTCGATGGTAACCGGTTGGTTTTCGTACATCATCAGCTTCGTGCTCTTTGCGCTGGCCCCCCGCGGATCGGTTGGGTTGGTCGTGTTGTTCGCGGCCATCACCTTCTTTGCCGGCGGCGAAGCGTTTCGCACCGGTACCCACAAGGCGATGATCTTTACGTGGCTGCGCCTGGAGGGCCGCACCTCGGAACGCACGAAGGTATACGGCCTGACGCGCTCCTGGGCCAAAGCCGGATCGGCCCTTTCGGTGATCATCGCCGGCGTCCTCGTGTTCGTGACCGGCGGCTACCGATACATCTGGTGGCTTTGCCTTGCGCCGTACGTGGCGAACATGTTCAACCTAGCCACGTATCCGAAGGAGTTGGACGGCGAGGTCGCCGACGGCGGCATGTCGGTAAAGAAACTTTTCGTCGAGCTGTGGCGTTCGATTCGCTTGATTCTACGGCATCGTCCGTTGCGCGGTTTGTTCGCCGAGTCCCTTGGCTTCGACGGCTTGTTCACCACGACGAAGGATTACATTCAGCCGATCGTGCGGCAGGCGGCGCTGACGTTGCCCCTGTTCGCATTGCTGGAGGGCGAGCAACGCGTGGCGGTGTTGGTATCGGCGGCGTACTTGCTTATTTACTTGATCGGCTTTTTCGCGGCCCGGAACGCCCATCGCATCGAGACCTGGTCGGGCGGCGATGTCCAAGGGGCGCGACGCGTGTGGTTGGGCAATCTCGTCACCTTCGGCGCGTTGCTGGTCTTGCTTGTTTTCGAACAGTACGTATGGGCGATCGTTGTCTATCTGGTCGCACACCTGTTGCACAACATTTGGCGTCCGCTCATGTTATCGCGCTACGACGAGCACACACCCAGCGAACGGCAGGCGACGGTGCTTTCGGTGGATGCACAGGCGAAATCGGCGTTTGCGATGGTGTTTGCGCCGATCATCGGTTTCAGCGTCGACCATTTCGGCTTGTGGCCGTTGGGGTTAATCGGCGTGGTGGTCTCGATGGCCGGTTGGCTATGGAGCCGACGCGGCGGCCAAGGTTCGGCGCTATCGGGGGAAACAGCATAAATGGTGGACAAAGCGCCCGTATTGCACGCCGGTTCGCTGCGTATGGAACCGCTGCGCGAACGGCATCTGGACGATTTGTGGCCGATGTTCCGCGACTCGCGCGACGCTCTTTTGCCCTACATGTTTTGGGCGCACACGCAGACCGACCGCGAGAGCCAGTTGGCGTTTATCAGGAACAGTGAGCGGGCCCGCGACGAGGAGCGCGAGCAGGTGTTTCTTGTCTTCGCCGGCGACGTAGCCGTCGCGACCCTGGGATTGCATCAACTGGCCTCGCCACACCGCGGCGCCGAACTCGGCTTTTGGGTGCACACCGCCCACACCGGGCGCGGCATCTGCACGGCCATAGCGGCGCGAAGCACGCGGTACGCCTTCGACGAGCTGGGCCTGCACCGCTTGTTCATTCGACACGGGTTGGACAACCACGCGTCGCGGGCCGTGATTCACAAGTTGGGCTTTGTTCACGAAGGCACGGCGCGCGACGATTTGTGGGTCGGCGATCGATTCGTCAGTCACGAATATTACGCGATGCTGGAAGACGACTTCACAAGCGCGCGCGAGCGGTTGCTCGCCCTGGAAACGTCGGCGCGAATCTAAAACAACGGCAGGAAGAAAACGGTTTGGAGGTCGAAGCGATCTTCGTAACGCAGGCTGTTGCGGCCGCCGACCGGATACGCGTAACCCACGTTGAACAAGCCCGGCACGCGAATCCACGACAAGGGCACGCCCACCTGCAGAGCCAGCGAGTGCCCGTCACCGGCCAGATACGATTCGCCGGCGTCGAAAAAGCGTTTGAGGTCCGCGTCGGCGTTGATGATCGGCTCCTGCCGGTAATCGTAAAAGTACCCGAAGCCCAACGTGAAGTAGCGCAGGTAGAAAGTGACGGCCGCCAGCGTGTCGACCTGTGCGCCCGGGGTGATGGTGTAGCTGCGGTCGACCTTCGACAGATCCAGAAAGCGGTTGTCGTCCAGTTGTAGATCACCGGAAAGCCCGGCGAGCGCGGCGTTGGGTTCGCTCCATTTCGGTCCCTCGCGCTCGTCTTCCAGATAGTAGAAGAAGCTGCCTTCGAGCCACAAACCGATCCACTGGAGACGCCCGGGAAGGCGAACGTGCATCATGTGCGTCAAGCCGGGCGCCAGGCTGCCCTGCCCGACATCAAGCTGCGCCCCCATGCCGAAACGTTGCGCTTGGTTGGGATCGGCCAGGATTCCGCTGGGCACGATTAACGAGAACTGCGAGGTGGCGCTGAAGTACCGACCTTCGTAGTAGGTCCACAGGAAGCCCGTCGTCAGGTCGCCGGGGTCCCAACCGAGACTGCGGAAGCGGGCGTCCGGCGCGGGGCGGCCGTATTGCTCGTAAAGTCGGAAGAGGTCTTCGACGGTGCGCACGCCGATACGCGCGGAGGTTCCCGGTGTGAAACGGAAGTCCAGGTCGGCTTCTTGCTTGACCAGGGGGAAGTGCGCGTAAAACGTAACGTGGTCCAAGATGCCGTAGCTCAATCGTAGATCGAGCATTTGCAGGCGGCCGTCGACCTCGGTGATGAACTGAAAGAAACGCCCGTCGCTGCCGAAGGGGTCCTGCGGGCGCATCGATTGGATGACGTCGCCGACGCGGTTGTCGTCGCGGTAGGCCGAGTCGTACCGCCGACTGCGGTAATCGAGCCGCAAGCCCAGTACCCGCTCGGGTACGCGTTCGCTGAGGCGGCCCCAAAGCAGAATGTCGCCTTGATCCTCAATCGCTTCGGTGGTTTGCATCATGCGCTGGTAGTAGCTCAGCGACGGTGGCGCGGGCGGTTCGTCCTGGGCGTGCACCGGGCTTCCGCCCACGAAAAACGCGGCCAGCAGTACCCACAACCATTGTCGCCGGGAGTAAACCGTCATGCGCTAATTTTCCAGCAACTCCGTGAACGCGTCAAAGATAATCCGGCCCGTATACCGACCGGTGCTCATCGTGGTTTCGTAGCTGTACGTGGGGTCCGTCCACTGATGGGGCATCATGATATACCCGAGTTCGTCGTTCGCCAGGCCGACGACAAAGGGCACTTCCGCATAGGGCATGGCCGCTTTGAATTTGCGGCCCAGCTCCGGGAAGGGTTCGCCGGGAATCAGAGCGAAATGGGCGCCGCCGATGCGCACGGCCGTCACTTCGGTGATGTAGTTTTGCCCTTGGACACGCTCGGGGTCGGAAGAAATAATCCGGCAGCGGAACATGCCGACAAAACGCGCGTTCCGAATGCGCAGGGGGACATCGACGGTTCGCACGTCGATCGGAACCCCGGCGTGACGCGGGCGGTCGACCACGGCGCGCAGCGCGGCGTCAGCCAAGGCGCGGCCCATGTCGTCCATCCAGGCGATTTTCTGTTCGGGTTTAGGGAATTTTTTACGGTCGTCGAAACGGGCGATGCGCGGCGAGATCATCCCGCCCAAGGCGCCGTTATAGAAAATGCCCACGCCGCCGCCGTTTTGTTCGCAGTACTTGTAGAAGCGTCCGGGGAAATCGGCGCTTATTTTCTTGTTCGACAGCAGCGTTTCGGCGTGGCAGGCGAAATTGGCCACGGTGGCCAGCGGCGTACCGTCGATTTTTTCCACACGCAACACGCTCATGCGGCGGTCGATCGGCCCCGTGGGGTGCGGGAACCAGATGTTGCTGGACCATTGAGGGTCGATCTCGGTCGTGCCCGTCGCGATGCGAACCGGTACGGCGCCGCGAATCGCTTCGTCAACGCCCAGCGCGATATCTTGAAACGTCTTATCCAGCCAATCGGTATCCACGCCGCTCCGCACGGGGGTGAGCAGGCCCGGCCCCCAGAACCCCATGGTGTCGGGTCCTTCATGGTTGTGGGTGGCGATCACATGCACGCGATGGGGGAAGTTCTTCGTGATCAAAGCGCGTAACCGGCGCACATCGGCGTTCATCATGCCGACGCAGTCGATGGAAATCAGGACCACGGCATTGCGGCCGTCGTGGAAGTAGAGGATCCGGGCCGTCACCGGGTCGAGCACGCCGCGGCTTTTGCGCATTGGCTCGAAGCCGGCGATCCAGGCGCGGCGGTCGTAAGGCGTGATGTCCACCACCTTAACGCCGGCGCGCGTGACACCGTCGTCGAGTCGTTGCGCCGCGGCAACGTCAAAGGTATTGGGGATGGAAACCGGCTGGTAGGCCTGCATTTCGACGCCGGGCTTTTCCAGGCTACACGCGCTTGCCGCCACGAGCACGACGATCAGAACGGCCGAAAGAATGATGCGCTTCAAGGTTCGATGTTCTCCCTCTCCTTCAAGGCCTGTTGCGAGGTTTGCAGGAGGGTTTGCAGTTGGACGAGCAAGGGGCGCAAGCCGTCGGGGTCGGGCTCGCGAAACGCTTGTCCCAGGTCGATCGAGTCGACGCCGGAAGCGTCCAACACCTTGATGATAAATGAGAGTTCCGACCAATCGAGGTAGTCGAACAAGGGCACGAGTTGCTCGAAGCGGAACGGGTAACCGTCGGTGAAATCAACTTTCAGCGCCAGGAAGAGATCGTGGAGTATCCAGGCCAATTCGTAGTCCAGTTCGGCCACGCCCGGCACAATCAACGGTTCCGGATCATTCCACACGCCGTCGGCGTTTTGGTCGACGTAGCGAATGACGTCGTCGGATTGATCGTCGGTTTCCGCGGCGACGGACTCGATCATCTGCGCCAGGTAGCCGAACACCCAACCGAGCTGGGCCCCGGCCCACCGCATGTATGCGTCGCCTTCTGCCCCACGCAGACGCAGGAAGCGTGAATACACCGGATCGCCCAAGACGCGATTAAGCAGATTGTCCAGTTGCGCCAAGATGGCGGCGGCGTCCTGATCGCCTTCCTTATCCAGCGAGAAGAGCCCGAGTTGCGTGCCCAGTTCGTCCAAACCCAGCTCGGCGAGAATCAGCGGATTGAGGTCCAGGTCGAGGGCGAGCGCCGCCGAGAAAAGCCCGTCCATCGCCGCGTAGATCGAGGCGAAGAAATACACGTCGCTCACATCGTGCACGCCGGAAAACACCGGCTTCAGGAAGGGATCGATCAACGTCACGGTGTAGGAATCGTGCTCGAAGCGAAAACCCTCATGTTGACGGACTTCGGAAACGTTGAAGCCCATTTCCTCGCCGATCGGCAGCCAGAACTCCTCCACCAACAGCGAGAGCGTTTCGCCGAAGAAAGCGAAGCATGTGTCGCGCGCCTCGCCGCAACCATCGAGGGTGACGAAGCAGTCGAGTTCCAAACCCAGGTAGAGGTTCTCGCATTCGGCGACGCAGTCCGCGACCTGCCACGTGGTGTCCAGGTAGTAACCGCAGGAGGCGAACTCCACGCACGCGGCGGAGCATTGTTCCCGGCTGGGCGGCAGCAACAGACCGAGGCAACGGTCGGTCATCACGTCGCAATCGGGAGCGTCGAGAATGCAGGCGATGGTATCTTCGCCGACCAAGGCGCTGCCGCCTTCGACGCATTCAGCGAAGGAAATGCGCAGCGCGTCGAGCAATCCGCATTCGTCGATGCGCTCGCATACCTGCGCGGCGACGTCGGGCGGGAACTCGGAGGTGGTCGGCGTGTTGATCAACTCTTGCAGGAGGCCGACGGTGTCGACGAACTGCAGCACGTCGGCCAGGATGACACCGTAGCGGGCTTCCATGTTGCCTTCTTCGACGTCCAAGGCTTCTTGAAAAGCGATGTAGGCTCCGGCGCCGTCGCCGTCGCTGAGTTTCTCTTTGCCGCGCTCGACCCATTCGTCGGCGGTCGGCTCTTCCTCTTCCTCATCGCAGGCCGGTGCGGCCAGCACGGCTAGGAGCAGGAAAACAGCAAGCAGAATGCGCAGCAAACGCTCGCGGCGTTTTGGATGGAACGATGGAATGTGCATCGGTCAACTCCCCTTCGGAGCATGTAGCCGCAGCCAGCTTAATGAGTGCCGGTCGCGCATGCAAGGCGAGTGCGACGGCGTTCTACGGCGTGGCGGCCGCGTCGGCCGGCGGCGGCCAGACCTGAACGGGCTTCTCCGGCGGCGGCTCGCTGATCGGTTCGTGGGCGAATTTCCACATGCCGATGCGCCGGTCACCAAAGTATTCCACGTTCGCGCGCACGGTTTCCTGCCAATTCTTGAAAGGAAACTTCGCTTGCGGCTCGGGCAATCGTTTCCAGTGGCGGTATGCGGCTCGCCCCAACAAATCCTTGCGCACATACGCGTAAACGCCGAGGCGGCCGGTTTGCTCGCGGCGTCGAATTTTCGCGGGTTTTTGTACGGCGTGCCAGCACAGTTCGTACTGTTCCTTTAGCTCGACGTAGCTGTAAATCGTGTATTGCTGCGCATTAAGCGTCGTCTTTCGCAGCCACTCCCGCACGCCGGCTTCGCCGCGCGCGAACAAGGCCGGAAGTTGCATGATGATTTCCGGGCGCTGTTCGAACACGTAGCCGTAGTCGTACTTTTCATGCCCGACGACGCGGCGACCTGTCGCAATTTCCAAGTGCGCTAGGTGAACATCGGTCAACCCGACCAGATCCAGAATCCGCTTACCGGAGTAAAATCCGAACGCGCCTATGGGAATCGTCGCCACGGTCGCATCTTCTGGGATACTGCCGCGAAGCGCTTTACCGGCGGCGATGTAGTCACTCATCGCCTGCTGCAGGAGGCGATGTTGCAGCATGTGGCCCATCGGAATCATATTCGCCCAAACGGCGAGCCCGACCGCGACCGCCGCGGCTTTAAGTACCGGCCGCCCGCGCGGGGTCGGTTGCTGTTCCGGATCGCGCCGCCCGACCGCGAAGTACCAAATACCCAACGCGAAGAACGGAAAACCCGGCAGCAGAAAGCGCTGGAATGCGAAATAATCACCGCCGACGCGCACGATGTAGATCAACAGCACGCCCAGCAGGCCCAGCGCGGTCGTCAGCCAGCGCGGCCATTGCCGCCAGGTTTTGACGCGCCAAAGGATGCAGCCAACCAGTGCCAGGGGCGTGAGCATCGAAATCGACGAACGCCAGAGATAAGTCAGGCCGGAAACCATCAGCGCCCCGCCGCCGCCGACTTTCGCGTAATACGTGTTGGGCATCGCGTAACCGAAATACAACCAGCGCAGCAGCCAATAGGTCGCGAACAATCCGCCCGCGAGACCGCCGTACATCAACGCGCGAACGACGCGGTCTTTGCGCCACGGGATCAACCAACTCACGCCCAGCACGAGGCCGATCAGCACGCCTTCCGGGTGCAGCAGTCCCGCGGCGAACGTGACCAACGCCGAGGCCCACGGCAGGCTGTTTCGTTCGTGCTCGCGCAAGTGCAGGGTCCACGCCGCGATCCAGGCCAAGGCGAACGGGGCGGTTTCCATACCCGAGTTGGCCCACATCACACCGGGCGTGCACAGCGCCAGATAGAGAATCAGCAGCCATTCGGAAAAACCAAGCGGCCGGTCGCCGCGCACGCGCCGCACCTGCCGCCACGTTAGGGCCACCACGCCCGCCCACGCCAAGATGCCCAGCAATACCGCCCAGATTTGTACCGGCACCTTGCCCAGCAAGGTCAGCGGCGCGTTCACTACCAGCCAGGCGAAGCTCGTGTAGCCCTCCACCTTTTCGCCGGGGTTGAAGCCCAAGCCATGGCCGTTCACGAAATTCTCGGCAAAGCGGAAGGTGATGAAGGCGTCGTCGACCGGCACGCGTGACGCCCGGTAAAATCGCCCGAATATCAACACCAACACGAGTGCGAGTAAAAAAACGTGCCACGCTTTCCACACTCGTGCGGCTGGTGCTTTGGTCGTGGTTTCCGGCGCGGTCATCATAGCGGGATAGTAAGCGGGAGCGCGAGCGTCGTGTCAACCGGACCGGCCGTCGCCGTCTTCCATGAACGCGCGGGCCGGGCAGTTTTCGGCGCCCCACATCGCGGCGAGTCGCGCGGCGATCTCGCGGGCCAGCAAGCGGTGGCCGTGGGCGTTGGGATGAACGGTATCCGCCAAGGGGTTGCGGCCCGCTTGGCGCTCCGCGCTAAACAAGGCTTGAAGATCGATGTCGCGCGGGCCGGGTTGCCACTCCAAAAAGAACGGGCCGGGGACGATCTTCTCGCCGGTCAGCCCGGCGGAGGATATCTGAATGAAGCTTCCGCCACTTGCTTCGACGCGGGCCTTCAGCGCGTCGCGGTTTTGTCGGAAGTCCGCTTCGGACACGCGGCAGTGCGGGTTCATCGGCAACGGGCCTTCCCGGAAGACGTGCTGCACGCGGCTGCGCATGTACGAAACGTTCACGTTGCGCAGCAAGCGATAGAGCCGGCTGTTGACGTACAGTTTGCGGTGGAGCGACAGCGACCACGCAGGTACCTGCGACCACTCCTTGTCCGAACGAATCGGCGCCGGGCTGGCGTCGTTGGCACCGAAGTAAAAGATGAGCACGTCGGGCTGCAGGGTTTCCCACAACTGCTCGACCAGCAGGCGCCCTTGGTAGCTGGTATAGCCGTGCCGACCCAGATTCCACACTTCGATGTTCGCGTCCGGAAAACAACCCGGCAACGTGCGTCCAAGCACTTGCGGGTACGCCTGGTGCGGCTGGACCTGGTCGCCGATCGTCGAGCTATCGCCTAACGCCACGATGCGCGTGACACCCGCCGGCTTCGAACCCGGAGATCGCGCGATGTTGTAATTCTGCGGCGTCAGCGGATACACCTTGGCGCCCAGCGTGATGTACTCGTCCCACTCCGCGTCCTTGCCGCCGAGGCTTTGATAAAGCACTCGATCGACGAACACCGGGCCGCCGCTGTCGACGGTGACGTTAAACAGTCGCAGGCCAAGTTCGGTCAGGGGAAGTAGGAGCAGTATCGTAAGCAAGGCAAAGGCCAGGCGCTTGCCAAGCCGCATGCGCCCGCGCCCGCTCACCGCGCCGCCTTACAGGTGCCGCGCCACCAACAGTTCGGCGATCTGCACCGTGTTGGTGGCCGCGCCTTTGCGCAGGTTGTCCGAAACGATCCACATGTTCAGCCCGTGGGGTAGGCTCGGGTCGACGCGGATCCGGCCGACAAACACTTCGTCGTGGCCGACGCATTCGCTGCCGAGCGGGTAGACGCCCTTGGCCGGGTCGTCAAGCACCACGACGCCGGGGAAATCGGCCAGCAAGGCGCGGGCCTCGTCGGGCGAAAGCGGGTTTTCGAACTCAACGTTCACCGCTTCGGCGTGACAGGCGAAGGTCGGCACGCGGACAGCCGTGGGGGAAACCTGGATCGTCGGATCGAGGATCTTGTGCGTCTCCCAGATCATCTTCATTTCTTCTTTGCTGTAGCCGCCCTCCATGAACACGTCGATTTGCGGCAGGCAATTGAAAGCGATTTGATGGGGGAATACTTCCGCCGTGATCGGCTTCGCATTGAATAGGCTGATCGATTGGTTGGCCAGTTCATCTATCGCGTCCATGCCCGCGCCGGAAACCGACTGGTAGGTGGCCACGACCACGCGTTTGATTTTCGCTTTGTCGTGCAAGGGCTTGAGTGCGACGAGCATTTGAATCGTGCTGCAATTCGGATTGGCGACGATACGCCGAGCCGTATAGCCGTCGACCGCGTCGGGGTTAACCTCCGGCACGACGAGCGGGACGTCGTCCTCGTAGCGGAACGCGGAAGTGTTATCGACCACGACCGCCCCGGCGGCCGCCGCCGCAGGAGCGAATTTCAGGCTGATGGCGGCGCCGGCGGAGAAGAGCGCGATGTCGATATCGGCGAAGCTGTCTTCGGTGAGGATTTGGACGGGTAATTCTTCGCCGCCGAAATCCACTCGTTTACCGGCGCTGCGCTCACTGGCCAGCAGTCGCACTTCACCAACCGGAAAGTTGCGTTCGGCGAGTATCTCGAGGATTTGTCCGCCGACCAGGCCGGTCGCACCGACCACTGCCACGTTATACCGGTCCTTTTTCATTTTTCATGTTCCCTTCGCTGGGTTTTGTTCACGTTCTGATCGGCGACCTTATGATGCGTCCGGAGCCTTAGCATAAGGATAAACACCGTGCCGGCGATAGTAAAACAAGTAGAAGAACGGGCCGGATAGCGCGTAGAGGACGGCCGCCATAAAGAGCGTCTGCACGGGCTTGGCGAACGTGACGGTCAGAAGAACAACGACAAACAAGAAGGTGCCGAAGGGGTGTCGGCGGTGGATCGCCACCGATTTGAAATTCGGGAAATAAAACGTGCTGACCATCAACATCGACACCGCCAAGGTGAGGATCATGAAGGGGAAAAACCACAACGCCTTGCCTTCCAGTGTGGTGCATTCCATTTCGACGCACATCAGAACCGAAAACGCCAAGGTACCGGCCGCGGCCGGAATCGAAAGCCCTTGGAATACTCCCTTGGGCAGCTTTTCGGTGGTGACGTTGAAGCGCGCCAGGCGCATCGCACCGCAAGCCACGTAGATAAAGGCGATCACCCAGCCCAGGCCGGTGCCGCGGTGGTCGCCCCAACCCCAGCGCAGGGCGAAGTTGTAAACGAGAAACGCCGGCGCGAGGCCGAAGCTGATCAAGTCGGACAGCGAGTCGAACTGCATGCCGAAGGGGCTGGTCGTGCGCGTGAGTCGGGCAATCCGCCCATCGAGGCCGTCGAAGATTCCCGCGACGAAAATCGCCCAAGCCGCGGCGATGAAATAGTTGGTGTCTTCCCGGGGGAAGATAAACGCACCGAAGGACATGCTGATGCTGTAAAAGCCGAGCATCAAGCTCGCGGCGGTCATGGTGTTGGGCAGCAGGTAGAAACCGCGGCGTGGTCCTTCGCGGCCCGAATCGTCGTCGCAGGGTTGGCCGTCGTCATCCTCGGCGCAATCGTCGGCGACTTCCAACTCGGGCAGGATGCCGTGTTGTTCCTGATCGTTATTGCTCGCCATCGCTAAGTCTCCCGATACATGTGGCCGCGCCCTTCACATGGTCGCCCACCACGACGTCGATTTCCGCCTCCAGTGGCAAATAGAGGTCCACGCGACTGCCGAAGCGAATCAGTCCGAAGCGTTCGGCGCGTTCCACGGTGTCGCCGACGTTCGGATAAGTGACGATGCGTCGCGCCACCATACCGGCGATTTGCACGACGGTGACAAGTCGGCCGCCGGGCATCTGGATCGTCAGGGCGCACTGCTCGTTATCCAGCGACGCCTTTTCGGCCGACGCAATCAAAAACTTGCCATGATGAGTCTCTTTTTTGATCACCTTACCCGATACCGGCGCACGGTTCACGTGCACGTTGAACGGACTCATGAAGATGCAAACGCGCCGGCAGCGGCCGTGGTCGTAGCGCTCGTCGTCGATTTCAGCCACGGACACGACTTCGCCGTCGGCGGGACAGATGATCGCATCCTTTTCGACCGGCGGCGTGCGGGGCGGGTTCCGAAAAAATGCTACCACCCACACAAACACCAATAGCCAGGGAATGGTGATCCATAACGGCAGGTGAAAGACGATAAAAACGAGAAGAATGAGGGCGGCCACGGCGATGAAGGGCCATCCTTCGCGAACAATATAAGGATCTTGTCGGCGCATTTGTTTCGTTGTGCTCCGCGTTAGTTGCTTCGTTGACGCAGTGCTACCCGACGTTCTTGCGAAGTCGGGCAACCATTCCGGCGATGCGGTCTTTGCTCGCCAGTTTTTGTTTCGACAAGCGCGTGCGCTCCATTTCCTCTTGCGGAGTGCGCACACGCCGCCGGTTCAAGGCGTCCACCTGCCGATTCAACTCTTCGTGTTCTTCCAGCTGGCGGCGCAGTTCCGGATTGCTCATGGCCATTGTTTTGACTTCGAGATCCACCATACCGTTGTCAGGCCTCCTGTTTGGCGAATTTCGGGTTCATCTCGGCGTCGGAAAGACGCACGTAATGGGCAACGAGGCCCTCTTCTCCGCGCGCGTACGCCTTGCCCCCCAACCAGCCGACGCCCGCCGCGCGGGTATAGGTCAAGGTCGGAGGAACAATTACCGCATCGGGTTTGGCGGCGCGAATCGATTCTTCAAACAACGTGGCGCCCCCGCCGACAAACAGACACGGACCCTCGATTTGCGCCGCGTACTCGGCGGCGTTCACCGAACAATCCTCGGCGAGGCGACTCCACTGCCCGTGTCCGTCGGGTGCAAACAAGGCGGCAAACACCTGGCGCTTGCGCGCGTCGATCATCGGACATATCGGTGTCGTGCCGAAAGCGAAACCCAATGCGGAGGCTTCCAGGCTGTTGACTCCCACCAGCGGCGTGCCGGTGGCCAAGGCGACACCTTTGGCGGTCGCCAGGCCGATCCGCAGGCCGGTGAAGCTGCCGGGGCCCTTGGCGCAGGCGATTAGTTCGACATCGGCCAGACGCCAGCCGGCGTCGGTCAGGCAGCGATCGACGGCCGGCAGCAAACGCTCGGAGTGCGTGGCGGTGACGTCAAGCGCGTAGGACGAAACGAGTTGTTCGCCTTCCAGCAACGCCACCGATCCGGCGCGAGTGCTGGTGTCGAGGGCGAGAATTTTCATAGGATCAAGTGTTCCTTGATTTGGAAAAACAGCCACCGGAAATCATTGAAGAACACCAGTAGAAACAGGGCGGCCAGGAAGGCTATGCCGATGCGCAGCGCCACAGCCATCGCCCGTTCACTCAGCGGCTTGCCGCGAATGCCCTCAATACCGAACAGCAGCACGTGCCCGCCGTCGAAAATGGGGATCGGCAGCAGATTGATAAACGCCAGATTGACGCTGATGATCGCCATGAAAAAGAGAAACTGAATCAGCCCCATGCGCGCCGATTCACCCGCCAGGCGCGCGATGGCGATGGGGCCGCCGATGCTCGTGGCGGGCACTTTACCCACGACGATGTAGTAGATGCCCTGCACGATGCGCACGGTCCAGATCCACGATTCGCCGAAGCCGCGGCTGAGGATCGTCAGGGGGTTCCAATAACGTTCGACATCTTTGACCACGGGCGTGAGGCTGACCAGACGCTGTACGCCGATCTGCCCGAAGACCTCTTTCTGGCCCAGGATATCAAGTTGTTCGATACGCTTAGGCGTGGCGGTCACGTTCACAGCGCGGCCGTCGCGCATGACGCCGACGTGAATGGGACGGCCGGGATTGTCGCGCACAAACTGGGTGAATTGGCCCCAGGATTCGATCGCCTCGCCGTCAACGGACACGAGTTTGTCGCCCCTTTGCAGGTCGGCTGCGGCCGCGGGGCTGTCTTCCTGCACCTGATATATGTAGAGCTCGCCGGTATCGATGCCGAGGCTGGACATGGTCCACGCCCCGCTTTCGGGCGCCGGTAGGTTGATCGTGTGGGTTAGCGGCGGCTTTTCCTGTACGATGTTTTCCTCGCCGCGCGACACGCCCAGAGTAATCGACCCGCTGCCGGCGCCGCCCAACAACTCCTTAAGCTCGACGAGGTACCGCACCTCGCGCCCATTGATGGTCAAGACATAATCGCCGGTGCGCAGCCCCGCCTGATACGCGGCCGACTCGGCATCGGCAACGCCCACGAGGGGTCGAAATCCCAAGGGGGAGATGCCGATCACGCCGCGCTCGGTCTCGAACAGGAACAAGTGATGCGGCCCGACTTCGCGCTCGGGGGTGACGGTCAGGTCGAGCGATTGGCCCTCGCGGTCGACGGTCACCGTGAGCGGCACGTCGGGGTTTTTGGAGATCTTCACCGACAATTCCTGCCACGTGCGGATCGCGTCGCCGTTAATGGCCGTGACGTGGTCGCCGGGTTTCAAGCCGGCTTGCTCGGCCACGCTGCCTAACCCGACGTCGGCGATGAGCGAGGCGGCGGCGGGGTAGCCGATGACAAAAATCGCGCAGAAAATCAGAAACGCGAGAACCAGGTTCATGGCCGGCCCCGCGATGACCGTCAGCATGCGCTTGTAGATGGGCGCAGTGTTGAAAGCGCGATCGCGCATTTCCTCGGGAACGGGTTTATCGGGCTCGTCGCCGACGAATTTTACGTATCCGCCCACCGGAATGGCGTTGACGCGGAATTCGATGCCGTCGCGCGTCCACTTGAACAACGCCGGTCCGAAACCGATGGCGAAACGCTCCACACCGATGCCGAGCAAGCGGCCGGTCTTATAATGTCCGTACTCGTGGAAAATGACGACAATGGAAAGCAGGACCACAAAGGATCCAACGGAAATCAACACGGAAGAAATCACAGCGCTAATCCCCCTGAGCCAGTCGTGCGATCATTTCACGCGCCGCCTGACGGGCGCTGCGATCGGTCCGGATAACACAATCCAAATTTTCCGCCTTCCCTTCTGGAACTAGTGTAAGCACTTCCGCGATAATTTGCGAGATGTCATAGAAGCCGATTTTTCCCTCCAAAAAGGCGTGAACGGCCTCTTCGTTGGCGGCGTTGAGCGCCGCAGGTGACAATTCGCTGAGCGCCAGCGCCCGAAACGCCAGGTCCAGACAAGGGAACTTTTCGCGGTCCACACCGTAGAAATTCAAGGGGCCGGCGCTGACCAAATCGAGATGTTCCATGACGTCGGGGAGCCGCTCGGGGTAGCTCAGCGCGTAGGCGATGGGGCCTTTCATATCGGGCACTCCGAGCTGCGCGACGACTTGTCCGTCTTGAAATTCGACCATGCTGTGCACGATCGATTCGGTATGTACGACCACGTCCACCTTTTCCGGCGGCACGTCGAATAAAAAGCACGCTTCGATCACTTCCAGCCCTTTGTTCATCAGCGTGGCCGAATCGATCGTGATTTTGCGACCCATTTGCCACGTCGGGTGCGCCAGGGCGTCGGCTGAGGTCGCGGCGGCGATACGCTGCCGGGGCCAGTCCCGAAAAGGCCCGCCGCTCGCGGTGAGCACGACCCGCCGAATATCGCCGTGCCGGTGCCCGAGGATCGACTGCATAATCGCCGCGTGCTCCGAATCCACCGGCAGCAGGCGGCAGCCGTTTTTCTTCACTGCCGCCAACACCAAGGGGCCGGCCATCACCAGGGTTTCCTTGTTGGCCAGGGCGATATCCTTGCCCGCTTGGATCGCGCGCCACGTCGGCAGCAACCCGGCGGCACCGACGACCGCGGCCACGACCAGTTCGGCGGCCGGGTGTTCGGCAACGCGACCGATACCCTCTTCACCGAAGACAATCTCGGTGTCGCTTTCGTTCAATAGCGCGCGCAATTTTTCCGCGCCGGCCTCGGTACGCATACTGACCAGCTCGGGTCGAAAACGGCGGACCTGCTGCGCGAGCAATTCCACGTTGTCGCCGGCGGCCAGCGCCGCCACGTCGAAACGCTCGGAATGCGCCGCGACGACCTCAAGTGTGGAAGTGCCGATGCTGCCGGTGCTTCCGAGAATGGAAATCGTTTTCTTCATGGACCAATCGTTTTCATCAATTCAAAAAAGTGCCATTCGACGATGAAGTAATAAAGCACCGGCGCACAGACGATGACGCTGTCGATGCGGTCGAGCACGCCGCCGTGGCCGGGTAGAAACTGCCCCGAGTCTTTGACCTCGGCACCTCGCTTGATCGCCGATTCGACTAAGTCACCCAGCGGGCCGACCACGCCGAGCACCCCGCCGATCAGCAGACCCGCGCCGACACTCAGGTGCGAGGACCAGATGCCCACGCCCAAACCCGCCAGCAAACTGGCCGCAAAACCGCCCATCGCGCCTTCCCACGTCTTGTTGGGGCTGATGCGCGGCGCCATCTTGCGCTTGCCGAGGGCGCTGCCGACGAAAAAGGCCCCGGCGTCGTTGATCCAGGGGATCAGGAATAGGATGATCACGAGCTTCTCGCCGTAGAAAATATCCTGGTAAACGCGTAACGCGGCGATGTAGCCGACCAGCAAGCCGGGATAGATGGCGACGAACACGAGTTTGGCGGCTCGGCTTACGGCGTTTTCCTGTTTTGTCGAGGCCAAGCCGGCGACGCCCAGCGCGATCAGCGTTGTAAGCACCACGGCCATACCAACCATTTCGTCGCTGCCGGTAGCCGCCGCGTAGGCGCAGCCGACCGAAAGTCCGGTGGCCAACACGCGAAACGTGAGGTCTTGTTCGCCGAACGCGAGCCGAGCGCTTTCCCAGCCGCCCACGCCCGCTCCGAGCGCGAGCAAGACCGCCATCAGCGCCCACCACGGCGCCCAACCGATCAGCCATACAAAGGCCGGAAGCAGAACGAGCGCCACGAGAACTTTTTTCGCTTTCATGCCTTATCCTTATCGGCACCGACGCCGATTTGCTCGCCGGTTTTGCCAAAACGTCGTTGCCGGCGTCCGAATGTTTCCAGGGCGCGGGTCAATTCCGCTTCGTCGAAATCCGGCCACATCACGTCGGTCACGTAGATTTCGGCGTACGCCAGTTGCCACAACAAGTAATTCGACAGGCGCAACTCGCCGCTGGTGCGAATCAGCAAGTCCGGATCCGGTATCCCGGCCGTATCGAGGCTTGCCGCGAACAACGCTTCATCGATTTGAGCCGGGTCGAGTTCGCCGTTTTGCACCCGGCGGGCCAACGCCGCGGCGGCGCGCACGATTTCGTCGCGACCGGAATACGACAACGCCACGTTTACCTGCAACGAGCGGCACGAGCCGGAGCGTTGCTCGGCGTCGGCGATGCCTTCGCGCAGGTCGGGCGTCAACTGATCCCGGCGGCCAATGGCCTTGAGCCGCACGTCGTTTTTAATGAGCTTATCGACTTCCGTGCGCAGCACGCCGCGCAGCAGGCCCATCAAAGCTTCAACTTCCGGGCGCGGCCGGTTCCAGTTCTCAAGCGAAAACGCGTACAAGGTCAAATAAGGGATGTCGAGGCGGCGGCAGGCTTTGATGATCATGCGCACCGTCTCGACGCCCTGGGCGTGGCCTTTGGTGCGAACGAAGCCGCGCCGCTTAGCCCAGCGCCCGTTGCCGTCCATGATGACGGCGATATGCCTTGGTAAGCTGCTCGAGTCCAGGCGGTCCAGCACGCTCGCCGACGACCCCTCCGACATTCGTCTAGATCTCCATCACTTCCTTTTCTCGCTTGGCGACCATTTCATCGATCTTCTCGATGAAATCCTCGTGGAGCTTATGCACTCGGTCAGTGCCGCGATGGGCGTCATCTTCAGAAACATCGCCGTCTTTTTGAGCTTCCTTGATCATTTCGTTGGCATCGCGACGTTCCTTGCGGACGGCGATTTTGTGGTCCTCACCCATTTTCTTGACGACTCGCACCAACTCCTTGCGGCGGTCTTCGGTCAGCGGTGGAAAGGCGATACGCACGACCTTACCGTCGGTTTGGGGGTTGAGTCCCAAATCGGCGGATTGAATCGCTTTGGCGATTTCGTTGCACTTGGGTTGCTCCCAGGGAGCGATCACGATCAAACGACTTTCCGGCACGCTGATAGTGGCCATTTGGCTCAGCGGCGTCGGCGTGCCGTAGTAGTCCACGCGGATGCCATCAATAATGGCCGGGTTCGCGCGGCCGGTACGAATCTTGGCCAATTCACGCCCGAGGTTCTTGATGGTTTTTTCCATGCCTTCCCGACAGGCGTCGAATACGTCGTCAATCACAGCTCACTCCTTGATAATAGTTCCCACAGCCTCGCCCTTGACGGCTTTGAGAATATTGCCCGGGCGCAGCATATTGTATACCAGAATCGGGATGGAATTGTCGCGGCAGAGGCTGACCGCCGTCAAATCCATTACGCGCAGATTCTTGGCCATCATATCGGCGTAACTCAATTCTTCATATAACTTGGCGTCGTCGTGCACGGCGGGGTCTTTGTCGTAAACCCCCTCCACTTTCGTGGCTTTCATGAGAACCTGGGCGCCGATTTCGGCGGCGCGCAACGCGGCGGCGGTGTCGGTGGTGAAAAAGGGTAGTCCAGTGCCGGCGGAGAAAATCACGACGTAGTGTTGATCCAAGTGATGGATCGCGCGCTGCCGGATGAAGGGTTCGGCAATCGCCTGCATAGGCAAGGCGCTCATCACGCGGGTGGGGCAGCCGACGTTTTCCAAGGCATGCTGCATGGCCAGCGCGTTCATCACCGTGGCGAGCATGCCCATATAATCGGCGCTCGCACGGTCCATGCCTTTGCTGGCGCCCTTGACGCCGCGAAAGATATTGCCGGCGCCCAGCACAATGCCGATCTGTGTGCCGGTGCGGTGGGCTTCGGCTATTTCCTTGGCGATATCAAGAAGATGGTCTTCATCGATGCCGTATTTGGCCTTGCCCATTAGGGCTTCGCCGGACAATTTCAAGACAATACGTTTGTATTTGGGTTCGCTCATTGAAAGCGCTCCGTTCATGAGTGGAACGTGCGAACTTTACCGGAGCGGCCCAGCGGGGGCAAGGTGCGGGTTTATGCCGGGCTCAGCGGAGTGGCGAGCAACTCCTCGGCCTGCTCGCGGGACAAGCCGACGATCTTCGTCAACGGTATGAGCGCACGGTCACCCATATCGAATTCGATTTCCTGCATTTTTCGTGCGAGAAATTCAAGCCAGACATCGTCACCGAAACGGACGCGATACTCTTTAACCTGATGGCCGAATTCCTTCTTGAACGCCAGATGATTGTTGATCACCAAGGTGTTGTCGATCGGTAGGCGCAGGTCCGCGAATTGCTGTGCGAGACTGTACAAGTACCGATACACCTCGCGCTCGAAACGCTTCCGGAAAGTGATATCGTCCTCGCCGGAACGACCGGCGTCCTCGCTCGTAATCCGAGAAATGAACCGTGCCGCTTTGCGATTAACGAGGATACGGCGGTTGTTGTCGTCCGCGTCGGTAGGAAAGAGGAAAAAGTGGCTTTTCTTTAGCGAGTAGTCGAAGGATGTGCCGACGATTTCCTCACCGTCGAAAAATTGCACGACGAGCTTAATTCCGGCCAGGTTGCCGTCGGGGAGATCGTAGTCCTTTTTCTCGTCATCATCGGGAGATTTGACGAAAAACACCGCCTTCAAGTCGGAAACTTTTACTTCCAGCTTCTTTTTATCGGTGGTGAAAACGTGGAAAACCAGCCGATTGCCGATGTCCAACGTCCGCCCGCGCACGACGTACCCGTTGAGATATTTAACCACAACAAGGTGTTCCATGATCGCCTCCCCCAATCGCTTGGTCCCACTTGACCTAGTTGCTGCCGAAGCCGACGCGCCGATACGCACACGCCGATGGCACCTCCCAATGCCTAGCTGCGCATACCTGTTGGGACACCTGGTATCTGTGTTGTGGATTCTGCTGTCGTATTCCAGGTTGCAGGAACGCGTCGCTACCTTCCAGCTCGCGATTTCATCTTACCACACTATCACTATTGACAAGGGGCGTTTTCACTCAAGGTTCGTTTTTTTCGCATTGTTCGGGGGTAATCGGCGCTAATAATCCTCCCCATTTAGAATCACCGGCCAACCGCGAAGCAACACGACGAGCGCTTGGGGCGAAGGTATCGGCTAAGCGGCACAGGGCGCGGGTTCGCAAGTCATCGCGCGCGGCGATCTGCGCGGCATGGCGATAGGCGGCCCGCGTCCCGGCGACGTCGTCGGCTAATTTCCGCAAATCGCCCAGCGCGAGCCAATCCGCGGCATTGGCGCCGAACGCACCGTCGCGGCCGGTCACGAACTCGGCACTGGCCCTCGCCTGATCGAGACGCTCCGCGCCGCCGTCCCGCAGATACGCGTCCAACGCCGTATCCCGCGCGAAACGAGAGAGTCGCAGCGACTGCCCCCAATCGTCGCGAAGTCGATGTTCCACCAGCCGCAGCCACGGCGGCGAATCGACGGGCTTCGCGCTTCGTGACAGCGGCTTTTTCGCCCATTGCATCGCAAGAGCCACGGCGTGATCGTCCCGCCCGGCGCGACGCAAGGCGTTCAGTTGCCCCCACAGGGCCTCCAAAGCGAGCGGCGAATCGCCGTAATCGTTCACCAGCAGGGCGAAACAAGCGGCCGCGGCGCCACTTCGGTCGCGGTTGAGCAAGTGCATGGCGGCGTCAAACAGCACCAGCGGCGTTTCCGGATCGCGGGACCAGGGTTCGCCCCGCAACAGCGCGACGTCAAGTTCTCCCTGCGCGTTGATGACGGACCCGGCCAGGATTTGCGCCTTGCGCCACAGCCGGCCGCGGTCATGGTCGGCGGCGGCGGTCGAGGCGGGGTCGTTGCTCGGCCAAAGCGCTTCGTGCCGCCATTGCGCGAGCAGCAGTTTCGCCGCGGCGACGGTTTGCGGGTCCTCCCCGGTTGCGATGGCCCGCTCAAGCCAACGCCCGGCCTGATCGAGGCGGCGCTGGTGTGCCAGAGTAAGCGCCCCGAGGTAGAGCAGCGCTTCGCTTTGCCCCGCAGGCGCATCGGCAAGCGCGCGACAGGTCAACTGCCACGCGGGTTCGCTGTCAACGCGCCAATGACCGTAGAGCGGTGGCGTATTCTCGGCGTCGAGCCAGGCAACCAGTTCCCGGCGGGCAGCCAGTTGTTGTCGGCGATACGAATCGACGACCTCGCGCGCCGCGACCGCGTCAGCCACCCGTGGCGGTAGTTGCAGCGGCCGTTGAAACAGGCGACCGGCGGTGAGGGGCGTTTCGCCGCAGCCCTCATCTTCGTAGTAAGGACGGCTGATCCAAACCGACAACACGGGATACGGTCGCGGAAGTACCGACAGGGACACGTCGAACACCGCGTCGCCGTGGGCCAACGGGGGGAAGGGGTCGTGATCGATCAACGCCTGCAGACGATTGTCGATTTTCATATCGGGGAAATGATGATGCACGAGCGAACCGGTAACGTGGGCGCGCCCGACCCGCCCGACGGCCGTGGCAGCCCGCACGCGTACGGTCCAGTTCCAGGGTTTCTCGAGACGGGCGGCGGCCGGCGCCAAAAGAAGGGAAACCGCGTCGAGGAAGGTGGTAAAATCCTCGGACACGAATCGCAGGGGCGGCGGCGCGACCGGTTTTCTTGGTTCTTCGCGCAGCGGACCGACCGCGGGCAGTGTGACGATTTCTTCGTTGCCGTCGGGAAACACGAGCCTGGCACGGGAACCGTCCAACGGCTCGACATGGAGTTTGGTTTCCCCCGCCTGGACCACGCGGAAGCCGACCCCACGGGCGGGCGGATCGGTGCTCAGGCCGTGTCCGGCAACCAAATCGAAGGGCGGTCCGGCTGCGGCAGCCCACGCGGCCAGCAGGCCGATTGCAATAACGACGCTCCACTTTTGCATGGGCGGATCATGCCAGAGCGGGCTTCGTCGGCGCAAGCGACGCTTTTTCGTGCGAGAGACCCCTTGCAATGGTGTTCCGTCTGGTTTATATAACTACGCCTTTTCTGAAGGATCGAAGGGTCAGATTGAATGGCGCAAGCTTCTGCCAAACTGAAAAACAACGCCGGTAACGGCGAAATGTCCAAAGAGCAGATCTTGCTGGACGCATTGGAGCAAGCGGCGGCAGCAGTCGGCGTGGTAGTACGATATGACAAGCTGGCAACCGGCGATATAAAAAGTACAAGCGGTGTTTGCAGGATTCGCGGCGTAGACACCATCATTGTTGATCGCCGATTGTCGATAAAGGAACGAGTCGCCGCCTTGGCGCGCGAATTATCGACGTTTCGATTCGACGACGTGTTTCTACCTCCCGCAATCCGGGAGCTTCTCGAGCCGGTCGAACCGAACGGGCAGGAAAGGAAGAATGATGAGAAAGCGGGAACTTGAGGAGATCAAACGCAAGCTCTTGCAGGATCGCGACCGTATCTTGGCCAACGCCAAACGCACCATGGAGAGCATCACGAATCCAAATATGGACGACCTCAACGACGAGGGCGACGTAGCCAGTTCTGAGACCGATCAGACAATCAATTTGCGCCTGCGCGACCGCGAATCAATGCTGCTGAGTAAAATCGAGCGGACGCTGTTAAAATTCGAGGAAGACACTTTCGGCATCTGTGAAGAATGCGGAGAGAACATCAGCGTCAAACGCCTCAAAGCGCGCCCGGTTGCTCAATATTGTATTCGTTGCAAGCAGGAACGTGAGAAAATCGAGAAAGGATACGCCGACTGAATGACCAGCATCGCGATCCTTTCCCGCCTGTGACCGCAGCCGGCGAATCTCCGCCGCAACCCCTTATTTCACGAATAAAGGCCAATCCCCCGCACCGCCATCCGCGGTTCTATCTGGGCATGCTCGTGGCCACGTTCGCCACAACCTTACTCTCCGGCTTGGCCCTGACCTACGGCGGTGAAGCCACCGTATCCACTATCATGGACGCCTTTACGTTCCCGGCGGCGCTGCTCTCGATGTTGATTGCCCACGAAATGGGCCACTACCTGGCGTGCCGCCACCACGGCCTCGACGCCACGTTGCCGATGTTCATCCCTGCCCCGCCCTTTCCCATCGCCATCGGCACCTTCGGGGCGTTTATCCGCATCCGCTCGGCGATTCGCAAGCGCGCCAAGTTGTTGGACGTGGGCGCGGCGGGTCCGTTGGCCGGAGTCGTGTTTGCGTTGCTTTGGTCGGCGGTGGGTATCGCGCTGAGTCGGGTGGAGCCCGTCTCGGCCGCCGAAGGGTCGCTGGAATTCGGCGAATCGTTATTCTTCTGGCTGATGCGGCTGGCCATTCTCGGTCCGATACCCGAGGGCTCGGGTATAACGATGCATCCGATGGCCTTGGCGGGGTGGCTGGGGCTTTTCGTCACCTCGTTGAATTTGCTCATGGCCGGTCAGCTCGACGGCGGGCACATCGTGCACGCTTTATTCGGCCGGCGGCACCGTTGGATTTCCCGCATGGTGTTCGTCTGCCTGATCACCTGGGGCGCATGGGGCGACCCGTTGCTCGAGGATTGGTGGGCCTATCCCTTCCTCTTCGGATTGCCGGTATGGGCATTCGTCTTGAGTTTGTGGACCATGCGTCGTAAAGTGGCGAGAACACTCTTGATTGGCCCGGTGCTGCTGTATGTGCTCGTACAGATGGTCGCCGGCGCGGGTTCGGCCAGCACAATGTGGCTGGTCTGGGGAATGCTGGTGTTTGCCTTCGGGCTGGACCACCCGCCGATCGCCGACCCGGGGCGGCCGTTGTCTCTTTGGCGCTGGGCCGTGGGGTTGCTTTCCTTGGTGGTTTTGGTGGGGACGTTTATCCCCATGCCGATAACCGTTGTGATGTAACGAGTCGTTTTGCATTCTGGGAGGTGCGCGCATGCCTAAGACAAGCCGATCCATCGTGATTAACGCTTCACCGCAAGCCTGTTACGACGTAATTTGGGACTGCGAATCGCATCCGGAGTTTTTGTCCGAACTGCAGCGGGCGAAGATCCTGGACCACCGGGATGATTTCGTGCGGGCTGAGTTTACCGTTCGCATCGTCAAGGAAATCAAATACACAATCGATTTGCACGGCACGCCCGGCGCTTCGATGAGTTGGAAACTCGTGAAGGGCTTTTTCAAGAAAAACGACGGCCTGTGGACGCTCCGCGACCTGGGCGACGGCCGCACCGAATGCACGTACGATATCGACATCGAATTCGGCCTGATGGTGCCCGGCAGCGTCGTGAAGATGCTGCAGGAACAACAACTGCCGAAACTGCTTGAAGCTTTCAAGAAACGGATCGAAAGCTTAAACTAAGCCAAGATCGATCACCTTCGCTGATACAGGTCGGGTTATGAACGAGCAGGTATTGCGCAACATTCTGAAGTTCACCAAAAAGCTCAAGAAAAACCCCTATGCCAAGTTGTACGCACCGCTCGGCGACGGCTACCGCAAAGTCGGTTTGCTGGAAGATGGAACCGACATCTGCCTGGTCGGCCTCGAGCTCTTCCCGCGGTACTTGGCCTGCAACGAGGTGTTGGGGCGGATCTACCTGCGCCAAAACCGCCTCGACGAAGCCAAGCAGCAACTGGAAAAAGTCCACGAAGTCATCGGCGACAACCTCGGCTTATGCAAAGCCCTGGTGCGTCTGTACGCCCGACGCGGCGAACGCGAGCGCACCGAAGAACTACTCGAATGGATCATCAAGCAGGATCCTTTCGATTTCGAGATGCGCAATATCCGCACGCAGTTGCAGCGCGAACTCGAGCGCGAAACGCGGCGCGAAGAAGCCGTCGCTCGCGGCGAAGACCCCGACGACGTCGATATCTTCGAACTCGCCGAACGCAAGGCAGTGGTCGACATCGAAAGCATCATCTCCGAAGAATCCGACATCGAATACGATCGCGAGGCGCATCAGCGCGCCACCGACGCCGCACTCGACGGCCTGGAGAGTATCGAAGGCGCCATCGACGCCTCGGCCAACCAACTCGTGGCCGACGCGCAATCCGAAACTCGCAAAAAAGGCAAGAAGAAAAAGCGCGGCAAAAAGAAAAGCGCGTTGCGCCAGGACATCATCGACCGCAGCATCAAAGATCTTTCCGCGGCCGCGCTCGTCGCGCAAATCGAATTGGAGCTCAGCCTTCTGGACGAGGCCGCGATCATTTGCGGGAGGTTGCGGAAAAGCGAACCGGACGACGACGACTTGAAAGACCTGCACGACAAGTTCGAACGCCGCATTGAAGCCAAGGAAGCCCAACTCGAAGAACTGGAAAACCAAAACCTGGCTCATGGCTTATAAAACCGCCGTTTTCGCGGGCTGTCTTTTCCTTCTCTTATTCGTTTTTTCCGCCTGCGCCGGCAGCCCCCCGCCGCCCGCCGACACCTTGCGTATCGCTTTGGAAGGCAACCCGACCAATCTTGACCCGCGTTTCGCCACCGACGCCTACTCCGTGCGCATTCTGGCACTCGTGTACGAGGGCTTGTTGGCCGCCGCGGCCGACGGCAGTGTCGAGCCGGCGCTGGCCGAAAGCTACGAAATCCTCGACGAGCGCACGTATCGATTCCGGTTGCGCGAGGGTCTGGCGTGGCAGGACGGGCAACCGATCACCAGTCGGGACGTGGCCACCAATTTCCGGTTTCTGGCCGATCCGGAAAACAAGTGCCCGGTGCAGGACACCTTCCGCCGCATCACGAGCATCGATACGCCGGACGACCGAACCGTTATCCTGCATCTCGACGAGGTCTTCGCGCCCTTTCTGGACAAGATGACCCGGCCCCTGGTGCCCGCCCATCGCCTCACGCCTGACTCGTTGGCCGACGACCCGGTGGGTTCCGGGCCCTACAAGCTGACGGAATTTCGCCGCGGCGAACTCGTGGTATTGGAAGCCTCCGAAAATTACCGCAAAGGCAAAGCGCGCATTCCAAGAATCGAATTTCGCGTGATCGGCAACGACACCACGCGCTTGCTGCGCATCCGCAAGGGCGATGTCGACCTGGTGCAAAACGCCGTGCCGCCCTTTGCCGTGAAATTTCTGTCCGAGCTACCGGGCCGCCGGGTGATCCGCGAAACCGGCGTCAACTACAGCTACCTGGGCTTCAACCTGCAGGACAAGCGCGGTTTGGTCGACAAGATCAAGGTGCGGCAGGCCGTCGCGCACGCCATCGACCGACATCAGATCATCGACTCGCTGATGTTCGGGATGGCCCGACCCGCGACCGGATTGCTCGCCCCGAGCAACTGGGCGTATGAGCCGGACGTGCCGACTTATCCCTACGATCCCGCCCGCGCCAAGCGGCTCCTCGACGAAGCCGGTTTTCCCGATCCCGACGGCGACGGCCCGGCGTTGCGCTTCACCTTGTCCTACAAGACGAGCACCAACAAGTTGCGTATGCGCATCGCCGAGGTCATGGCGCAGCAACTGAGTGAAGTGGGGATCGGCTTCGAGCGGCGCAGCCTGGAGTGGGGAACGTTTTTCCAAGACATCAAAAGCGGCAATTTCCAGACCTACACGCTCACGTGGGTGGGCGTGACCGACCCGGATATCCTGCATTACATTTTTCATTCGTCGATGCAGCCGCCGCGCGGCGCCAACCGCGGCCGATACGTCAACGCGCAAGTCGACCGATGGCTCGAGGACACGCGCCGCGAGCCTGATCGAGACAAGCGCCGCGAACAGTTTTCGCGAGTGCAAAAACAGCTTGCCGCCGACTGCGTGTACGTGAGCTTATGGTGGGCGGATAACGTGGTCGTGCACACCAACCGCCTGCGCGGGTTTTTCATCCGGCCCGGCGGCGACTACCTCAGCCTGGCAGGAGCCGAACTAGTCCCGTGAAAAAACGCGCGCCGATACTAGGTATCCTGGCAGCCCTGGGGTTGGCGTTACTGCTCTACGCGTGGCAGATCGAACCGCGCCGACTCACCGTGACCCACGTCGAACTGCCCCCACGCCTGGCCGAAGCTTTCACCGGCAAACGCATCGTGCTGATTTCGGACCTGCACATCACGAAGGATTGGCGCAAACAGCGGTCATTGCTGGCCCTGCTTGAAAAGCTGAAGCCCGACTATCTACTGATCGGCGGCGACCTGGTTTGGTACGAGAGACCCGTCGAGCCGGTCGTCGCGTTTCTGAAAAGACTGCCGCCCACGGCAGGGACCTTCGCGGTGCTGGGCGACAGCGATTACATGGGGCGGGTGCGTAATTGCGCGTATTGTCACCTGCCGCAATCGCGCCAACTACGCACCGACCTGCCGCTCACCTTCCTGCGCAACGAAGCGCTGACCATCGCCGAAGGCAAGGTGCTGCTGGTCGGTTTGGACGGCGAGGACGACAGCGGCTGGTCGCAAATCTGCCGCGAAACGATTGCCGCCGACCTGCCCACTTTGGTGCTCGGTCACTATCCGGCAGTCGCCCGGGTTGTGGCGCCGTATCATCCGGACATGATCCTCGCCGGCGACACCCATGGGGGACAGATTATCGGAGTGGCGGCGTTGATTTCCGCACTCGGCATCCATGGGGATATGCCCTATGCCTACGGCCGTTACCAGGTGGACGGTGTGCCCCTGTTTGTGTCGCGGGGGATCGGCGAAAGTATTCTACCGCTGCGCCTGGGCTGTCCGCCGGAGGTCGTCGTGATGGAGGGCCGGCGATGAGGAAATGGTGGCCGCTGCTGTTGCTGGTGCTGCTCGCGGGTTGCCGCGGCGATACGCTGATGATCAACAGCTTCGAAACCGACGCCGACCTCGACGCGCTCACCTGGCGCTGCCCTTACTGGATCGAACGCACGACTAGCTTCGCCACGCACGGCGGGCAGGGGCTGGCAGTCGAGATGCCGCCGGGCGAATACCCAACGCTGGAATTGCGCGACGTGCCGGCCGATTGGCGCGGCTACCGTTATTTCGAAGTGGATCTATCCCTGCCCGAACTGCCCGGCGGCGAGTTGTTCATTCGCATTGACGATCAGGGCGATTCGGAGCGCTTCGCCGATCGCTTCACGCTGACCGTGCCGCTGACCGGCAAGCCGCAGCACGTGCGCGTGCCCCTGGAACGGATCGAGCGGGGAAACGGCGGGCGGCGTCTCGACCTTTCGGCGATGGACCGTATACTATTCTACTTGAAACACAGCGACCGCCGCGTGACCTGTTACCTCGATGGAGTGCGACTGAGCCGATGAGCAAACCGATCCCCAACGCCCTGACCGTCGACGTGGAGGATTACTTCCACGTCAGTAATTTCGAGGCCGTGATCGCCCGCGACCAATGGGCGAACATGTCGCCCACCGCGCCCGATGCCGTCCGGCGCATCATCGACACGCTCGCGCGCTACAAAGTCACCGGCACGTTTTTCGTCCTGGGTTGGATGGCCCAGCATCATCCCGACCTCGTGCCGCGCCTGGTCGCCGCCGGTCACGAAGTGGCCTGTCACGGTTTTAACCACGAGTGCCTGCACGCACTGTCGCCCCGGCAGTTCCGGGATGACATCCGCCGCGCCAAGGCGTTGCTGGAAGATCAAGCGGGCGTCGCCGTGAATGGCTACCGGGCGCCGAGCTTCACGATCAACGCGGCCACGGAATGGGCAATCGATGTGCTGATCGAAGAGGGTTTCACCTACGACTCGAGTATCTTTCCCGGCCGCAAAAAGATGCCGATCGGCTTCCTAGGCGTAGACCGGCGCCCGATTCGCCTGCAACGACCCGCCGGGTCCCTGGTCGAACTGCCCCTGGCGCGCCTGGAAGTGTTGGGAAAGCGGTTGCCCTTCTCCGGCGGTGGGCCGTTTCGGGCGGCGCCGTGGTTCCTGATTCGCGCCGGCGTCCGCGACTGGCATTTGCGTCAAGGTCTGCCCTTTGTCCTATTTTTTCACCCGTGGGAAATCGTCCCAGACCAAAAACGCGTCCCCGCCGGTCCCATGGAAAGCTTCAAGCATTACTTTGGACTGC
The DNA here is from genome assembly GCA_030765525.1 of Candidatus Lernaella stagnicola. Taxonomy (NCBI): domain Bacteria; phylum Candidatus Lernaellota; class Candidatus Lernaellaia; order Candidatus Lernaellales; family Candidatus Lernaellaceae; genus Candidatus Lernaella; species Candidatus Lernaella stagnicola. Next base: position 274,356 of record JAVCCK010000038.1, read on the forward strand.
GCGGGTTCGAACGAAAAATCCACCGCCTGTTGCGCGAGTTTTCGTTTGGTCCGGCGCGCGATCTTCTGCCGCTCGCCGATTGATCGCCGGGGCGCCTTGCCGCTACACTAACGCGTCGCGAACCACAGGGGAGACTCCTTGGAAGTCGGAAACCTCACGCACAATGCCAAGCGCCTGTTGGGTGTGATTCCCGTCATGCTCGTGGCGGGCTTTGTGGTGGGGGTAATCGCCGCGATCTGGCGCGTTACGGAGAGCGGAGACCTCGGTCACGGCTTGTGGCGTACGGCGCTGCACATGACGACTCACACGATGAATTTGGCTGTGTACGGCGCGTTTTCACTGGCCGTGTTCATGATCCTTCTTTCCGGACTGCAACTCGTTCGCGGGCGGTCGTTGGCGGCCTCGCTGCGCGCCGCGGTCGGCTTTCACCTTTTTTATCCCGTATTCATGCTGATCGCCTGGTTGGCGACAGATCTCGCGGTTTCGACCTTCCACTTGGAAACGCACAAGTTGCCGGAGTTCATCCGCCAGAATGAAGACTTAGGAAGCTTTTTGCTGGATCGCTTCCTGAGTTCGCTGGACCTGCGGTGGATGGCGCAAAACCTCGTGGAGAAAGCCGGTTGGCTATGGCCGTCGTTTTTCCTCGCGGCGATATTCGCCACTTGGTTCGACCGCAGCGTGGCCGGATTGGGACGACGGTTCGCGCGGCGGAAACCACGCAGCGAGAGCACCGCCTCCCGCTGGCCTGTGCGGGCTGTGGCGTCGATGTCGATTGTCGCGGCGCTGGTCGTACCGCTCAACATGGGCGATCTGCTGGCGAAAGCCACCAATCGCGCGCCACAGCCGAACGTGATTCTCGTCAGTCTCGATACCGTGCGCGCCGATGGATTGGGGTGCTACGGCGGTCCCGACAACACACCGGTGATGGACAAGCTGGCGGCCAATGGCGTGTTGTTTGAGGAGGCAGTCAGCAACACAAGTTGGACCCTGCCCGGCCACGGGGCCATGCTCGCCGGGGTGCAACCCACCGCACTGGGCTTGCTCAAGGTCACCGACCGCCTCAGTTCGAAAGCATTGACCTTGGCCGAAGTGCTGCGTGAGCACGGCTACGACACCGGGGCGATCGTCAGCTACATCTTGCTGGATAAAGTCTACGGCTTCGGCCAGGGATTCGAGCATTTCGACTACGAAGATCACCAGCCCGCCACCGACATCGTGGATAAGGCCATTGCCTATATCGACGAGCGGCAGCAGCAAAAATTCTTTTTGTTTTTGCACCTATACGATGCCCACTGGCCCTACGAGCCGGAATATCGAACCGCCAGACGCCTTTGGCCGCAACGAGTGGATCCGGCGTTGCGCGATCTTTTGGACACAACGGATTACGCCCGCTTTGCTCTCAAGGTCGTGCGCGGTCCCGAGCACTTCAACCAATATTGCCGCGCGATGTACGACGGCGAAGTGCACGATGTCGACACCCAACTCGGCCGCCTCTTTTTGTATCTGGTCGAACGGGGCATGGACATGCGCACGATCATCGTCGTGACTTCCGACCACGGCGAAGAATTCCTCGAGCACGGATTGTTCGGACACGGATTGACCCTCTATGACGAGGCCTTGCGGGTGCCGCTGCTGATGCGCTTCCCCCATCTCCTGCCCAGCGGCGTGCGTGTAAAAGGGCAGGTGCAAACGCTGGATATCTTCCCCACGGTGTTGGGCCTGACGGGTATTGATCCCGCCCGTTACGGCCTGGGCGGTCGCGATCTTACTTTTGCCGCCGCCGCCGGCAGCGTCGACGCGGTGCCGATGCTGGCCGAAACAGCCATGAGCGGCAATTTGCGCTACGCGTTGCGGACCGGCGAGCACAAATTCCTTACGCCGGTGCATCTCGATTTCGGGCATGGCCTGGTTGTCGACCACGCGGAGGAGGCGTATGACCTGACGAGCGATCCGAACGAACGGAACAACCTCGCAGAAAGCCGGCCGAAAATGCGTGAGATGCTTCGCAACCGACTAAACGAGCAACTCGGACGCATCGAATCCGAATGGGGACTGGGAGAAAAGCTCGGTATTTCCAGGGAGTTAACTGCTGAAGAGCTTGAACGGCTTCGTTCCTTAGGTTATTTGAACTAGCGTTCGTCTCGGCGAAGCGGGAGCCTCTTCCGCTTGTTGAGACGATTGATAAATCCGCCCATCACCCGCTTCCTCACAAGTACGAAAAATTTCATGAAATTTCTCAAGATAAAACGCTTAACTTCATGATAACCTTACACTTTTCGCATCCACCCACCCTGTCCCTCCGAAAACGCCTTATTATCAACAGCTTACGCCGATGAGACCAAAAAAGGCGAGTGTTAATAGGCATATCATCGACTACGAGGTTTTTCATTTTTAACTTGACCGCTGGATTTGCTGTGTGCTATTTGCAGAAACAATTGGCTCCCCGAGTGGGAGTCAGCGAGGTTGTTCGTTCACAAATTCATTGTTTCCCGAGAACACGTTAAGGAGGATATGTATCATGACCAATAAACTCTTCTTGCTGGCCATCGTGTTTAGCTTGGTGCTGAGCCTTGGCATCGTAGTTGCCTGCGGCGACGACGACGACGACGACGACGACACGGCTGGCGACGACGACACGGCTGGTGGCGACGACGACACCGGCGGCGCGTCTGCTTGCGCCACCGCGTACACCGAACTGTACGTGGACTGCGAATTCGTCTTCTACGATGTAGACGATGTCGAAATCGAATTGGCCAGTGTCATCGCGGCTTGTGAAGAAGGCGCTGCTGACTACGCCGAAGGTTCCGATATTTTCAATTGCATCGACGAAAGCACTGGCGATTGCGATGCGATCGGTGACTGCCTAGCCGACCTGTTCGCCTAATTCATTAAGCGAATCGTAAGAGAAAGCCCCTGGGCGAAAGCCTGGGGGTTTTTTTTGGGCCCGACTTGCTCCAACGGCGGCGCGTTTCATTTAATCTTGACTGTTGAGACTGCGACCTGATTCCGGAGCGAAACGGTGTGGACTCAGCGGCCACACCAAGGCCGGCGCAAAACCAAACGATTCCCCGCTGATCGCTTGCCAATCCGGCGGCAACGGTTATGCTGATAGTGTTCCCGAAACGGAGGTCGAACATGTCCGACGACGAACGCAGTTGGAACGACGAAGACCGTCCTTCATGGCGCGAAATCGATCAAAAACGAGAAAAGCCCGGTCATCACCGCGACGAACCCAGCGAGTTCCACGGCACGAAAAAGCAACAGGCCTGGGCGCGCGGCATGGCAAAACGCGCCGCCGAGGAAGTGTTCAAACCAAAAAAGAGCGCCGAGCAACAAAAGGCCGAGCAGAAATTGGTCAAAGCCAAGGGGTCACCGGCCTTCGACGACCTGGCGCTCGCATTTCTTGAAGAATTCGGCCTCACCGATGATTGGCACATTCATCTGTTGCTCAGTGACGCCAAAAAGAACGCCGTAGCCATCCCGGCCATCGAGGCGTTGGCGGCGCAAGCCGATTCGATGGGAGACACCGAGAAGCGCAACATTGTCGCCCAACTGAAAATGTTGGCGATGACCGGCAAAATGAAGATCAAAAAGGCCGCGAAATCGGCTTTGGAAGTACTCGATTAGTTCCCTTTCAGGAGAAACCAATGTCGGATAGCTTGCTGCTGGTGCGGGATGAAGGCTCGGCCCGCATTCTGTCGTTCAATCGTCCGGAAAAGCGCAACGCGCTCAGCTTGGAATTACTCGAAGAGTTGGATGCCGCCATCGAACACGCGGCCACGACCAAAGAAATCCGTTCGCTCATTATTACCGGCGAAGGAGCCTCGTTCAGCGCCGGCATCGACCTGATGTCGCTGGCCGCGGCGGGAATGAACGCCCGCCATGCCGATTTCCGTCGCCTGGCGCAACGCCTGCAGGAATTGCACAACAAGCTGGCGCGGCTGGAAAAGCCGGTGCTGGCGGTTCTGCACGGCCATTGTCTCGGCATGGCGCTGGAGATGGCGTTGGCGTGCGATTTTCGGATCGCGGAAGTCGGAACCGATATTCACATCGGCGAAGTGCGCGTCGGGTTGATTCCCGATGTCGGCGGATCGACGCGACTGGTGCGGACCATCGGCTTGCCGCGCGCCAAAGAATTGATCATGACCGGCAAGAACATCGACGCCGACACGGCGCTGGCTTGGGGGCTGGTCAACGAACTGGTCGATTCCGGCCAGGGTCTCGCGCGGGCGCTGCAGTGGCACGCCGAACTCGAGAAAGGCGCGCCCTTGGCGGTGGGCCTGTCCAAGTTGGTGCTTGAACGCGCGTACGATCTGGACATCCACACGTCGCAACAGATCGAGGGTCTGGCTCAGTCCACCTTGTTCGGTACGGAAGATTTCCGCGAGGGCGTAATGGCCCGCATGGAAAAACGCGACCCGAAGTGGAAAGGCGAGTAGCCGCCGCGCCGCCTACAGCACGACGAACGTGCCCTCTACCGGGTCGGCCCCATTTGACAGGCGCACCCACCCTTCCGCGTCGTTGTAGAACGCCAGCGTCATCCAACCGATATCGGATACGGCGATGATCATATTGCGCATGGCGTAGCCGTCCATCATCCAGCCGTCGGTAACCAAGCTCATCTCGATGCCGTCCACGTCGATAATATCGAAGACTTGAACCGTTTCGCCGGCCGACACACTAAGCTGCACGCCGTCGAGATTTTCGATGCGCAAGCCCTGGCAGCGGTTATGCATTTTCTCAGCAGTGAAATCGAAGAAAACAGTATTGCTTTCGTCGGTAATCGTGAGCGTCCCGTCAACCAGTTGCATGCCGTCGAAACGGGCGTCAATTTCGTAGCTAAAGCCCTCCGTCTCGTAACCGGCGTGAAGCCAATCGCCGTCCAAGACGCCGGTAATCTCAATGCCGATCGGTAGCCACGCTTCGGTCACGGTATCAAAAACGGAATAAACCAACGTGCCGTACACCTGGTCGCCGACCAACGCAAAATCGATTGCCTGATAAAACCACACGGTTGCTTTACCCTCGGTCTCTGTGCTGGCTTCCGCCTTCCATAAGCCGTCGAGGCCCGCGGTTGGCCCCTCCTGGCACGGATCGCCATTGTCCAACGGTTGGAAAGGTAGTGAAACGGAATACGCATCGTAGCGGTACGCGTCCGTTTCATCCGTGACCGCCAGGGTGACCGTCGCCTCGATGGCGTCCTTTCCGAGGGGCAACGTGGTCGGAATGCTCAACCCGTCCGGCTCGCCATCGGCGGGAAGCACGACGTCCAGTTCGTAGCTCTGACCTGCGAATTCGGTCAAGTCCTCTTCCAGCACGCACTCTTCCGACCACCACCATACTTGCGCGTTGGCTCGCTCGTCCTGCCAGTTGAGATTAGCTTGCAGACGCAGCGTTTGGTCGCCGGTCACCTCCGGTAAGGTCAGCGTGCCGGTGAAGCGCACACTCTCGCCCGGACCGGCCTCTTGTGGGGACACGGCGATGGTATCCATGCCGCCGACGGCCAAATCGGGGTCGCCGCCGCGGCTGTACCAACTGCTGAACACGGCTTCGCCGCCAATCACGCGCCACTGGCCGTCGCTTTCCAGCACGAAATGGCTGATGCCGTGGTTTTCGGCGTCGCCGTGGAGATCAAAGCCGATATTGTTCGTGTCCAAAACCAATATGTCGATCAGGTTCTCTACCGTCACGACGGCCGTATCCATATCGTCGCCGAGTTCCACCTCGACGGTGGCCTCGTACTCGGTGACGCTGACATCTTCGCTTTCGTCCAGCGTTTCCAGTTCGTCATCCATATACGCCTGCTTGTCGAAACCGGCGTAATCGTAGTTCTCACTCATGTGCGGAAACACTTTGTTTTCAAGACCATCGACGGTGCGCGCCATCGCGCCTTCGATGATTTCGTTCATGATGGCGGTGATTTCGGCCACGATTTGCTCGGCCTGATCCTCGTCGTCATCGCCGTTGTCGTCATCGTCGTCGTCGCCGCAGCCTACGGCGAACAAGGCGCAACTAAACACTGCTAAAAGTAGAAAAATGACCGTCCAACGTACGGTTTTCATTTCATCCTCCCTTGCGGAACAATGGGCTAATACTAAGGTGAAGATACACGACGTTTGGGTTATTCTAAACGCGAATACAGTAAATCATAAAAGAGTCGTCTATGCACGCATCGACCTTTGTTCACCTACTCGCAGCCAACGCCGCGAACCATCCGGATCGCGCCGCGGTGCGCTTTGTCGAGGGTGAAGGTTGCATGACGTACGGTGAATGGGCCGCCTGGGCGGGCTCCTACGCCGCCCGTTTCCAAGAAGCGGGATTGCAGCCTGGGCAGGTCCTCGCCCTGCCCGCCGACCGTAGCCGTGAGTTTTTCGCCGCGATGTACGGTGCGTGGATGGCGCGGTTGAACGTGGCCCTGCTCAATCCGGACCTGGCGCCCGCCGATCTGGCCGGCGCGGTGGCCCTGGCCGAACCGGTCGCAGCCGCGGGTCATCCGGACTCAGTGGCGAAGTTGGGTTTGCAACAAACTTTTTTCGAGTTTCGCGACGAGGGCCGTCCGCCGGAAGCGGTTATCACCGACCCGGCGGACTTTTCGGTGATCGTATTCACCTCGGGAACCACCGGTCGGCCCAAGGGCGTGCAACACACTCACGCCGGCATGTTTGCCTGCGTAGCAGCGACGTTTGACGTATTTCCCCTCGAAGACGGCTGCGTAATGATGTCGATTTTGCCGCATTTCCACCTCCATGGGCTGATGATGACCGTCATTTTGCCGCAATTTTGTGCGGGAACGACGGTCGTCGCGCCCGCTTTCGGCCCCTTTTTGGCGCCGCGACTTTGGGATTTGATACGGCGCTACGAGGTCAATCACTTCTCCGGCGTGCCCGGCATTTTGGGTGTGATGGCCGACTTTTTCCTTCGCCTTGACGCGCCGCCGCCGCCGTCGCTGCGCTTCGGTTTCTGCGCCAGCGCGCCGCTTTCGGCCGAAGCCCGCGCGGTGTGGTTCGACCGCATCCAATGCCCCATCGCCAATAACTACGGCCTGTCCGAAGCGAGCAGTTGGGTGGCGTTCGGACCGCTGGACCGCGAGCCGGAAACTACCGTAGGGCGACCGACGGTATGCGACATCCGGGTGGTCGACGATGACGGTCATCCTTTGCCCCACGGTAAGATCGGGGAAGTGACGATTGCCGGCGCACAGCTCATGCACGGGTACGTGGACAACCCCGAGCAGACCGCGCTGGCGCTGCGCGACGGCCGGTTGTTCACCGGCGATTTGGGTTGGCTCGATGAAGCGGGCTGGCTTTACCTGAAAGGTCGCAAGGCGGAAATGATTAACGTCGGCGGCCTCAAGGTGGCGCCGATGGAAATCGAGGGCGCGGCGAAACACCTGCCCGGCGTGGCCGAGGTGGCGGCCTTCGGTTATCCGGACCCGCGTTTGGGGGAAGTGCCCGCGTTGGCCGTCGTCCCGGCGGGGCAACCGCCGACGGTCACTGAGGTGCGGCGGTTGCTGGCACCGATCCTGACGGCCTACAAGCTGCCGCGCAAGGTTTTCCTGGTCGAAGCCCTGCCGCGCAACGCGCTGGGCAAGTTGCAACGAACGGCCCTGCGACAGCGTTTCGTTCCCGGCAATGCCGACGCTTGAATGGCGCCCCTCGCGGCCCTATCCTGTAGGGACAGGAGGGCCCGCAGTTGAACATCATGTCGCCTTTGAATCGCATCGAAGAAGTCGAGGCCCTGATCGAGGACGGCGCGACTTGCTTCTACGCCGGGGTGATGCCGCCGGGCTGGCGTGACCGTTATTCGAACATGGCCAGCCCGAACCGCCGCGAATGGAAGTCATCCAATTTTCTGGATTACGACGATTTCGGTCGCGCCATCCGCTTGGCCGACGACCGCGGCGTGCCGGTCTTCATGGCGCTCAACGCGCTCTACACCGAGGCCCAGTACGAGATGATCGACGAGATCGTCGCGCACGCCGAGGATGCGGGCGTCAAGGCGCTGATCGTGGCGGACCTGGGCATGTTCCTGCATCTGGCCGAAGGCGGGACGAAGCTGGAACTGCACGTCTCGACCGGGGCGACGATTTTCAACCGACGCGCGGCGGAGCTTTTCATTCGGCTGGGCGCATCCCGCGTCACGCTGCCGCGCCACAACACCGTCGATGAACTCTGCTCGCTAACCCGCGACTTGGCGCCGGTGCCGACCGACGTGTTCGTGCTCAACAGCGGCTGCAAAAACATCGACGGCTTCTGCACCTTCCATCACGGCGAAAACGAAGTGCAGGTCGGCCGGCTGTGGGACATGTTCAAAAACGCCGGCGCCGATCATTACCTGTTGGAGGCCATGCGCAAACTGCCGGAATGGATGACGCGGACCGCCAGCGACTTATCGCTTTTCGGATCGATTAGCGCCTGCTTTCTGCCCTACAAGGTCACCAACGTGTCGCCGCGCGAAATGACCGACGAGCTGCGCCACCGCACCGAGCAGAACGTGCGCAAAAGCTTCAACTTCTTCTCGGCGATGGATCATTGCGCGGCCTGCGCGATCCCGGCCTTTAAGCGCGCGGGCGTCGATGCGCTGAAGATCGTCGGGCGCAACCACCCGACGTCCAAGAAACGCAAGGACGTCCGTTTCCTGCGCGCCCTGTTGGATCTGACCGAACGATTCGACGACGACCCGCCCCGCGAGGAAATTCTTGAATTGCATCGCGCGCATTACGGCGGCGACTGCGAAGGCCTTTGCTACTACCCCGAGGCGGAATGATGGAACGAGCCCTGTACGTCACGCGACTGAACGAAATCAACGCCGAAACCGAGCACTACGATCGCCTGTACTTCGGGGCCGAGTTTTGCCAGTTTCGCATTCCGTCCCCTGCACTGTTGCGCCAAGCTCGCGAAGCCGCAGCGCAACACGGCTGGTCGTTTTCGCTGATGACCCCCTACGTGACCGACGAGGGCCTGGCCGCGCTGGCCGACTTGCTGCCGGAACTGCGCGACGGCGACGAGGTGATCGTCAACGATTGGGGCGTGCTTGATTGGGTGGCGACCGAGCATGAACGACTGACGGTCGTGCTGGGCCGTTTGCTGACCAAGCAGAAGCGCGGCCCGCGGATCCTCAACGTTCTGGACGTGACGCCGCCGGACATGCTGTCGCACTACCGGCGCTCCAATGTCGATGTACCCCACCTGCGCGATTTTCTGACGGGCCAAATGCGCGTCGAGCGCTTTGAGTTGGACAATCCCCTGCAGGGGATGGAACGGCGACCGGCGGTGCCGGCCAGCCTCTATACGCCGTGGATGTACGTGTCGACGACGCGCCTGTGTTTGGTCAACCATTGCGAGAACCGCACGCAATCGCTGCGGGCGATTTTCCAAACCGACTTCGCCTGCCAAAAACACCAATTCACACTCGAGCATGACAACATGCCCGCGACGCTGCACCTGGTGGGTAATACGATTTTCGTGGAGAACGACGGCGTACCGGAAAATCTCGAGCAACTGGGCATCGACCGCTTGGTTTTTCAGCCCCGCCCGCCCATGTAGACCAGCCGCGAATCTAACGCGCGAATCCCTCTTTTTAAGCCGGCTGTAGGTGGGCGTACATCAGCACCAACGTCTTGGTGCCGTGACGGTCGAAGCGCACCGTGGCGCGCATCATGCGTCCCCCGCCCTGCATCGCCGTCACCGTGCCGAGGCCGAATTGCGGATGCCGCACGCGCGTACCCGGTCGCAAGCCGCCGGCGTGATCGTCCGGATCCTGCGAGTCGGAGTAATCGTAGACGGGTTCGCCCGGCAACGAGGTCGGGGCCGGTGCCTGGGAAAACCGATCGCCGCGCGGCATGCGGCTGGGCGCGTAGGGACGGCCGCCCTGGTCCTCGGCCAACTCGGCGGGGACATCGTGCCAATAGGGCGAGATTTCCGTCGGTACCGGGATGCCGCCGAAGACGCTGCGGCGCGCTGCGGCGGTCAAGTACAAAAAGCGCTCGGCGCGGGTGAAGCCGACGTAGCACAGCCGCCGTTCCTCTTCGAGTTCGGCGGTGCTTTCCTGACTGCGTTTGTGGGGCAGCAGGCCGTCTTCCATGCCCACCATGAACACCGCGCGGAATTCGAGCCCCTTGGCGGCGTGCAGGGTCATTAAGCTGACGGCGGCGGCGCGGTCGTCGTAGAGGTCCGGATCGGAAAGTAGGCTGACTTTTTCCAGAAAGAGCGGCAGGTCGGCTTCATCGCCCGCCTCTTTCTCAAATTCTTCGATCGACTTGAGCAGCTCCTCGAGGTTCTCCAAGCGCGACTTGTCTTCGATCTTGGTGCTGTTTTCAAGCACGCGGAGATAGCCGCTGTCCTGCAATACGCGCGCGGCGATTTGCGCGGGCTTGTTGGCGAACAGGTCCCGGCTTTGGTCCAGGATGAGGTTCGCAAATCCGGTCAAAGCCTTGCGTGCCGCACCGGTGACACGCTCGCCCGCCCCTTCGCCCACGCGCCGGCAGGCGGCCACGGGATGGAGGTCTTCGGCGGCGGCAACCTCGCGGACACGTTCGATCGTTTTTTGCCCGATGCCCCGCGGCGGCGTGTTGACGGAACGCTCGAAGGCCACGGTGTCGGCCGGGTTGGCAATCAGGCGCAGATACGCCAGCGCGTCTTTAATTTCCTTGCGATCGTAAAACCGCGTGCCGCCGACCACGACGTAGGGAATGCCGCGTTCGAGCAGCTTCTCTTCCAAGATACGGCTCTGGGCGTTGATGCGGTAGAAGCAGGCGATTTGGTTCGCCGCAAGTCCGTGCCGGTTTTGCAGGTCCTCGGCGACCCGCGCGACAAAGCGGCCTTCGTCGTATTCGTCGTCGGCCTGGTAGCGAACGATCGGCGCGCCTTCCGCGTTGGGCGTGGAAAGCTCTTTGGGCTGTCGATTCGTGTTGCGGGAAATCACCGCGTCGGCGGCCCGCAGGATGCGTTGGGAGCTGCGGTAGTTGATGCCGAGCACGATCTTGCGCGCGCCGGGAAAGCTATCGGCAAACTCCAGAATGTTCGCCAAGCGGGCGCCCCGCCAGCGATAGATCGACTGGTCGTCGTCGCCCACCACGGTCAGGTTGCGGTGCTCCCCGAGCAAGGCGGCGAGAAGTTCGAACTGAGCGCGATTCGTGTCCTGGAACTCGTCGACCAAAATGTGGCGAAAACGCCCTCGATAGCCCTCGCGCACTTCGGGGTTGTCGCGCAGCAGGCGGATGGCTTCGAGGATCAGGTCGCCGAAGTCGAAACCGTTGGCGGCCCGCACGCGCTCGCGATACTGCCGGGCGATCGCCTGGTACTTCTCGCGGATAATCGGCGGCACCTCGGAGGCGTAATCCTCGGGGTCCAGCGCTTCGTTTTTCGCGCGGTCGAACCAATTGGCGAATTGGCGCGGCGGCCACTGCTTGGCGTCCACATCGTTTTTTTCCAGCAGGTCTTTGAGAATCGAGCGTTGGTCGGTTTCGTCGAAAATGGAGAAACTCGACTTGCGCCCCACGAGTTCCGCGTGGCTGCGCAACAAGCGGGCGCACGCGCCGTGGAAGGTGTGGATCCACATGCCCGATGCGTGCCCGCCGACGAGTTGCTCAACGCGGGCGCGCATTACGCCGGCCGCTTTGTTGGTGAAAGTGACGGCAAGCACTTCGCTGGGATGCACGTCGCGCACCGCCAGCAAATAGGCGATACGGCGGGTGAGCACGCGGGTTTTCCCGGAGCCGGCGCCGGCAAACACCAACAGCGGGCCGTCGGGCGCCGTCACGGCTTCGCGCTGCGCCGGGTTGAGATCTTGTAGTATGAGTTCGGCGATGTCGGACATGGGCGCGCATCGTAGCAGGTCGCGCCTCGCGGTCAAGCCGAGAAGACGTTTTACGCGTCGTATTTGCGCCCTTTTTTCCGGCTGCTATTATCAAAATAACAAAAGCTTGCACCGCTTGAATATCGCATCGTTTTTCGTTGGTTAAGGCCTTGACCGGTCATGTCAATTTTGCTCTACTGGCGGAACTGTATTGAACGGCCATTCAGAATGCCGGATTGCTGCGGAGCATCAATGATTACAAGGTTTTTCCTCCCGTCTTGGATTGTAAGCCAAGCTTCCCCGAGGCTGTTTCGAGTCGTATTGATCGCCGTGCTTTGTGTCTTTGCACTGGCTGCGGTCTCCGCGGCGGCGGACGAAGATCCCCCGCCGGATCAATCGGACACTACCTCGGATCAAGACGCTGAACAGAAGGACGAGTACGTTCCCCTCACGGGGCGTCCGCTCAAATTCACGGGCAAGTACGGCCGGTGGATCAAGGAAATGGAGCGGATGGCCATGGAGGAACTCGACTTGTGGGGCGCGTCGACGACGGTCCCGCAAGGCTTCCTCGTCCCGCTATTCGGCTACGGCACGATGCGCGCGGCGCAACGTTTCGACAACCACCGGAAGTTGACCGACATCATCCCCATCTTCAATATCGACGACCCCTTCAACGTCGGCGGCGATTTCTTCTCGCTGGACTTCAACGTGCAGGGCTCGACGAAGGGGTATTTGGCTGGTCTAACCTACGGCGTTACCGACAACATTATGGTCGGCGCGAGCATCTTTTTCGCCGATATCGAAATCAAGATGGACCCCATTTTCACGCCGGGATCCTCCGAGCGCCTGGGCGTGGCGACGCGGGATGAGTTTTACAAGTTGCTGGAAAAACTCGGTCGACCGCGGCCGAAGCACGTGTATAAGAGCGATCCCTTCGACGCGGGCGACCTGGACATGTTCGTGACGTGGAATTGGTACCGCACGAATTGGTTCTCGACCGCCTCGACGCTGCACGTGTTCGCGCCGACGGCTCACCAGGCCGAGCCGGACAAGGCCTTGATCTTCGCGCTGGGCCCGGATCTGGACACCGGCAACGCGGCGTGGGGCATCGGGCTGGGCAAGGTATTCGACTTCCGGCCCCCGGCGCCTGCCGACGTGGTGACCTTCACCTTCACGGTGGACGGTGCGGTGTTTTTCCAATCCAAGCGGCGCAGCCCGGAGTTTCTGGCACCCAACCGCGACGTTTGGGACTACATGAAATCCCAGGGCGTCGAGTTGGACTTCTTCCCGAATTTGTCTGATATCGATAGTCACTATTACTACACGCCGCCGCCGTGGATTGCCGTCAGCGGGGGCATCGGCCTCGGCATTTTCGGTATTTCCTACCGCCATGGCTGGGGTTTCGAGGGTAAGTACGAAACCAACAGCCCGGGTTTCAAGCAGGTGATCGACGAGATCGGCCTGGTGGGAACGGGCGACGACGGCAAGATCATCGTGTCCACCGGGTTGCCGCTAACGCCTCTGTACATTCCGGCGTTGGCGCAAATTCGGTTTGAATACGTCACCGACGGTCGCAACGCGATGGTGTTCCGTGACATCTACCAGATCGGCGTGGGCTTCCTCATTCCCTTGGCACCGCCCGAGAAATACCGGTTGAAAGAGTAATGGAGGGCATCATGAAAAAAATAGCCACGGCCACAATCATTGCCTTCACGTTTGCGCTGGCGATTACGCTGATTCCGTCCTGCATGGGCGAGCCGGCGGATGAACACTCCATCGAATGGTTGCTGCGCGAGGGTAAGACTCTGCTGGAGAATCACGACGGGTCCAAGGCCTACAATCTCTTTCATCAGGTTGTCGAGCGCGATCCGGACAACTTGGAGGGCTTGTACGGCCTCATCCTATCGCTGGATCACCGGGTCTTCGCCAATATCGACGGCGTGATCGACCTGCTGGCCGGCGTGTATATTTTCGAGCCGTCGCGCGAGGATTGCCGCGACGCCTGCGACCGCTTGGCCGAATGCAACTTGTTCGAAGAGGCATGGACGACACCCGAAACGTGTATGCAGGATTGCCCCTTCTCGCTGCAACCCTTCATGTTCGACACCATGCTCGACGGCAGCACGTGCAATAAAATTCGCGGTGACGGCCTGGAGTGGATCGTGCCCACCAAGCCGGCCAACTGCAAAGCCTTATGCGAGAATCTGGACTTCTGCGGCAAGATCGTCCCGCCGGTCACCTTCACCGTCGAGGAATGCATCACGCATTGCCCCCACGCCTATGTCGAGCGGCACAGCAAGTGCTACCTGGAAAGCCTGGGATCCTGCAACGGCCAGGACCGCACCTGTTTCGAGCACACGACCGTCGGCGTGCAGATTCTCTTCCGTGAGATCGGCATCTTCGTACCGCCGCAAATCGACGAGTACAGCAAGTTTCTGCTGGAGCGGCCTAACGACTACCAATACGATCTGGAAGATTACTACTGGAGCCTGGTCGACCCGCCGTTGGAGATCAATCTCGAGGGACGCTACGACCACGGCTTCCTTTATCTGTCGCGCGCGTTGGGGAACTTCTTCCACGTGTTGTTGCTGACGGCCACATCGGTCCAGTTGGAGATGAACTTTCCGAACTTCGACCTGAACTTCAACTACGGCAACCCGCAGGGCGCGGAGGAATTTGTCGACGCGGCGATCGTCTCGATGGAGATTCTCCTGTACGACCCGATCTACCCCAACGGCTTTACAGTGTACGACGAGCCGTGGGCTTACGAGAACGTCAAGCAAGGCGGGTTGGCGATCGGCCGCGGCTTCGGCTCCATCGCCGACATGTTCGACTTCATGTTCGTCGATCACGATCGGCAACTGGGCAAGGCGCTGCATTACGACGACGATAACAATAACTTCAATTGGGACGACAACGAAACGTGGACGCTGCCGGGCTTCGACGATATCGTGCTGACCAAGGCGCAATGCGCGGCCATCCGCGATTTCGCCCGCGCGATGGAAGCGAATTTGCTGGAGCGCGAACCGGTACAGATCGAGCTGCTGACCGGCATTTTGGAAAGCTTCAACCTCGGCTCGTTCGATTTCATCGTCGACCTGCTGATCGCCTGGACGGAAGACGGCACCTTCGACGTCTCGCCGCTGTTCTGGGAGCCCGGCCGCTACGACTTCCGCATCCTGTTACAGCAACTGATCGACGAGTTGAAGATCGTGGCAAAGATCATCGACGAATTTGATCTGTAAAATCGTTTTCGGTATGCCATCACGGATCCCGTCGGCGCGACATCGCCCGGCGGGATTCTTATATTGAGGCCCGTGAAACAACAAGGAAGAGGACTCATGAAACGCACGTGTTTCGTTGCGCTGCTCGTCATGGCGATGGTGATGCTCGGTTCCGGGGCCCCGACACCGGCCGGTCAAGCCGCCCTATTCCAAGTGGGGATGGCGAAAGTCGACCTGACGCCCGACCCGCAGGCAATGTCGATAACGCTCAACGGGTACGCCGGGCGCGGCAAACAACCGGCCACCGGCGTCCTCGACCCGATCTACGCCCGCGCCATGGTGATCACCGACCCCGGCAAACGCGAATTGGCGATCCTCGCGATGGACTTGTGCTTCGTCAACAGCGAAGTGCGGGACATGGCCGTGGCCCGCCTCGAGCCGCACGGCTTCGGCGAACACAATCTGATGATCACCGCCACCCACACCCACGCCGCGCCCTCGGCATACGACCGCCGGTGGATCACCGCCGCGCTGATGGGCCCCTTCGACGAAGCAATTCTCAATCAGGTCGTGGACGGCATCGTCACGGCGGTGCTGGAAGCCAAACGCAAGCAGCAACCCGCGCAAATTCAGTACGACGTGTCGGAGTTGGCGGACATGAACCGCAGCCGGCGCGACCCGGCCTTCGATGTGGCCGTCGGCACCGTCGAGGGCGTGAAGCCGAACCCGGAAAAATACCAAACCGACCGGCGGCTGACTGTCTTTCACATCACGACGCCGGAGGGAAAACCGCTGGGCGCGCTGGTTCACTTTGCGTCGCACCCGACAGTGCTGTCTCCGGACAACCTACAAATTTCCGCTGATTGGCCCGGGGTCATGAACCGGGAAATCGAAAAGCAATTAGGCGAGAATACGGTCTCGATGTTCGTCAACGGCGCGCTGGGTGATGCCGCCCCGACGCCGGATTGGAGCACGCCGGAACAGGAAATCAAAGACACCGAAAAATACGGCTCCCAGATGGCCGCGGCGGTGATCGCGCGACTGCCGCAGACCAAGCCCCTGCGTGACGCTGTTGTCGCCGGTTTCACGAATCGTGCGGTGTTCGATCAAGTGGAACTGCAACCGCTGGGCGGCATGCCGATGCATCGCGGCTTCTCGCGCGTTGTCTATCTACGGCCGGACCAGCCGTTTCAAGCGGTGCGACTCGGGCACTTCGTCATTCTGGGCGCTCCGGGCGAGCCGACGACGCTGGCCGCGCGTTCGCTGGAGACGCTCTGCAACGATGGCTTCCACTGCCTCACCGCCGGGCCGGTCAATGGGTACATGGGCTACTTCGCCACGCCGGCGGTGTACGATGAAGGCGGCTACGCGGCGGGCGCCAGCTTTTGGGGTCGCGACACGGTCATGAAAATAAAGAAAGCGCTGCAGCCCGCGGCGATGGTCGTGCAATCGGATTGGTAGAGGCGTGCGCGCCGCGTGATCGCCGTCGAGCATGAGTGAACCAACCGGCGGGAAAGCAGGCCCGAGCGTCGTTTCTTGTTACCACCCAGGCACTTTGAGATTGCGCTGCTTGGCGAAAGTCTTGGGATCCTGACGGCGGGAAAACACTTCGATCAAAGCCAGCAGTTCTATGGCCGCCTCGCCGTCAAAATGCTCGCGCACGGCGGCGGGCCATTCGCTGAGCTCGACGCGGGTGGTCTCGCGCGAGGCGACGAAGCGCAACACGAACGGCAGCAATTCGCGGTACTCCTTCTCACGCCCGGTGCGCCGATAGTGATAGAGCTGCAGCCATAGCAGCAACTCGCGCTGGTCTTCTTGCTGCACACTCTGGTGCAATTCGTACACGAGGCGGTCGTTGTCGTCGTCGACTCCACGCAGCAACAGATTTTCCAGATACAACAACCCGTCAAGCGGATCGTCCGGATTGGCCAGGCGCGCCGCGCGATAAAGATCGAGGGCCGCTTCGCCTTGCTCGTGGTGTTTGCACAGCGCGGCGGCGGTCAGCAACAACTTGCCGTCCTGAGTGGAATACGAAAGCTCGCGCATGGCCACCAGCGCTGCGTCCGTGCGCCCGGCGGCGAAGCGCAGGCGACCCAGTTCGAAAAGCAACCGCGGCTCGCGGTGTCGACGGGTCAGCAGTTGCTCGTAGACGGCGAGCGCTTCTTCGCGCCGTCCGAGTCGCTCAAGCAACCCGGCGCGGATGATGTTCACCAAACGGCGGTCCGTCCTGCTTCGCTTCGCGGCGGCAAGTCGTCGGAGCGTTCGCAGCGCTCGTTCGGTTTCGGCCAATTCGACGGCCAGCGATGCGTAGCGCTGCAGGCGCGCGGTGGAAAGCGCGGCGGAGTCGAAAAGACTTTTTTCGAGGTGGGCGAACGCGAGGCTTTTATCGCCCGAAAACTCGATCGCCTTGGTTAGCAACTGCTCGACACTCTCGTCGGCGGGCGCGAGGTTCGCGGCGCGTTCCAGCAAAGGAATGGCCGTCTGAAATTGCCGCTTCCGGTAATAGATTCGCCCGGCGGTTTCCAGCGCCCAGAGCGTATCCCCGCGTTGCTCTAACTGAGCGTGCAGGATCGGCAGCGCTTCGTCATAACGGCCGGTTTCCACGAGCAAGGTTACGTAGTCCTGACGCAGTTGCGCGTCGGCGGGGTAGCGATCGCGCAATCCCTTCAACTCGGTTTCGGCCCGCGGATAGTTGCCGTTGCGCAGCAGGTAGTGAGCCAGCAGACGCCGGTGGCTGTCGTCACCGCCCATTTCCAGGATGCGTTCGAGCGCCCACGCGGCGGCGGCGTAATCTCCGTTGCGTTCGGCGATCTGCCACACTTCGACGATGATTTCGCCGTCCCAGGGGGCCCGTTGCGCCGCTTCGGTCCATAGGGCCTGCGCTTCCACCAAGCGGCCGGTTGCGGCATAAAAGCGCGCCACTTCCGCAAGCAACGCGGGCGGACGCGGCCCGATGGCCAGGGCTTGTTCATAAGCCTGCCGCTGATCCTCTTCCTGCCGGGCGTCGCCGTACAAACGGGCGAGGCGTAAGTATGCTTCAAAGTCATGCCGGTTGCGCCGGATGGCATCTTGGTACCACACGAGCGCCACGTCATCGCGGCCCGCCTGCCGCCACATGTCGCCCGCCTCGCGGCTTTCGGCGTAGGCATGAATGTCGATGGCGACGATGCGCCGATAGTTTTCGTTGGCTTCTTCGTAGCGCCCGTCGCGCCAGTATTCGCGCGCGCCGCCCAGCAGTTTCACGCTGGCCGGATTGAGTGGTTTGCGATCCAAATACCACGCCGCTCGCGCCGCCGCGTCGCAGGGACTATGTTCGCCCCGCCCGAGGATCTCGGTCTGTTCGCGCAGCGTTTTGCCTTGCTGGTCCACCAGGGAGACGTGCAGCGTTTCGCGCTTGCCGTCGTATTGGTAGTCGAGCAACACGCCGCGCTCGGTTTGCTGCTCTTTCATGAAGGCGGTGAAGACCGGACCGCCGGTGCGGGTGGGCGAAACGGCGATGGCGAAACGCCCGTTGGCCTCGACGGCCGCGGGGGCGCAGCGGGTTAGAGGCGCCAGCACGCGCTCGGGCACGCCCGGCGCCGCGCCCCAAGCCCACGTGCGGGTTGTCGGTTCGGCCCAGGCGGTCCCCGTCAACAGGGCCAGGGCCAACCATGCGAGGGTAAATCGCCTTACCATATCTTGTTTTTGAGTTGTTCCTCGTTGCGCGCCACGGCTTCGTCGAGGTCGACGCCCGCGGCTCGCAATCGTTCGGTGACGATTTCGTGGATGAGCGGTTCCCGGCTTTCGATGTACGCTTCGACCCTTTCCGGCGGATACGCCGTGTGCATGTCGAGCACCACGTCGCCGAGGTGCTGCAGGCCGGGAATGCAAATCGGTTGCACGCCGTGCACGCCGCGTCGGAACTGGTACCCCACCCACATGCCGGCGTCTTGCATGAGCAATCGCTCTTCGGGCTTGGTGATGCTTATCTCCAGCAAGGGGAAACGGTAATCGATGCCGTATTTGCGATAGATACGGGCTTTGGCTTTTCGCGTGGCGGGCATACTCATTACCGCGTATTCACCGCCGACACTGCTGCACATAAACGTACGCGGAATGCCGCGAATCAGGTTGTAAGCAATGATCTCGGCCATCATGCTGGTTTGGCAGCCGAGGCACCAAATGAAGTGTCCGTATTCGCGCAAATCCGCCCAGAAATGGTCGAGCGTCAGCCGCTGAAAGTCTTTGCTGACGTTGTTGATCGTGTGGAAGACGCGCTTGGCGCCAAAGATGCGCTGCATGTCCTGCGCGTGCTTTTTCGACCACCGCACGAAAAGGCTGCCGTAGTTGTGGTGGAGCGTCCACAGATGAATTTCGCCCGCGTAACGCTTGCCCATGATCCAGGCCACGATTGTGCTGTCCAAACCGCCGGAATAGGCCACGGTGAACGATCCGGGCTCGGTTTCCGTCCACAATTCGTC
Source organism: Candidatus Lernaella stagnicola (assembly GCA_030765525.1). Lineage (NCBI taxonomy): Bacteria > Candidatus Lernaellota > Candidatus Lernaellaia > Candidatus Lernaellales > Candidatus Lernaellaceae > Candidatus Lernaella > Candidatus Lernaella stagnicola. The sequence goes on from JAVCCK010000038.1 coordinate 293,836, forward strand.
CATTTTTCGGTAGACCGCCCGGCGCATTTCCTCGGAGTATTCTTCTGGTGCTGTCACGGTCGCTCTCCCTCTTTTTCATCGCGCGACTTTACCACAATAACCATCGCGTGCCAGCCGAGAAACCGGCCGGTGGCCCCGTACGCGGTGGTTATACTATCCTCTAGACCAACGGAGGTTCGTATGCGCAAAAGCCTGCTCTTTTTGTTTTCGATAGTGTTGCTGAGTTCGTTGGCCATCGCGGCCACGATGGCGGCGGATGATCCGATCCTGGCGGCCATGCAAGCCGAACTGGCACGGTCGCAGGAATCGCTGCAGCTACCGGACTACGTGGCGCCCTATTATTTGGCCTATCGCCTCCAAGAAACCCGCGGCTTTTACGTGACGGGAACGTGCGGGGCGCTTTTCGACGACGGCGGCGGTCGCACGCGGCAAATCGCCGTGGAAGTGAGGGTGGGCGATTACGCTTTCGACAACACCTCGACGCGCTCGGAATTCGACAGCTTCGATCCCGACCTGGACACCTTCAATTACATGAACTACGTCGACCTGCCCATCGAAGACGAAACCGACGCGATTCGCGGTCAGTTTTGGCGCCTGACCGACCTGCGATTCAAGAACGCGCTGGCCATGTACCTGGCGAAAAAGGCGCGGCTGGTCTACCGCGAAGACCCGGATAAGCGACTCGACGACTTCTCGCACGAACAACCCGCCCGGCATGTCGACGCGCCACTGGAGATCGGCATCGACAAAGACCTCTGGCGCGATACCGTGCGCCGCGCCAGTTTGATCCTATTGGAATATCCGGAACTACTGGACACCGAAGCGCGGCTGCAGGCGCAGTGGATCACCCGCTACCTGATCGACACCGAAGGCAGCGTCGTGGTGACGCGGGTATACCACTTCGCGTTCATCGCCGGCGCCGCCGCCTTGGCCAAGGACGGCATGACCCTGCAGCATTCCTATGCGCGTTACGCGCGTTCGGCCGCCGGCATGCCCAAACCCGAGGAAGTCCTGGACGGCGTGCGGCAAATGGCTCGCGATCTGCTCGACCTGCGCCTCGCGCCCGTGCTCGAACCCTACGCCGGCCCGGCGATTTTGGACCCGACGGTGGCGGGCGTTTTTTTCCATGAAGCCATCGGCCACCGCTTGGAAGGCGATCGCACGCGGGGTATCGACGAGGGAAAAACCTTCAAGGGCAAGATCGGGCAAGAGATCCTACCGACCTTTCTGGACCTGGTCGATGACCCCACGCTGCGGCGCGCCGCCGGCCGCGATCTTAACGGCCATTACGCCTTTGACGACCAAGGCAGACCGGCGCAGCGGGTTACGTTGGTCGAAGCGGGCGTGCTGCGCGACTTTCTACGCTCGCGCACGCCGATCGAGGGCTTCGACGTCAGCAACGGCCACGGCCGCGCCTCCATACTCTATCGGCCGATCAGCCGGATGAGTAATTTGCTCGTGCGGTCGCGGAAAACGATGTCCACCGACAAACTCAAGCGTGAGCTTCTCAAATTGGCGCGAAAGGCGAACAAGCCTTACGGCCTGTGGCTGCGTTCGGGGATGGGTGGCGAGACGGCGACCGACCAGTTCAACTTTCAAGCCTTCGCCAATCGCCCGGTGATGCTGTACCGCGTCGACGCCCGAACCGGCAAAGAACAACTCGTGCGCGGCGTCGAAGTGGTCGGCACGCCCCTGTTGTCGGTGAGCAAGGTCATCGCCGCCGGGGATGATATCGACGTGTTCAACGGCTACTGCGGGGCCGAGTCGGGGTACGTGCCGGTCAGCACGGTTTCGCCCAGCCTGCTGGTGCGGGAAATCGAATTGCAGCGCACGCAAGACAAGCCCACCAAGCCGCCGGTTCTTCCGCCGCCTTACGGTGTGAAGAAGTAACGCGGGCGTTGCAGCACGACGAAAACGTTATCGTCGGCGAAGGTGAGCGGCGCGGCGGCGTCGATTGGTGTAAGCGTTTCGTCGCGACGGCGTAGTTCGGCAAGCCGCAAGGGGCTACGTTCGATGGCTGCGTAAAACTGCGGTTGGTCCCATATCCGCAGCGTATGGCGGACGACGATTTCGGTACTCTCACCGCCCCGTCGCACGCGTAGCGAAGCTTCAAACATGCCCCAGCCGCGCTCTTGGTCGACCTCGCGCAAGATGAAATCCGCCGTGACCTGCGTGCGCCCGCGCGTGAAGGTCCAGGGTTTGCGGCGACCGATGAGTTCGGGCTCGACCGGTCCGAAACATATTTCGACGATATACACGCCGCCGGGCCGCAAGTTGCGCGCCACGGCGTCCAGGTGGCGGTCCGTGTCGCCGGGATCAGTCAAATAGCCGATCCCGTTGATTGGCGCGAGCACGAGGTCGACCGGCTTGGCCAAGCGAAACGCGCGCATGTCGCCCCGTATGAGCAGTGCGTCGCGCTCGGTTTCATCCAGCCGGCGTTGGGCGTAGTCGAGCAGTCGCGGGTTGTGATCGAGACCGACGGCATCCACGCCCAGATCGACCAGGTCGCGCAGTACCCGCCCGCTGCCGCACCCCACTTCCAGCGCACGGCGCACCGGCCGGCGAAGCAAGTGTTCCGCCGCGCCGACCAACGCCCGCGTTTCGGGCAGGGAGTTCCAGCCGTAGGCGATATCGTAGGCCTCGGGGTCGTGGTAGAGAGGATCGGTCGTGACCTGATCTGTCATCGGCGTACCTTACGGTGCGGGCATGAGGCAATTAATAGCGAAACTACGGTCCTGGACGTTGCCCGGCGATACGCAGCTTGATATGATCCGTCATTCCCCGCAAGGTAGGGCCAAAGGAGTGTTTGATGACCGACAAAAAAGTAGACGATAGCGAACTCACAAAGAAAGCGGAAAAGCGTCGGAAGATGATCCAGCAAGCCATCAGCCAGATCGAGAAACAGTTCGGCAAGGGCGCGATCATGCGCTTGGGCGACGGCGGGCCGCTCGTCAACGTCGAATCCGTGTCGACGGGCTCGCTGGGGCTGGACATCGCGCTGGGTGTCGGCGGTCTGCCGCGCGGGCGCGTGTGCGAGATTTACGGTCCGGAGTCGTCAGGCAAAACGACGCTGGCGTTGCATGTTGTGGCGCAAGTGCAAAAGCTCGGCGGCGTCGCGGCCTTTATCGACGCCGAGCACGCGCTGGACCCGCTTTACGCGCGCAAGCTCGGAGTGGACGTCGAGGATTTGCTTTTGTCGCAGCCCGACACGGGTGAGCAGGCGCTGGAGATCACCGAGGTGTTGGTGCGTTCCAGTGCGGTGGATGTGATCGTGATCGACTCCGTGGCGGCACTGACGCCGCGGGCCGAAATCGAAGGCGAAATGGGCGACACGCACGTCGGCTTGCAGGCGCGTTTAATGAGCCAGGCCTTGCGCAAGTTGACGGCGATCTTGAGCAAAAGCTCGACGCTGTTGATTTTCATCAACCAGATCCGCATTAAGATCGGCGTGATGTTCGGCAATCCGGAAACGACGCCGGGCGGCAACGCGTTGAAGTTCTACAGTTCGGTGCGCTTGGATATCCGCCGCATCAGTTCGATCAAGGTCGGGCAAGACGTCCTGGGCAATCGCGCGCGGGTAAAAGTCGTGAAAAACAAGGTCGCGCCGCCGTTCCGCCAAGCCGAATTCGACATCGTGTTCGGCAAAGGCATCAGTTATTCCGGCGAATTGGTCGACCTGGGCACAAACGCCGACGTGCTGGAAAAGTCCGGGGCGTGGTATAGTTACGGCGAGACGCGCATCGGTCACGGCAGGGAAAATGCCAAGGCGTTTTTCGAGGCCAATCCCGATGTCGCCGCTGAAGTGCACGAGAAAATCATGGCCACGGCCGGGGGCCTGGAGGTCCTGGGCCGCGAGGAACCAGCCGAAGACGCGGAGGAGTAAGCTCTCATGGCCGTCGCCGGACACTTGGATATCAACCGCCTGCTTTCCGCCGCGGTAACCAACAACGCCTCGGATATCCACCTCAAGCCCGGCCACGTGCCCGTGTTTCGTATCAACGGCAAGCTGCACGACCTGAACAAGCACCCGCGGCTGTCCGCCGACGAAGTGGCCCGCGTGGCCGAAATGATGCTCGATGAACGCCAAGTCGCGGTGTTTAAAGATCGTAACGAAATCGACTTGGCCTACAGTGTGCCGAATATCGGCCGGTTTCGCGTCAACGTGTTTCGGCAACGCGGCTCGATCGCCATCGCGATGCGCACGATTCCCTACCACATTCGCGATTTCAAAGACCTCAACCTGCCGACGGTTATCGACAAGATTTGCGAGGAACGACGCGGCTTGGTGCTCGTGACCGGCGCCACCGGCTCGGGAAAATCGACCTCGCTGGCCGCGATGATCGACCACATCAACGCCAGCCGCACCGAGCACATCATCACGGTGGAAGATCCGATCGAGTTTCTAATTCGCGATAAGAAGAGCATCGTCAGTCAACGCGAAGTCGGCTTCGATACCAACAGCTTCCTCAACGCTTTGCGCTCTGCCCTGCGGCAAGACCCCGACGTCATCCTCGTGGGCGAAATGCGCGATTACGAGACCATCGCCACGGCACTGCTGGCCGCCGAAACGGGCCACTTGGTTTTCTCGACGCTGCACACAACCGACGTGATGGAAACCATCGCCCGCGTCCTGGCGGTCTTCCCGGCCGAGCAGCAAAACCAGGTTCGGTTTCAGCTTTCCACAACACTCAAAGCCATCATGTGCCAACGCCTGATCCCGCGCGCCGACGACAGCGGCCGCGTGCCCGCCGTGGAAGTGCTCGTAGCCAACGCGCGCGTCCGGGAGTGCATCAAGGAGCCGAAAAAGACCGGCGACATTCCGGACGTCATGATGCAAAGCTACACGACCTACGGCATGCAGTCGTTCGATATGAGCCTGTTGCAGTTGGTTACGACCAAACTCATTTCCGTGCAAGCGGCGCTGGAAAACGCCTCGAACCCCGGCGATTTGCGGTTGCGCCTGCAGGGCGTTTCCGGTTCCGACGAAGCCTCCTACGACGAATACCGCGAAGGCGAAGAAAAAAAGAAAAAGAAGAAAGGCGGCGACGACGATGAAGGCGGCGGGGGCTTGAACGATTTGATCGAGCGCTTCTCGGAGTAACCAGACTTGCAATATCTCCACCCCATTTTGCTATCGATGCGCCCGCGCCAGTGGGTCAAGAATTTTATGGTGTTTCCAGCGCTCGTGTTTTCCGGCAACGTGTTCGACCGCACGAGCTTGCTGGTCACCTGCGGCGGATTCGTAGCGTTCTGCCTGGTATCCGGCGCGGTCTATCTGATCAACGACCTGGCCGATGTCGAGCGCGACCGCAAGCATCCGGTCAAGTGCAAGCGGCCGATCCCATCCGGGACGCTGCCGGCGGATGTGGCGCAGCGAGCCGTGTTTTGGATCTTAGGACTCGCCTTCGGCCTCGCACTCGGTCTAAACGTGATTTCCACCAAGGTCGGCTTTGATTTCGCGCTGGTCTGTCTTCTCTATCTGGCCCTGCAGATCGCCTATTCCAAGCGCCTGAAACACGTGGTGATCCTCGACGTCATGTGCATCGCCATCGGCTTTGACCTGCGCGTCATCTCCGGCGCGACGCTGATCAACGCGCCAACCAGCTTCTGGGTCGTCGTGTGTACGACTTTACTGGCCCTTTTCCTGGGCTTCGGCAAACGCCGGCACGAACTCACCCTGCTGGCCGAAGATGCCACCAGTCACCGCCGCATCCTGCAGGAATACAACATCACATTCCTCGACCAGATGATCGCCGTGGTGACCGCCTCGACCGTGCTCGCGTACAGCTTGTACACCACGAACCAGGAAACCATCACGCAATTCGGCGAGAACGCCCGCTATCTGCCGCTGACGATTCCCTTCGTCCTCTACGGCATCTTTCGCTACCTCTACTTAGTGCACCAAAAGGACAGCGGCGGCAGCCCCACGAAAACCTTGTTGACCGACCCGCCAATCCTCATCAACATCGCGCTGTGGTTTGCCACAGTCGTCGTCGTGCTTTACTACGTCTAACCGGGCTTCAAATTCCCGCCCGCGATTGTTACACTCCCCGCCCTTGCAGCTAGGGAGGCAGGCATGAAAGAGCTGGCCGGGTCGCGACGATACCCGCCGCTCGACGCACTGATCGACGCCTTTCGGAGCGGCACGCCGCGTTTGGCGGCAGCCGGTCTCGCCCGGGGAAGTTGTGCCCTCGTGCTGGCCGCTCTGCTACGGGAGTTCGACGGGCCCACCCTGGTTCTGGCCGCCGATTCGAAATTCGCCCACCAAGTACGCGAAGATCTCGCCTTTTTCCTGCGCGCCGACGACGGCTCCGAAACCAAGCGATTGATGGAGTATCCCGCCTACGACGTGGCGCCCTTCGAGTCGATCAGCCCGCACGGCTCGATTCTCAGCCGCCGCGCCCGTTCGCTCGAAGCGCTGGCCGCCGGACGCCGGCCGATCATCGTGGCGCCGGTCGAAGCGGTGATGAATCGTATTATTGCGCGAGACGTGTTCTTGGGCGGACGCCAGCGCGTGAACGTGCCGGATTTGTATGAGCGCGACGTACTTGTCGGCGATCTGCTGGCGATGGGCTATCGCATCGTGCCGCTGGTGGAGGAAGTCGGCGAGGTCGCGGTGCGCGGCGACATCATCGATATTTTCGCGCCCGCCTACGAAATGCCGATTCGCATCGAGATGTTCGGCGACGAAGTGGAATCGGTCCGCCTCTTTGACCCCACGACCCAAAAAAGCCGGGCGCATCTGAAAAACGTCGTGCTGCACGCCTGCAGCGATGTCCACCTGGGCGAGGAAACCGCCGACCGTTTCGCGCTGCGCGTCAAGGCCTTGGCCGACGCGCAGGATATCCCGAAGCCGCGCCGCGACCGGTTGGTTGACGAAGTGACCCACCGAATCGCCTTTCCCGGTATCGAGTTTTTCACGCCCCTTTTGCACGAGCGTTTGGATTCACTTTTCACACATTTCGGCGGGCGTGGATTGGTCGTCACCGTCGAACCCGCGGCGGTGGAAGCCCGTATCGATAAATTTTACGACCGCGTCGTGGCGCGCCACACACGGGCGCGCGAAGCGGGCAAGTTGTCGGTTGAAATCCAGGACCTGTACCTCGACCGCGATGAACTCAACGCGTCGATTGCGGGCCTGCACCGCTTGGCAGTGGGTCGCGACGCCTATGTGGAAGGTGGCGAGACGGTTCATTTCGATGTGCGCACCTTTGAGAGCCTGCGCGAGACGATTCTCGCCCGGGCCAACGAGCCGCAAATGCTCGCGCCGCTGGTCGACATCATCGGAGTCGGCCGAGCCGGTGAGGCGCGGGTGGTTCTGGTAAGCCGCACGATCGGCGGCGCCGACCGCCTGGAACGCTTGCTGGCCGAATACCCCCCGCCGGTGGCGATGCGCCCGGAGCAATCCTTTGCCGCGGCGCTTTCCGGCGGCCAGGGGCTGGTGAAAGTGCCGGTACTGGTCGGCGATCTTTCGGCGGGCTTCGCCATTGCCGGCCTGGAATTGACGGTGCTGACCGAGGAGGACATTTTCGGCGAGCGGCGGCGGGCCGAGACCTACGCCAAGCGCCGCGTGGAGATGCTCAGTTCCTTCGCCGATCTTCGTGACGGCGACTTTGTCGTGCACACCCTGCACGGCGTGGGCATTTATCGCGGGCTCCAGCCGCTGGAATTCGCCGGTTTGCCGGGCGAGTTTCTGCACGTGGAATACGCCGGCGGCGACAGGTTGTACCTGCCGGTGGATCGTTTGAGTTCCGTGCAGCGCTACGTGGGCACCGGGACCGTGCCGAAGATCGACCGCCTCGGCGGCACGCAATGGCTTCAAACGAAACGGAAAGCGCGACATGCGGCGCGGCTGCTGGCCAAGGATTTGTTGGCGTTGTATGCCGAGCGTGTTTCGCGGCGCGGCTTCTCGTTTCCGCCGCCCGATGAGATGTACCGCGAATTCGAAGCGACCTTTCCCTACGACGAAACGCCCGATCAGGCCCGCGCCATCACCGACGTGCTGGCCGATATGCTCGACGAACGACCCGCGGACCGCCTGGTTTGCGGTGACGTGGGTTTCGGCAAGACCGAAATCGCCATGCGCGCCGCGTTTTTGGCCGTGCTGGCAGGCAAACAGGTCGCTGTGCTTGTGCCCACCACAACACTCGCCTTCCAACACTTCATGAATTTCCGCGCCAGGATGGCGCCGTTCGGCGTGAAGGTCGCAATGCTCAGCCGTTTTGTCGACGCGGCGAAACAGCGGGTAGCCATCGAGGCGCTCCAGGCAGGCGGCGTCGACGTGGTCGTCGGTACGCACATGCTGCTGGGCAAGCGCGTGCAGTACAAAGACCTGGGGCTGCTGGTGGTGGACGAGGAGCAGCATTTCGGCGTCGCCCAAAAGGAGAAAATCAAAAAAGTGGCCAAAACCGTGGACGTATTCACGCTCACGGCCACGCCCATCCCCCGCACATTGCACATGAGCTTGACGGGGATCCGCGACCTCTCGGTCATCAACACCGCGCCCGAGGATCGCCTGTCGATTCGCACCTTCGTCACCCGTTGGGACGACGACACCGTGCGCGAAGCCTTGGAACGCGAGCTCGCCCGCGGCGGGCAGGCGTTTTTCATCCACAATCGCGTCAAGAGCCTGGACTCGGTGGCCGCGCGGGTGAAGCAGTTGGTGCCGCGCGCACGGATCGGCGTTGGCCACGGTCAGATGGACGAAAAGCGGCTCGAAAAACTGATGATCGACTTCTCCGAGGGAAATTTCGACATCCTGGTGTGCACGACGATCGTGGAAAGCGGCCTGGATTTCCCGCAGGCCAACACGATTGTAATCGACCGCGCCGACGCACTGGGCCTCTCGCAGCTTTATCAACTGCGCGGCCGTGTCGGGCGATCCAAGCGCCGCGCCTATTGTTATCTGTTGGTACCGCCGACCGGCGCGATGACGCCTGAAGCGCACAAGCGACTGGCGGTGTTGCGCACCTTTACCGAGCTGGGCAGCGGATACAAAATCGCCGCGCGCGACCTGGAAATTCGCGGCGCCGGTGATTTGCTGGGCGCCGAGCAATCGGGGCACATCAGCGCGGTCGGCTTCGATATGTACACGAAGCTGCTGGAAGAGGAGACGGCGCGCCTGCGCGGCGAGTTGGTCGAGGAACGCATCGAATGCGAGGTGTCGATCAAGGTGCCGTCGTATCTCCCCGAGGATTATGTTTCCGACGTGCACTTGCGGCTGGCGATGTACAAGCGCATCGCCGACGCCGCCGACAACGCCGAAATCGAACAACTGCGCGAGGAATTGGTCGATCGTTTTGGTCGCTTGCCCCGCGCGGTGGAAAACTTGCTGGAGATTGTTTCGCTGCGACGCTGGGCGGAAAAATTGCGGATCCGGAAGATCGAGGCCAGCGGCGATCACCTCGCGTTCGAGTTCGACGACACCACGCCGGTGACGCCGGCCAAACTCGTGCAATTGGTCTCGGCCAATGCGCAATCATTATCGATGACTCCGGAAGGCAAGTTGTATCAAAAAACCTCAGGTTTATCGGAGGATACCGTCTTTGAGCATCTTCGCCGGGGCTTGCAACGCCTAAGTGACTATGCTAGTTAGGAGCGCTCGGAACGAGCAATATAATGATGGAATTCAACCTAACTCATGTGGGTTTAGATTCGCCAGAAAGGGGTTCAATATGCTGAAACGTTCCCAATGGATTATTAGCCTACTGATTGCGGTGGCGTTCGCCTTGCCGCTCGTGGCTTGCGAGCAGGGCCAATCGACCGCCGGGCCCGCCAACGTTCAGAAATCGGGCAAGACCATTGCCACCGTCGGCGATGCGACGATTACCACGACCGATTTCGAAAACATCCTGAAGCGCATCCCGCCCTTCAATCGCCGGCGCTACGCCGACAAAAAGGGCAAAATGGAATTGCTCGACAAGCTGGTCGAGGAAGAATTGTTCTATCAGGAAGCCGTCCGGCGCGGTAAGCACAAGGACGCCGAATTCGTCGAGCGCATCGAGCAGATTCGCCGCGGCATTTTGGCCAGCATGGTCAAGAAAGACCTCTACGACGAAGACATCGAAGTCACCGAATCCGACATGAAACAGTACTTCGAAAGCAATCCCGACAAATTCAAGACGCCGGAAACGGTCAAGGTGCGCCTCATTCTGCTGCGCGTGAAACGCAACGCGACCGCCGAAGAGGAAGCGGCAGCCAAAAAGAAGGCCGACGCGGCACTCACCAAATTGAAAGCCGGATCCTCCTGGGAGAAGGTCGTCGAGCAATACTCCGAAGATCGCGCTTCGAAAAAGAAGGGCGGCCTGCTGCCGAAAGTCCGTAAGGGCCTGCGCGGCAAAGAATTCGACGACGTCGCCTTCACCATCACCAAAAAGGGTGAGATCAGTGGTGTGTTCCGCGACAAGCGCGGCTTCAACATCATCAAGTTCGAAGAAAAAACCGACGCCACGCTCAAAGACTTCGAAGAAGTCAAAAGCACCATCGAGCGCCGCCTGAAACAGGAAAAACTGAAGACCAAAATGGAAACGACCATGGATCAGCTTCGCTCGAAAGCGGCCGTCAAAATTGACGAGGACATGCTCGACGGCGTGCAGGTCGATGCCGGACCCGATACTGGCGCCGGCCCCGCCGGAATGCCCGGCCTGCCCGCCATGGGCGGCAAAAAAGCCAAAAAGGAATAAGATCTCATAATTCCTTATCGACGCGAGTTTTATCAGCGGGGTGGCCGACGCCACCCCGTTTCCGTTTGGTGGGCCTGCGGTTTGGTCGCCTTGATCCTGCTGTGCGCCTGCCGCGCGAAAAACGATCTGCCCGAGGGCGTGCTGGCGCGGGTCGATCAGCACGAGATTTCGGTGGCCGAGTTCGAGTCGGCTTTCGCGCAGGCGCGGGACCGCGGCACAGTTTCGATGCCGGAGGACGAGGCGGCGCAACTGGCTTTGCGGCAGGCGTTTCTCGAATTCTTCATCGATCGCCTGTTGCTCGAACGAGAAGGCGAGCGCCGGGGAATCGACGTGTCACGGCAAGATATCGAAGCGGAAATCCGCGCGATGTACGCGGGCTGGGAACTCGACCGTTTCAAGCGCGCCGCGGGTGATCCGGCGTGGCTTTTCCAGCAGATTCACACGGCGTTGTTGATCGAACGGATTGTGGAGCAGCGGTCGGGTGCGACGACCCCGGACGAGGAGGCGGTCGCCGCCTACTTCGCCGCGCACCCCGAGGAGTTTCAATTGCCGGAACAAGCGCGCGTGCGGCAAATCGTGTGCGCCGATCGCTCGCAGGCGACCATGGCACTGACCGATCTTTTGACCGGCGGCGATTTCGCTAAGGTGGCGGCGGCAACGTCCATCGCTCCGGAAGCCAAACGGGGCGGCGATTTGGGTTTCGTCACGCGGGGCGAACTTTTGCCGGATATCGAGGAAGCCGCGTTTTCGTTACCGGTCGGCGAAATCAGTTCGCTGCTGGAGTCGCCCTTCGGAGTACACATCATTCAGGTCTTGGAGCGTTTGCCTGCCAAGACCTTGACCTTGCCGGAAGCGCGGCCCAAAATCGAACACGTTCTACGGCGGCGCCGGGCTACCCAAGCGTGGCGGGCGCTGCGGCGCGACCTGCGGGAACAGGCGACCATCACGGTGGACCGGCGTCGATTGCCGGGCCCCACAAAGGAGTGAAGCGTGCGCAGAATCCTGGCGTTTTTGCTGATCGCAATCGCCCTGCCCGTCGTGGCGGTGGCTGGCGAACCCTATAACCGCGTCGTCGCGGTGGTGGACGATCAAATCATCACGTATTTCGAAATCGAGACCATCGCCGGGCCGGAGATCGGCCGCATCTTCGATGCGCATCCGGAGTGGTCGACCGACGTGCGCAAGAAGAAAGCCGCCGAGCTCAAGCAGGCGATTTTGCAGCAGCTCATCGAGCGCAAATTGATCGAGAGCGAAGTGACGCGGTTGGGAATTGAAGTTACCGACGGCGAAATCGACGCCTACATCGAAAAGGTTCGGAAATCCAACGACTACACCGACGACATGCTCAAGAACATGCTGCGCCAGCAAGGGCTGACGATGCAGGATTTCCGCGATCGCATCAAATTGGAGATCCTGCGCGAGCGCTACGTGTCCTTCCGCATGCGCGATAAGGTGCGAGTGCGCGACGAAGATGTCCGGGCGTATTACGAACTCCACCGCGACGAATTCATGGCCGAACCCGTGGTGCGGATCGCCGAGATTCGCTTCAACATCGCGCCCGACGCCGAACAAACCGAACTGGAAAACGCCTTCGCCACCGCGAACAAGGTGTACGAGAAAATATTGGCCGGCGCGCCCTTCGAGGAAATGGCCAAGCAGCACAGCCAGGGCCCGACGGCGGCCGACGGCGGCGTGCTTGGTGAATTCAAGATCGACACCGAACTCAAACCGGTGTATCGCAAGGCCGTAAAGCCCCTGGCGGACGGCGGCCTCTCGACGATCTACCGCGACAAGAACGGTTTCTTCATTCTCAAATTGTTGGGCAAGCGCGAAACCGGCGCCGTTCCATTTGAGTCCGTGCAAGACAAAATCGGCATGATCCTGCGCCGGCAGCAGGCCGACACCGAAATGCAGCGGCTCGGCGCGGAATTGCGTAAAAAATCGTACGTCGATATCCGCGTCAATTACGCCGAAGAATAAACCGGCGTCCGCTGAAGCGGAGCAAGTCATGAACCACTTCCATCACGCGCATTTGTTTGCCGCCGATATCGAGGTGAGCCTCGCCTTCTATTGCGGCGTGCTGGGCGGGAAAGTCGTACTCGATGTGGACATGGCCGGCGCGCGCAACGTGTTCGTGACACTCGGCCGCGGTCGCCTGCACTTCTACGACCAGCCCCCGCACGACGCCGGCCGCGGCGCCGTGCACCACCTCGGCATTCAGGTCGACGACCTCGAGGCGCTCGTGGAGAAAATGAAAGCGGCGGGGGTCTCGTTCCGCAAGCCGATCGCCGACTTCGGTTTGTGGAAGTACATCATGGCCCCGGCCCCCGACGGCGTTTTGCTCGAACTGTTCGAAGTCGACGTCGAACAAGTACCCGACGAGTTGCGCGAATATTTCTTCTAGGCCGCTTCGTTGAATCGGGTAGCCGCCCCGACTATGATGGATTTTCACCTTGGTTTGCGCGAGCTGATTGTCCGTCGTGGGGGCGAATCCATGCGTTTCAAGACCGTCACACTTTTCCTGGTCACCGTCCTTCTTCTCATCGGCGCCGTGATCGCCTGCGACAACGACGATGACGACTCGTCACCCGGCAACGACGACGATGACGACGACAACAACGATGACGACAACGACGACGACGACAATGACGACGATGACAACGACGACGATGACAACGACGACAACGACACCCCCGGCCCGTACTACGAGGATTTCCTGACCTTCTGGCAAATTATGGACGAGGGCTACGCGTACTTCATCGAGAAGGAAGTCGATTGGGACGCCGTGCGGGCCGTCTACGAACCTTTCGCCTTTCCTGAAGACGACCGGCGCGAATTCGAATTGTTGATCGCCGAAATGACCGCCCTGCTGCACGACAGCCATACCTGGGCGTACCACGCGTCAACCGGCGAACAGCCGACCGGCGTTTGCCTCGAGCGCCTCGGCGATGACATCTACGTGTCGCGGGCGCCGGAGTACGCCGCGGGTCTGCAACTCGGCGACCGCGTGCTGACTCTCGACGGGGCCGACCCGGACGACCTACTGCTCGAGGCCGTGCGCTATCAAGGCTGCTCGTCGGCCCAGTGCTGCGACTACTATCGGCTGGCGCACGTGGACGCGTATGCCGCCGGAACCGATGAGGTCGTCTACGAAGTCGAACGCGACGGCGACGTGCTGGAACTGGCCGTGCCGCGCCTGGGCAGCAGTACCTCGGTGTGCTCCGCGCAGCCGCTCGTCGATTTTCTGGAAGACGCGGCGGGATACGTGCTGCGATACAAACCCATCGACACGGACCTGGGGTACATTCGCTTGCAGACGCTCAGCGACGGTTACCAGCAAAGCATTCTCGAGGACCTGGACGCGGCGATGGCCGCCTTCGCCGACCGCGACGGTATCGTGTTCGACGCCCGCTACAACACCGGCGGCTAGGACTTGGTGGCGATGGCGGTGCTGGCCCGGTTCCTGGATCGCATCGTGTTCCCGGTGTCGGTGCGGTACAAAAACGGCCCGGCGCACGACGACTTCACGCTCTGGATTCCCGAACCCGTGCTGCCCGGCGCGTCACCCTCGGCGCAACCCGTCGTGTTTCTCATCAACGGCGGTTGCGTCAGTGCGGCGGATTTCTTCGCTGCTGCGGCGTCCTATGTGCCGACCTTCACGCTGCTGGGAACCACCTCGTGCGGCGGCACCGGCGCACCGCGTTACGAAGTGCTGCCGGATTCCGGCATCTCGTTCTACTATTCGCAAATGCAGCGCAAGTACCTCGCCACGGGCAAGCAGATAGAAGGTTTCGGCGTGGCGCCGGATATCGAGGTGGTCCAGGATGCCGACGACCTGGCCGCCGGCATCGACACCCAAATTCAGGCTGCGATTGCCTTACTTCGTTCGCTTCAAGACGCCCGCTAACCGCGATTAAACGGACGTATTTCCGACCAAAAGTCCGCTTTTTGGGGGATTGCCGCCACCCCGTCCAAAATGGTAGCTTTTGCCCACTTGGGCATATGCAATTCTTAACAAAGTTAAATTCGGTTGGTTGTGACCGTGAAAGGACTTCACGCATGAACCAAGGTTCCACTGATTGGCTCGACACCGCCACGTACCATGTGAAAATGTTCGTGGCGAAAACAGCCCTTCTAGCGATGGGCGCCGCGTTCGAAATCGTCTCCAAGCTCGATCCGGAAGTACAGCGAGAGGTCGCCGATTGGGCCGACGGAGAGGTCTTTTCGATGGGCATCCTGCCGCACGGCCCCTACATTTCACTGGTCAAAGAAGGAAGCGGCGTGCGGTATTTGGGTACCGGCATGAAAGACCCGAACGTCGCCATTTTATTCAAGAATCTCGACGCGGCGCTGCTCGTGTTCACGGGCCAGATCGGCACGCACACCGCGGCGGCGGAAAAGCGTTTCATCGTCATCGGCGATCTGGCCGAAACGATGAAAATCTCGCGCACGATGGGTCTGGTGCAGGCCTATCTGTTCCCGGGATTCATTGTCAAGAAGACGTTCAAACGGGTGCCGCAATTCACTCGTGAGAATTATTTGATCAAAGCGAAGGTTTACGCCAAGCTGGTGCCCGTGTTGGCCGCGAAGCTCGGCAAAAAAGCGGCGTAACACCGCTTCGTGAAAAAGGAGAGCGAACCGTGATTCCGAACTACTACGAGTTTCATTGCCCGGTGAAAATCCTCAGCGGGCACCAGGCGTTGCAGAATCTTCCCTACGAAATGGGCCTGCTGGGCGTGAAAAAAGCCCTGCTGATCACCGACAAGGGCGTCGTAGGAGCCGGGCTCCTGAAAAAAGTGCGCGCGGCCATCGAAGGTTCGCAAGTGAAAATCGGGGCCGTGTTCGACGAAACCCCGATCGACTCGGACCACCACGTCGTCAATAAAGTCGCCGGTATTTACCGCGACAAGGGCTGCGACTGCATCATCGCCCTGGGCGGCGGCAGCGCCATCGACACGGCCAAGGGCGTCAACATCGTGATCAGCACCGATACCGACGACCTCATGAAATTCCAGGGCATGGATCGCATTGAAGCCCAAATGCGCCCCTTCATCGTGATTCCCACCACCGCGGGCACCGGCTCGGAAGTGACCCAGGCGGCGGTTATCAAAGATACGGACATCAATATCAAGCGCGCCTTCATTTCCGATAAGCTGTACCCTCACCTGGCGCTGCTCGATCCGGAAATGACCCTCACGATGCCCGCGCGCATCACCGCCGCCACCGGCATGGACGCGCTGACGCATTCGGTTGAAGCCTTTGCCGACTTACAGAAAAACCCCATGTCCGACGCCTTCGCCACGGCCTCGGTCCAACTCGTTTTTCAGTACCTGACCACGGCCATCACCAAACCGGACGACAAAAGCGCTCGCCTCGCCATGGCCAACGCGGCCTTGATGGGCGGCATTTCGTTCTCCAATGCCATGGTCGGCATCGTGCACTCCATCGCCCACGCTACCGGAGCGGTGGCCCACGTTCCGCACGGCGTGGCCAATTCCATTCTTCTGCCGTGGGGCATGGAGTACAACTTGGCCAAGTCGGCGGGAAATTACGCCGAGTTGCTGCACTATATGGGAGTGAAAGACGCTCCGACACGCAAGCGCGACCGCGCCAAAGCCGCCGTGCAAGCCGTGCGCGACTTGCAGGCCAAGTTGCACAAGCTTTGCGGCCTGCCCACGACCCTGAGCGACGCGGGCGTCACCCAAGAGCAGTTGCCGCAAATCGCCCACGTGGCGGTCAACGACGGCTCGCTGATTCACAACCCCGTCGAGGCCGATGAAAAAGACCTGTTGAAGGTTCTGAAAAAAGCATTCTAGGCAAACCAAATGGCCGGCCCGGCGACCCAACGTGCCGGTTCAAAGCGGAAATTGGGGAGAAGGTGAGATCGTCGGTGCCGACATCGTCGAGGCCTGCAGCGGCCGCGTCGTTTGCGTGACTGTCGTGCCCGGCCGCTCCACGACCAACCTGGTCAACAAAATGCGGGAAGGTTAAATGAAAAATCTACGGTTGTTATTGCTTGCCCTACTCGCCCTCGTTTTGGCGTTTTCGTTTCTGGCCTGCGCGACCGACGACGATTCGGGCGATGATGACGACGACAACGATGATTCCATCGACGACGACGACGACGATGACGATGACGATGACGACAACAATGACGATAACGACGACGATGACAACGACGATGCGGTCTTCCCGGAGTTGGACCCGACCCGATGCGAGCTTGACGAACCGCCCGATTTTGCCGGCTTCGAACCCACCTATGAGCTTTTTTCCAGTGGGCAACCGGTACAAGACAAAAACTTCTACCTGCTGACCGTGTTTCAGGCCGCGCCGGAGATCGCCACCGCTCTGGCCGACGACCCCGCCATTGCCGCGATCTCGACCGAACGCGACGGTGAGTTGCGCGCGGCGGCGGCAGCCTGCGGGCCGGACTCCAACTGTTACGCCGATGCCGTGCTTTGGTCGACGCCGGCGACCGAGGCGATGGCCGACGAGCTGGTTCGACTTTTCACGACGCCAAGCAGGGACGACATCCTGGTCGACGCACACCTGCGGCCCTCGGGCATGTTCCAATACTACGCCGCCGAGACCGACGCCCAATTGATGGCCTCGGCGTGGCTGGACGCGACGCAATGGCTGAACGCTGTTTTCAATTCGTATGCCCGCAGTTTGGACCCGGCCGTCTTGGACGACTTGGTCAACGATCTGTGCGACGAGCACCCGGATCCTTTCTCGTTTTTCGAACCGCTGCTGGAAATCGGGATCGGCGCGATGTTGGAACTCGATCGCGACGAGGCGGGTCGCTACGAACCACTTATCGAGGGCGAAAACCAGGCCGCCGCCGAGCGGATACCGTCGATCGTCTGGGAGGCCTATCGCTTCCCGGTGATGCTGGTGCCGGGGCAAGGGCCCGAAATAGGCGACGTGCCGTTTTCACCCATCGGGCGCTGGCGGTGCGACAAGGCGGTCGAACGTTACTTGGCGGGTTTGACGCCCTTGATCCTTTTTTCAGGCGGCCACGTGCATCCCGACCAGACGCCCTATTCCGAAGCCGTGCAGATGAAGGCGTATGTCATGGAGACCTATGGCGTGCCCGAGGATGCGATCCTGATCGACCCCCATGCGCGGCACACGACCACCAATCTGCGCAACCTGGCCCGGACGATTCTTCGCTATGGCATTCCCGCCGATCGACCGGCGTTGATTACCACCGACTTCGCTCAAGCGATTTACATCACGTTCATGTTGAATGACCGCTGCCTGGACGAGTTGGGCTACCTGCCCTACCGCATCGTCCGGCGACTGTCACCAACGGATTCCTGCTACCTGCCGAATCCGACGTCGTTGTACGCCGACGCAAGCGACCCGCTGGACCCCTGACGACGCCGCGGCCAACACTGCGACCCTCGACGAATGGGGCTCCTATTAAAGATCCAGACCGGCCGTTGTTGTATCCTTTCGTCGGTTCTATTCCAGATTGCCCGCCAGGTATGCGTCGTAAGCGCTCATGTCGAAATTTCCATGACCCGACAAATTGAACAGAATGACCCGCGGTTCGCCGGCTTCTTTCGCCTGTTTCGCCTCCTCCACGGCCGCGTGAATCGCGTGCGCCGCTTCCGGCGCTGGAATGATCCCCTGGGTGCGGGCGAAAAGCAGCGCGGACGCGAAAACGTCCCGCTGTTCGAAAGCGACCGCTTCGATCAATCCCAGGTGCAGCAAGTGCGAGACCAAGGGTGCCGAGCCGTGGTACCGCAGGCCGCCGGCGTGAATGGACGGCGGCACGAACTCGTGGCCGAGCGTGTACATTTTGGTCAGCGGCGTAAGCATGGCGGTGTCCCCGAAGTCGTAACGAAACTCGCCTTCGGTGAGCGTCGGGCAGGACGTCGGCTCCGCGGCCACGGCGCGCACCGGCCGCCCGGCGAACTTGTCGCGCAGGAAAGGGAAGCTTAAGCCGGCGAAGTTCGAGCCGCCGCCGTGGCAGCCGATCACCACGTCCGGATACTCTCCGGCCATTTCCATCTGCAGTTTCGCCTCCAACCCGATGACCGTTTGGTGAAGCAGCACGTGGTTGAGCACCGAACCCAGCGAGTAGCGTGCCTGGGGATCGGCGAGCGCTTCCTCCACGGCTTCGGAAATCGCGATGCCCAGGCTGCCGGGTGAATCGGCGTGGGCGGCGAGAATGGCCCGGCCCGACGCCGTGCGATTGCTGGGGCTGGCGTAAATCGACGCGCCGTAGGTTTGAATCATCGAGCGCCGGTAGGGCTTTTGCTGATAGCTGACGTTCACCATGTACACCTCGACCTCCAGGCCGAAGAGATTTGCCGCCTGCGACAGCGCCGAGCCCCATTGCCCCGCACCCGTCTCGGTGACCAGCCGCTTCACGCCCGCCTGCGCGTTGTAGTAAGCCTGGGCGATGGCCGTATTGGTCTTGTGACTGCCGGCGGGGCTCACGCCTTCGTACTTGAAATAGATGTGCGCCGGCGTCCCCAGCGCTTCCTCCAAGCGGGCGGCGCGGAAAAGAGGCGAAGGGCGGTAGAGCGCATAGGCTTCGCGGACCGCTTCGGGGATCGGTATCTCGCGGCGCACCTCGGCCTCTTGTTCGATCAAGCCCATGGGGAAAAGCGGTTCCAGGTCACTCGGATTCAGCGGCTGCCGCGTGCCGGGATGCAGGGGCGGCGCCGGCGGTTCGGGCAGGTCGGGAACGATGTTGTAGTAATGGGTCGGCAGTTGATCCTCGTGAAGCAAGTATTTGATCGGACGCATGTCATTCTCCTTGGCGGCGGGCAGATATAAAAAAACCCACCGCCGGACGCGGTGGGTTGGTGTTTTCGTTTTTAAAACGCTTGGATCACAAACCGCCGCGCCAGCCATAGCTCCGCCACCACCACCACTTGCAGGTGATTTCAGCGGGATTGGCGCGGTAATCGTGTTCACACTTCATAGAACCAGAATACCGGCTTTTTTCCCGTTGGCAAGCGCCGTACAAGGATTGACAGACGGGCCACGCGTCTTATCGGTTATAGCGAACCACGACGGAGCAAAGCATGAGCGACAAATGGTTGATTTACGGCGCCAACGGCTACACTGCCGGCTTGGTGATTGACGTGGCGACGCGCCGCGGACTGCGACCGATACTCGCCGGGCGCCGGGCCGAAGCGATCCTTCCCCTGGCCGAAAAACACGGCCTGGAACACCGCATCTTCAGTCTGGACGATCCCGCGAAAACCCACGACGCGCTGATCGACGTGGCCGCCGTCGCGCACCTGGCGGGGCCCTACGTGCACACCTCGCAAGCCATGGTCGACGCCTGCCTGGCGACCGGCACCAACTACCTGGACATCACCGGCGAGTTCGTCGTGTTCGAGTCGATCTTCCGGCTCGACGAAGAAGCCAGGCAAAACAACGTGTCGCTCATCCCCGGCGTCGGCTTCGATGTCGTGTCCACCGATTGCCTGGCCAAGATGCTCGCCGACGCCCTGCCCGACGCGGTCGAACTCGAGCTGGCGTTCACGGCCTTCGGCGGCAAGGGAACGTCGATCAGCCGCGGCACGCTCAAGACGATGATCGAATTCATGACCGCCGGCAGTGTCGTGCGGCGCGACGGCAAGCTCGAACCGGTGCCCGCCGCTTGGCGTACGCCGCGCATCGCGTTTCCCAGCGGCGGCCGCGCCACGGTGACGATCCCGTGGGGCGATATTTCCACCGCTTACCGAAGCACGGGCATTCCGAATATCGCCGTGTACACGACCGCCCCGGCGCGCGCGTATCGCGTCGTCGAATTCTTGGCGCCGGTCTTCAAGCCGCGTTTCGTGCGACGCGCTCTGCAACACCTCGTGCAGGCGACGGTCGTGGGTCCGGACGCCGAAGCCCGCGCCGCCACGCACAGTGAGGTGTGGGGTCGCGTCACCAACGCCGCGGGGAAGTCCGTGACAGCGACCTATCGTGGGCCCGAAGCGTATTCGCTGACGGCCGATGCCGTGGTGCGGGCGGTTCAACACGTGCTGGCCGGTAACGCACCGGCTGGCGCGCTGACGCCGTCGCTGGCGTTCGGCAAGGATTTTCTGCTGGAATTGGATGGCGTGTCGGCACCCGAGTTCACGCCCGCGGTGTAGATTTCAACCGATGCGCTCGAACGCGCCGGGCACTTGATAACGGCGGGCCATCTCGACGTAGAGTTGCTTCCCGTAGCCCCAAAGCGCCCGGTGTTTTTCGGTCACCTCGCCGATCACCTGCGCGGGCACGCCGACGGCGCGGACCTGCGGGGGAATCTGCTGGCTGTTTCGCACCAGCGCCATTTCGCCGATGATCGCCCACTCGCCGACCACTGAATAATCGCTCACCGTGGCGCGCATGCCGATGGTGACGTCGTCGTGAATCGTCGCGTTGTGGATCATGGCGCCGTGCCCCACGGTGACGCGCTTGCCGAACACCGCCTTGTCGTCGGGCCGGGCGTGTACGATCACGCCTTCCTCGATGGCGGTACCGTCGCCGATGATGATCGTGCCGTAATCGCCGCGCAGAATCGCCCCGTGGCCGATGTAGACGTTTTTGCCGATGCGCACGTCGCCGATCACCAAGGCCGATTCGGCGACAAAAGCGCTCTCGTCCACTTGCGGAACGCGATCCTCAAATCGATAGATGCCCATTACTCCCCCGTTTCTCTTTCGTGTTCCGAATGTAAAGCGCGCGCTACCTGAAGCGCCGCCAGTTCGTGTCCCGCCGCCGACCAATGACCGTCCGGTAAAAACAAATGGCCGGCATTCAACGCCGCAAAGGACGGCCCGAGGTCGACGCACGCCACGCCGTGATCGGCACACCATTGCGTTATCCGCTTAGCCGGTCGGGCCGTGTCCCAGGCGTGTTTCTGCATCTCCGGATAGCGCGCGAGCAATTCTAAAAACGCCGCCGCATCGACGCGCCACCGCTCACCCACCACGGCGATGACAAGCTGCGCCCCGCCCGCCTCCACGCGCTCGCGTATGCGATCCAACAAGGCGTAGGTCACGTGCCACGCCTCCTGCCAGGGCGGAGTTTCGTTGGTCGCGTACACCCAAAAGTCGAGCGGCACTCCCTCGCCGGCGTCGATCAGTTCCTGCTTCTGCCGGGCGAATCCCAGCCGACGCCTGATCTCTCCGACGACGCGCAGGGAACCGCCATCTTCGCGCGGCGCAGCCACCCCAGGCTTCAACACTAAACGACCATCGACCAAGTGATAAAACAGTTTGTCCTTTTTCGGCTCCAGCTCAAAGGAATTATTCATCACGTCGTTGGCGGGCAGGAACACCAGGACGACCACCTCCGGCCGCCATCGCGACAGGTAGTGCTCGATCGCCTGCAACTCGGCCGCTTGCCCGGCCCCCGGCTGCCCGACGGCGAGAACCGTCGCGGGCTCTTGCGCATCCAGGTAATGTTCGACGCGCGGGCCGATGCGCTGCAGCGGCGAGACACCGACGCCTTCGACGAAAGAATCGCCGACCAGCAACACGCGGCGCGTTCCCGCCGCAACATCCGGGTTGAGACGTTCGAAATCGGGGCGGCTCGGCTCCGGTTGCGGCGCGGTGATGCGTAGGGCGATTTCCCAACCGCCCAAGATAAACACCGACACCAACACCAGTGCGCCGACGCCGACTAAGACTTTTTTCGCTGACGATGACATCGGCCTATTCTGAATCATCCGCCCGCCTTTCGCCAAGGGCGGGGAATTGCCCGCCGCGCGGCGACGCTATATGATCGTCTCATGCGTTCCTGGTGTTGGATTCTTTTGATGTTCGCGATCGTCGTCGGCTGCTCGTGCGGCCCCCCGGCTGTCGCGAAAGATGTAACCCGAGACGGCATTCCCGACCGCCGCAACCTCGCGTGCGCGTCGATGTTAGAAGTCTACGCCGCGCAAAACAACTTCACCGGCGAGAACCTCTTTAGCCAGAATCTAGCCGACGCGCCGCCCGCGTTGAAGTACCAATGCCGTTGGCTCCTCGAAACGCGAAGCAGCGGCGCATATGCGGTGATTTTCACGAAGTCGAAAAATCCGCAGTGGAAAGATCTGGAGAAACACACCGATCCGCAGGATATCATCGACAACTTGGCGTTTTGGCAGAGGACTTTCCTCGCCGACGGTTCCTGGCCCAAGGGCGACACCCAACCCCTGCGCGCCAGGCTGCAATCGCCGGACGCCGACGTTCGCTTGTTTGCCGCCGAAACACTCGGAGCCGTGGGCGACACGGCTACCGCGCCCGCCCTCATCCAACGATTGCGGCAGGATACCGACGCGGCGGTTCGCTTCAAAGCCGCTTGGGCGTTGGGGCGCATGCAGTACACCGCCGCCGCGCCCGCGCTCACTGCCGCGCTCGATGACGCTGATTTCGACGTCGTTCGCCAAGCCGCGGTGTCGTTGGGACACGTGGGCGATCCACAAGCCTTACCCGCTTTGTGGAGGCACCTGCGCGTACCCAGTTCCTTCGTGCAGCATTCGATCATCGCGGCGTTGGAGGAAATGGCGCGGCGAGACCGGAAGCGTCTCGCAGCATCCTACCGCAAGCTGAACGACAAAGAGAAAACCGCGGTAAAGAAGGTTTTAACCCTACGCGGCGGCGCGTCGCTTTTCACGGCAATCGGCGAGCCGATCCCCAAGCCACCACCGCCCGAGGACGCCAAGGCCGAAGCCCGCAAGGAAACCACAACGCGCCGGCTCGTAGAGTTGCTTGGCCATCGGGACCGCGAAGTGACAAAAGAAGCGGTGTCGTCGCTCGCGCTGCACCCGTCGCCGGAGGCCGCCGAAGCGCTGGTCGAGTTGTATCCGAAATGCGATCCGGATACGCGGGCGATGATCATCACGACGCTGGGCATCATCGCTTCGCCGAAAGGCAAGCCCGTGTTGCTCGCCGCGCTGAAGGAAAAGGATACGGAATTCCTGCGTCGCGCTCTCGTGTCGCTGGCGTTGGTCGGTTCGTCGGCTGATGCGCCGACGGTTGCTCCGTTCCTAAAACACGCCGACGCCGCTGTGCGCGAGAAGGCCGTCATCGCCATGGGCACCTTTCAGGCGTCGGATCCCGCGTTGACCGAGGCGACGCACGACCGCGCCGAACGCGTGCAGTACTGGGCGGTGTGGGCGCTGGGACGCAGTGGGGATCCGACGGCTGCGGCGTCAATCAAACCGAAGTTGGAGACGAATTTAGGCTATTGGAAAATCGTGGCCGGCCGAGCCTTGGCGAACGTGAACGGGACCGCCCGGCCCGACCCGAAACAAACGAAAGATTGGCTTTGGTTTCTATGGAGCCTCGGACAAAAAGACACTCTGGTGGCGCGCCACAAAATGTTCCACCTGGGAACGCCCGATACCGACGAAAACACCCGCCTCGGTCAGTGACTCAACCGAACCAGATTCGTGCATTCACCGATGACCGTGACGTCGTCGGCAACGACTCCGCCCTCTTCGAGCAAGCGTCTCACGGTATTGACCGCTTCGGGACGCATGTGCCGGTACGCGCACACATCAACGACCAGAGCCGCGACGCCCGCCGCACGTAAGTCCTGCGCGCCCTGCGCCGCCGTTTGCCGCACGTCGACCTCGACCCCCGCGTTTTCAAGCTTCGCCAAACGAGCCAGCAAACCGTTTCGCGTCACGAAGGGCGGCAGAAAACCGGTAATGCTGTCAACAATCGGGCGGCCATGCCACACCTGATTGGCGAAGCGGTCGCGCCGCAGCAGGTCGGGATTCTCCGGGTCGAAAAAGGGTAATTCGACGACCGCCCCCGCGCTCTGCCGCGCCGCTTGGGTAACTTCCTCGCTGGACGGTGCGCGCGCCAAGTCGTCAGCCCGCCAAAACGGAGCGGCCAGCAAGGCGATCTCAACCAGCGCCGCCAGCACGCACAAGCCGCCCACAAACCCACCTCTGCGCCCGAATTTCTCGACGAGCGCCGCGGCCCCGGCGGCCGCTGCGAGCGCCGCAAACAGCATCGCCGCCTGTCCGAAACGAAACGGCTCCAAGAACCAGCGAAGCGGCGGTACCAGGTAGTATCCGGCCAGATACACGGGGTTGGCGGGCCACGGCAAACCGACCTTCGCCGTCAACAACAGGTACGGCCCGGTGGACAAAACCATCAGCAGCAACGCCGCGATCACCCACCCCATGACCTGCCGCGCGCGGTAGATCACACCGGCCAGGGCGAGGATCGTGATGCCGAAAGTCAGCGTCACGGTCTTGGCAAACAGCGAGCCTTCGGCGATTCGCGCGACGTGCGGACGCCAGTAATCAAGAAGACCGGCGGCGTAGTACGACGAAGCTCCCGGCGCGAAATCGACCCAAGGCGGGGCCGGTCGAATGGCGGCGAAACCCGTGGCGGCGAGCATGGAGTCGGCCGAGCGCAGCGTCCACGCCAACGCGAAAAGGAAGGGCGAGGCCAACAACGCGCCGCCGAGCAACCCAAACGCCACGCGAAGCCAACCCGCGCGGTCGAGCGAGACGCCGGTAGTTTTTTTTCGCCGAAACGGTAACAGCACCAGCCACACGGCCAGCGCGACCGCCGCCAACACCGCGACGTACGCCCCGGAAATCAACGTCAACGCCAGGCTCACCGCCAATCCTACAACGCCGCCGCGCGAGGGGCCGTCGGCCACCCGTTCGAGGTAAAGCAGCGCCCACGGCAGGAAGCCCAGGCCGAGTATCTCCGTCGCGCCCGAAGCCGTCGCGTAACACGTCATGAAGGGTGACAAGCCGAAACCAACGCCCGCGACCAAGCCGCCCACGCGGCTGCCGGTAAGGCGTTCGGCCAGTCGAAACGCGCCAAGAAAGCCGACGGCCAGCAGCAGCCACACGGTGATGTTGTAGGCCGCGTTCAGCCCGAACACGGCTCGCAGCGGCGCGGCGATCGCGGCGACGATCGGCTTGGAAGGGAACAACAGACCGCCGCGGGGAAAGGCGATGCGGTTCGTACGCAGGGGTAGGTGACCATCGGCGAGGCTGTCGGCGACGTAATCAATATCCCAAAGCGCCGTGTAAACGTCGGACTGCCGGTGACCCGCCACGGCGTCCGGCCCGGCGGCCAACGGCGCAACAAACGCGGGCAACGCGATCATCAACGCCAGCAATAGCGGCACGAGCCGCTGCCCGAGGTCCCTTTGCTTCGTCACAGCCTCCCCCTTCGCGGGGTAGTGAAGCACAAAACCGCGCCGGGCAAAAGCAGCCGAACTTTTAGTGACGGGGCGGGTCTGCTAGATTGTTCTCGAACAGCCATGCGGAGTGTACCGTGAACGACAAACTCGGATGGACCCTCGCGGCGGTCTTGTTGGTGATTTGCGCGGCCTTTTCGTTTTTCCTGATTCACCGCGCCGCCGACCAGGCCCGCGTGCCGGTCTTCATGCCGCTGGTCGTCGACCAAGGCGCGCCGCCGCCCGAGGCCGACACCTCTCCCGGTCCCGACGCCCCGCCGCCCAACCTGGAAAACGCCGGCGTCGAGTCGATGACCATTCTGCAACAGGCCGGTCGCCTGGGCCCCACGGTCAGCCTGGAAGACTTCGTGCGCGGGCTGATCTTCCTCGACGAACAGCAAGGTGAGCTGGGCCTGACCAAGGAACAGAAGGCGCGCCTGTTGCCGATCTTGGGTCGCGCCATGGAACGACGCGGCGAGCTGTTGGCGATCGAGGAAAAAATCCGCGAGTTGGAATCCGCCTTGCCCGCGCAAGCCGAGCACGCTGCGGCGGTTCTCACGCCGAAGCAAATCGAAAAGATGGTCGACGGCCGCGACGAAATTTCGATCCGGCATTTCGAAAACACTTACTGGACGTTGGTGATGGCAAAATGGCGTCTCGAATAATCAGCAGCCCCTGGCTCCTGGCGATTGCCCTGGGCCTGGTGGTAATCGCGCAGGTGGTCGTCTTTCTGGCCCTGCCCACGGGAAGCGGCGACGCCGTGCTGGTGCCCATTCGCCCGCCACTCACCCGCCCCGCGCCGGAGGAAGCGCTGTTGATACCCGGCCGCGAACCGCCCCCGCCCCGCCCCGATGAACGAACGGCCGCGCTCGCCGACCAGGCCGCGCACCTACGGGTGGAGTTGGCGCGTGACGCCCAATTACTCGGCGCCGCGGTCAACGTGGATCAACTGCTGTTCATCCTCGGTCAACGCGACCGCTTGGTGCGCGATCAATACGAAGGGCAGATGTACGTCGAATTGCAGGACGCGTTGGCGGAAAGGTCGCAGCCATGACACGCGGCCCACGAATCTTTATCGCGCTGTGCCTCGTATTCCTGGCGGCGCAGGTGTTCGTGTTGCTTCGCCTCAACGCGCGCGACGCACGGCCGCGCTTCGTGGTGATCCCCCATTCGGTCGCCCTGAGCCAACCGACGCCCGCGCCTGTCGACCCGGTCTCCTCGCCCGTCGCCGGGCTCACCGCGGATGACGTCGTGCGCGGATTGATATACCTCGTGAAAAAGGAAACCGAGACGCCCGTGACCAAAGCGCAGGCGGCGCAATTGTTGCCGTTGGTTACGCAGATGCGTCTCGACCGCCACGCGCTGCTCACCGTGCGCCAGCAGAGGCACGAGGCCAACGAGGCATCCATGGAAGATGCGCTGGCCATCGGCTCACTGTTGACCAACCGGCAGTTGAACGCCGTGCTGGAGCGACGCGCGTCGCAACCGCTATCTGCAAAAGATTGGGAACACTTCCGGCACCGGTTGGCGGCCGATTAGCCGGTGATCCACGCCACGAACCGCCACGCGCCAAGCAGAATCAACGCCAGCAACACGAGGTAGATCGCCAACTCGTAGCGGGGTATGGCCTCGGCGGGCGCGTCCGCACTTTCAACTTCCACGGGTTCGAGCTTGCCGCGCAGCGCGGCCCACAGCGTTCCGGCGCCGGGCAGAATCATCGGCACGGCGGCGCGGTAGGCGCGGTAGCTCTCGCCGAAAGCGCGCTCGGTGTAGCGCTCCTGGATGAAGCGGTTGGTCAACAAAGAATACGCCAGCAGCGCCGGCACGAAGCCGAACAAAAACGTGGGCGAACCCACCGCCACGCCCAGCGCGACGACGCCGAGCAGTTTGCCGATCACCGAAGGATGCCGGACCAGCGCGTAGGGCCCGCCGGTCACCAAGCGCTGCGGCCCGCCGAGATGAGACCCCGGCGACCCCTCGCCGAGGATCAACAAATACGCGTAGCTGTACGCGACGACCACTCCGCCCAGCGCCGCCAACGCGGCCGCGATCGCATAGCACCCGAGCGTGCGCGGCAGACTCGGCCAGCCGAAATGATGATCGAGGCGCGTGGCGAAGTAAGCCAACACCAAGGTTGCCGGCGCCAGCACAAACAGGTGGATGGCGAAGTTCTTGTAGATGAGCGGATTGCGCATCGCTTCCCAGAAAGCGCGCAGACTGATTCTCTTCGCCGCCGGCCGCATCACCCTCCCCAACGTGATATTTTCTGCACCTAACCAGAGTCGCCGGAGTTTGGCAAATCTCTCGTTTTGACTTGAGGCCTCCCCGCACCTTATCGTACGCCCATGAAAGCACTGCTCGTTCATCCGCCCAACCGTCATCAGGTGTGGGCCGGCGTGCCGCAGCAAGTCAACTCGCGCGGCTCGCATATGTTTCCGCCGCTGCAGGTGATGCACCTGTCGGCCTACGTGAAAGCGCGCTCGTCACACGCGTGCAATGTCGTGGATTTCCGCCTCGACGAACCCGACGAGACCGGCATGGCTCGTCGTATCGCCGCCGCCGGGCCGGACTTGGTAGGCGTCACCGCCAACAGTCACAACCTGGCTAACGTCGCGGCGGTCGTTCGCGCCGCCCGCCAAGGCGCCCCGCAGGCGAAGATCGTGCTGGGCGGGCCGCACGTCAACGCTTTTCCGGAATCGGCGGCGAGCTTCCCCGGCGTGGACGCGGCGGTGTGCGGGGACGGCGAGAAGCCGCTGGTCGCGTTGCTGGACGCGTTGGCCGACGAAGAGGCGTGGTCGAGCATCCCCGGCGTATGGCGCGTGCGTGACGGCGTGGTCGAGCATAGCGAGGTGGCCGAGCCGATCCACGACCTGGACGACCTGCCCCTGCCCGACCGCGACTGGGCGCCCCGCGGCGTGTACTTCACTCCGGCGATGCGGGAACGGCAGGCGACGACGATCATCGGCAGCCGCGGCTGCCCGTTTCAATGCATCTATTGCTCGGTACCGCATCGCTATCGCGCGCGCAGCGCCGCGCACATCGTGAACGAACTGGAAGAATGCTCCCGGCGCTACGGCATCCGCGAAGTGCATTTCGTGGACGACATTTTCAACATCACCGAGCAACGCGTCATCGACATTGCCGAGGAGATCCTGCGGCGCGACGTGCGCATGAAATGGGGCTTCAAAGGCGGCTGCCGCAACGTGTCGAGCGAAATGCTCGCCGTGGCGCGCCGGGCCGGTTTGGTACGCGCCCACTACGGCGTGGAGACCTACACCGACGAAGGCCTGCGGGCACTGGACAAGAAGCTGACGATCGCCGACGTGCGCCGCACGTTCGCGCTCACCCACGAGGCGGGCGTGCTGACCATCGCCTATATGATCATCGGCTCGCCCCACGAAAAAAAGATGGCGGAGCTTCTGGACGCGCGGCGTTTCATCGCGGAACTCAAACCCGACTACGTGGTGTACTCGCTGTTTTCGCCCTACCCCGAGTCGCCGTCCTTCGCGCTGGGTGTCGAACGCGGTTTGTGGCCCGCCGATGTGTGGGAGCGCTTCATGCGCAATCCCACGCCGGACCACGATCTGCCGACGACATGGACCGAACACTTCACCAAGCACGAACTCGTCGACGCGTTCAAGAAAGTCAACTTCGCTTTCTACGCCCACCCCCGCACACTCGTCCGCACGTTGGGACGCATCCGCTCATGGGTCGAGTTGAAACGCACGGTGGCGGGGGGGATGTCGCTACTGAAAGTTTGGCTGATGCGCGCGGCGGGCGGGCGGCGCATTTAATCGCGGCGCGTCGCTTCCATCTGACCGCGCAGCCGCAACCACGGCTCGTCGTTTTCGATCTCGGGCACGCTTACCTGACGGAAAAACGCGAGCATGCGCGCCAGGGATTCCTCCGCCTCGGGCGGCACGGCGAAATCGATCTCTCCCGTCCGACGACCTGACGCTTCCCACAACGCCGCGACGACCGGCTCGCTCAAACCGCTTCGTTCGACGACCCACCCCAACACTTCTTCGCGGTGCCCGCGGGCATACAACAGCGCGTCGCGCACCGCGGCCAGGTACCGTTCGCGGCCCTGCGGGTGTCGGACGAGCCAGGATTCGGTCAGCACCAACAAGGAGTAAAACGGGCGGGACACCACTTCCGATCGCCCGCCCTCACGGGCCAATGCCGTCAGCCACGGGTCCCAAGTCGCCACGGCGCTCACCTGCCGCTCGGCCAACGCTTGCCGGTGGTCCCGCATCCCGAGGTTGACGAGCGCCACGTCGCGCGGGGCGCTCAGGCCGGCGGCGGCCAGCCAACGCGTAAGGTCGGCATGCGGCGTCGATTCGAAGGGAACGCCGATCTTGCCGCCGCGTAGCTGACCGATCTGTTTGACATCGGGCGTTGCGGCCACGAGCCCGATGCGGCCCAGGCCGCCGGTGCAGCCGACGATCCGCCAGCGGGGTCGCGCGGTGAGGAAAAGCACGGCGGGCAATTCGGTCGTGAACGTACCGTCCAGTTCGGGCGCTGCGTCGGCTTGGTCGCTGCCGCGCTCAAAAACACGAAAGCTTGCGTCGAGCCCGTGCTTCCGGGCGATATCGGTTCGACGCAGCACTTCGCCGATCAACGTATGCAGCGGCGTGATGGCGCTGTAACCCAACCGCAAGGGCAACGCGGTTCGAACATCCCCGGCGACAAACCCGACCTGCCGCAACCGGCCCAGCACGTCCCGCGCGATGAGCGCGTGCCCGACCGCGTTGGGGTGAAAGAGGTGACCGGGAAGGAAATCGACGACGCCGTCGGCCTCCCAGCGCACGTCAACGTCCACGACGACCGCCGCCCCGTCTCGGTCCAACGCCAGCAGTGCTTGCGGGTAGCGCTCGTCATAAAAACGAGGGATGAAATGTTCCATTTCCCTGTTCACCGGCATGCGCACGAACACGAGCGTGAAACGCTTCTCGCGGGCGAATTCGATCATCCGGCGCAGGTTGTCCTCGTATTCGTCGAGCGGCACGCGGTGCTTCATGCGTTTGCCCTCGACCGCGCGGCGGTGCACTTCGCCGGGGTCTTCCCAATCCAAGGCCTGCCCGCGCCACAAACCGACCAGCACCTGCCGCAGGACAATGAACAGCCGGCTGCGGTATAGAAGTCGTTGCATCCCTTGCGCACCGCCGGCGGCTTCGCGCTCGCGGTCGGTGTGGAATTCCAGCGCCGGGTCGTTGTTGTAGGCAATGACGACCAGGTCCGGCTGCAGCCGCTCGGTGTGTTCGCGCAGCAGTTTCAACCCCTGATGCGTCGTGTGCCCCGGGCAGGCGGCGTTGTAGATCGTCACCCGCTTGCCGGGCATGGCGGCGGTCAGCCCGCGTTCCAGCGCCCGCGCCATCGTCTCAGGCTCGGCGACGCCCAATCCGTACGCCGAGGAATCGCCAAGCAACAGGCCGCGCACCTCGTCGGCGGCGCGGTTGGGCGGCGGCTCCGGCGCGCGCCAACCCAGCGAATTGGTGGTGACGTACTCACCGCCGACCGTGTTGTGGAAATCCTTGAGATTCGGAACGAGCCGCCAGTTCAGCACCGGGTCGGGTAGAAACATGGTTTTGACGTTGGCGTTGAGATAGGCGCGCAAGCCCAGTTCCACGCTCGTCAGCGCGAGGCCTACGGCGGCCAGTCCGATCACCGGCATAAGCCAGCGGCGATCGCGCAGGCGGTTACGCAAGAGCGCGAAGCCGCCGAAGACGAACAGCGCCGTCAGATCCAAGAGCGCGGCCAGACACGCGCCGAGCATCCGCACGCCCCCGGCCGTCGAGTAGGGCGAGACCGGGTCGACCAGCGGGCCCTTGTACCAGTCGCCACCCGGATTGTCCGGAACGAGAAAAGGCAGGCCGACCAGCAGCACGTTCACTACGAACAACGCGGCCAGCGGCCGCCATTCGGCGCGGTGATGGGGTTTGTTCGCGGTCATGGTTCGGCGATTGTCGCCCAATGCCGCCTGGAGGTCAAAGATGCGTCAGGCAGCGGCGGGCGGCAACTGCGTATATCGCGCGCGCAGGCGCCGTCTCAGGTAGGGGTACAAAAACGCGAAGCCGAAGCTCGAGCCGTAACTGGCGTAGTTGGACAAGAAGGGCGAAAACGGCAAAAAGAGGAGCGCGCAGAATATCGCGAAGCCCATCCAGAGGCCCATCTTGAGGCCGTAACGATTCGCCTGGTCCCAACGATTGCGAATCGCGGCAAAGAAGGGGACGAAAAACAGCGTGGCGACCAGGACGATGATCGCGCGCGAATACTCTTCGGCCCACGGCAACGCCTCGCCCAGCCCGCCGCGCTTGGCCACGACCATGATCGGCAGCCGGACCGTGGCGATCACCCACCAGTGCACGACCAGAAACAAAAGGCTTTCCTTGCCGAGAGTCTCCAGGTGCGCAAACATCCACTTCACCGCGCGGTTGGTGTAGGCCTTCGCGCCCTTGTAGAAACGCCGCGCCAGCAAGTAGGACAGCCCCGCGCCGCCCACGGTGATCAGCACGTAACTCGGGATGCCGCGAATCATCAGGTCAAGGTAGCTGTCGAGAAACATCTGCGGAAACACGCGGCCGCCGTCGACCAAGTGCACGACCGGCCCCGCCGCAAACAACACGCTGAACAGAATCCACCACGGCCGCTCGCTGCCCGAACCGGAAACCAAGCTGCGGTAGCACAACGCGCCCATGTAGAAAAACACGACCCACGGAAGCATGCTGAAGTGAACGAACAGCATGCGCCGCATCGGTCCGAGTTCACTTAGCAATGTCCGGATAGGTTTGATGGCCACCATGAAATCGGCGCCGGAGGGTATCTGCGCTTTGAGCGCCGAAAAATCGGGGATGACCATATCCAGTTGCAGGCGCACGCGAAACTGCGTGTAGAACACGAAGGCCGCCGCCATGATCGCGAAGTGCGCCCAGGTCGGCAGTTTGCTGCGCATCAGAAAATAGACGGCCATGGTGCACATCGCCACGCCTTGGAAAATATCGAAAAAGGCAAGGCTGACGCGGTTGATGTTGTAGGTATAGCCGAGCACAAACAGCAAAATCGCGGCCATGTAGTAAAAGCGGTCGGCCGCAAAGCCGGGCTTGTCGCGGTTGCGTTCGAGGAACGTCATCACGTTCATGCCCGAAACGAAAAAGAAAATCGGGCCCGAGAAATCCATGATGTACAAGATGATTTTGTCCAACGCGCGCGGCGCCGGCATGTCCACCCGCACCGCGTGGCCGATCAGCATCAGCACACAGGCGAGTCCTTTAAGCATATCGATTTCGGGATAGCGGATGTGTTTGGCGGCCACGGCCATCGTCTCCTCAAGCAAAATGTTGTGGTGTCTCCGGCGTGCGACACGCGCGGGGAGACGACCGGCCTGCAAGCCGCGATATTGGCACAGGTTTATGCGTCGCTCAATAGCGCTATTCGATTAGCGGACTGATGATCGTGGCCACGCCGTCGTCGTAGGCAGTTCGCATAAAGGTCGCCAATTGGTTGTGAGCGCCCTCGTAAAACTCGCCGCCCGAACCGAAGATCATCGAATGCTCGTGAGTGTCGAAAATGAACACCGCGGGCTCCTGAACCGGCGTCAGCGCAGTCGGTATGTCCTCGATCAAATAGGGGTACGGCTCCAGCAAGGTCAAGCCGATGCCGCGTGCCATCTCGGAGCAGCCGGGGCCGCCCAGCGTGTTGTCGTAGGCCGCCATCTGCAGCAAGAGGTTTAGGTTATCCCGTTCGAACAGCGGGTCCTTCATCACGAGATTTGCATACGCGTAGCCGTCGGCGGGTTCGATAATGTGGCTGATGAGGTCGAGTGTGAAGTCCACCTTGTCGATCAACGGATCGTCCGAGAACAACTCGACGATTTTCAAAATGCCGACGAGCACTTCGCCGTACCAGGCGCCCGTAATGATCTTGCGGTAATTCTCCGCGCCGGCGTTGAACATGAAGGTGTCCACGTCCGGCTCGACGGCGACGTACACTCCGCCGTGAATGCCGCCGTGCGAATGGCCCATGTAGTAAATCGTGGACGTGTCCAGGTCCGGAATGCCATCGCCGCCGGTCTCGTACGGGACCAGGTCCACTTCGTCGAGTTCACGGATCAAGTGCTTGAGCCAGTACAAATCGGCGATGTCCTGGCGCAACGTGTCGCGGCACTGCAAGGGCGCCAGCACGTTGTAAAACTGGAGGAAGCGATAGATCACTTCCAGCGGTTCGGGCACCCATTCCGGGATATCGGTGCGCGCGCCGTGGTACACCCAGTCGATAGAAATCGTCGCGAAGCCCTGCCCGGCCACGGTGCGGCCCATCGTCGAGAGCTCGCCCCGGCTCGACTGAATGCCGTGCCCGTAAATGACCACCGGGAACCGACCCTCGTGCCCGTTGATGCCTTTTTTCGGCAGCATCAAACGCGCCGTGACGTCCATGGGGTCGCCGGTAATCGGCTCGCTGTCGGCGTCGTAGGCGAACTTGCCGTCGTGCAGCCAGCCGACGGTCTGGTAGTCGGTTTCCCACATGGAATCGACGTTCGGATGGTTGTAGCCCAGGTATCGCCATTCACTCGGCGTGGGCGGATCGGTCAGCGCCCGGTCGGCCAGCTTCTCGTGAATGATCATCAGATCCCGGCTGACCCACTGGGTGTGAAAAAAGGACGCGCCGACAATTTCGCTGGGCGCGACGCCGTATTGCGCTTCGAGTTCCGCGAGGAAAGGCGCCCATTTTTGCCGGTGCGGTTCGAGCATCGCCGCGTCGGGCGCGTCCGGGTCGGCCGCGTCGCTCAGCACGTAGCTCAGATGCGCGGGCCGCTCGTAGCAGTCGCCGTCTTCCGGCCGCAAATTCGTCGTGGCGACGCACGCCATGGTCGTGTTTTCCGGGAAGGGGAAATGCGGCCGCAGTTCCAGCACTCCGGTTTGGGGCCGGTACAGGGTGTCGACGCGCCACAACTCGCCGTAATGCGCGTGCTCGGCATCTTCCAAGACGGCGCAAAAGATGGGGTCGTCCAGGCTGGGTTCACCGTCGGACATTCCCGACAAGTCCGGCTCGGCGGCGGTGTGGAACCACACGGGGCAGGTCACGCCGAAGCCGTCGAGGCCGTCGATATCCTTGAAGAGCGTGCGCACGGACAACCAAAGCTCGGCGAGGTACGTAACCAACTCGTCGCCCACGCGAGTTCGAAAGCCGGTCGGCGAGTCCTCGTCCCGTTCCATGAAGGTCAACGACGGAAACGGCACGTTGCGCTCGCCTTCGGTCAAGTTGAAGGACAAAAACAAGCCGCTGTCGCATTCCTCGGCAGTGTCGTCGTCGTTATTATCGTCATCATCAGTGACGGTATCGTCATCGTCGGTGGCGGGAGTTGTGTCATTGTCGTCATCGTTATTGTCGTCGTCGTCATCATCGATGTCGTTATCGTCGTTGTTGTCATCGTCATCGTCGTCGCCGCAGGCGGCAAAACAAAAAGTGAGCAGGAGAATCAACGACAGAAGAAGAATCGGCACTAAGCGCATGGTAAGACTCCTACACGGCGCAGGAAAACGCTGAAATCACATCGGAATAAACACACCGCCGGTTTCTATCTCAACGAAAGTGCCAAGTTGTGTCAACCGGCGGCGTCGCGCGAAACCAAGCCCGGGCCGCTTTTTCGCAAGCGAAATCGATCACTCATAAAAAAGTGGATCGACGGCCACCGCGTCCGGCAGCTCGAGCAGCTCGCCAAGCGAAAACCCAACAAAGGTTTGCTCGGGAACCGGAATTTCGCCGCCGGAAACCCAAAAGCAAAGGTCTTCGCCGGAAAAAACCATCTGATAAATCGCGCCGTTGGTGGCGATGCTTTCGTCGTTGTCGAACACGCCGGGCGGCGTGGTTTCGCCGTTGTCGGGATTGACCCGGTCGCGCAACACGGAGATCAGCACGCCGGGGTCGATTTCGCCCCAATGAGTTTCGTCACCGTCCGGACCGCAAAGCTGCGTCGCGCGCGTAAAGCGGCGGAGGCTCGAGGCACCGGCCGGTTCAGCGTCCAGGTCTTCGGTTTCGGGCGCCACGAAATGATTGGTCGCCACGACCACGCCCTGCTCCAGCGGCCGCACGCCGACGCCCACGCCCGTCATTTCAAACGCCGCGGCCTCGCCCGCAACCGCGTCGGCCACCACGATGGTCTCGACGGTCATGTGATCCTGGGCAAGGATGAACTCCTGCGCTTCTTGCAGACTGCCTGCCGTTTTCAGCAGCATCGCCTGCATCTGCACGTGGCTGCGGCCGTAGCGGTCGTGCACGGTGTTGTTAAGCGGGTCGGCTTCGTTGGACGCCACGGTAACGCCCGCCGCGTTCATGCCCGAATAAGGGCTGAGGTTGCCCGGGAAACCGATAAACGTGTGCGGAATGCCGTCGTCGGGCTGCCGCACGAAAATCACCGGGTAATCGAGCAGGTAATCGATCTTGCTCCAGTCCAGGCCCCGCGCGTGGTAGAGGCGGCCGTCGACCGTGGCGTCCCCGGCGGCTGCGACCTGCGTGCAACCCGGGCCGCGTAGCGCCGGCGGGAAGCCTTCGCCGAGGAATTCCACGAGCACGTCGCCGAAATTCATGAGCAGGCAGACTTCCATCGTAAAGCCGACATCGCCCGCCGCGTCGGAAAGCCCGCGGCATTCGGCCAAGGTATCCGGGTAGGAATTGTCGACCGCCATGTCGATCAAGCCGAGCAAACGGGCGATCGGCAACAGGATGTCGATGAGATGGTACTGGTCGAGCCAATCGATGCCCGCGCCAAGCTCCGCGTGCAGCATCGTGCCCTGCTGATGGCCCATGTCGTAGGCGCTGCCCGCCAACCAGACGATCTGCCAGCCTTCGTAGATTTCGACGTGCGGCTCGACCGGCGTCCACTCGTCGTCGTTGTTGTCGTCGTTATCGTCGTCGTCGTCCGCCGCGGTATCGTCGTTGTCGTCGTCATCGTCGCCGGCGCCGTCGCCGCTGTCATCGTCGTCGTCATCCCCGCAAGCAAACAGCGCGAGAGACAACATCAGCGCGGCGACAATCACCATAATCCACGTCGCGGTTCTTCTCATGATTCACCCCGTATTCGACGACGGACGCGCGTCGTCAGTCCTCTTTTGTGATCGCTTTGTGATAGCTGTTAATCCAGTAGGCGGCCAGGAAGTCGTGACCCGAATGCACCTTGGTCGGCGTATCGGATCCGCATTCGCGAATGTTGTAGGGATTCCACTGGAACATGAACCCGGCCGGGCATTGCAGATCCACCGTGACCGGTTCGTTGGCTTGGTAGTAAATGTCGCCCATCAAGTCGCCCAGGAAGGGGAACTGCACCTGCAAGTCATGGAAGAACACCGAAAGCGGATCGAGCGTATAGGTCGACGGGTCGCGCTCCGGCACGTAGTACTCGGCCAGCGGCGCATCGCGAAAGTCGGTCAAATCCTCGACGACCTGCGCTTGGTACTCATCATCCTTGCCCGGCGTGTAGTCGCCCGCGCCGATGAAAATGCCTGCAAACCAAGGGTTGTGCGACAGCCGCGTGAAGGTGTGCACTTGGGTTTCAAAAACGTTGAGCAGGAAGTTGTAATCGTCTTCGCTAAAGTAAACCCGACCCAGGCGCAAGACGTTGTACCAATTCTCGTGCGCCAGGTTGTTCCCGAAATACTGTGCGTACCGGTTGAACGTCGCGATGGTATTCACGCGGATGCTCAGCCGGGCCGAATCGCGCAACCATGCCTGCAATTCGGTTTTGAAACGCTCCTCGCCCGTGATGTGATAGCCGATCGCCAGCCACGAAAGGCGCATCGGCGGCAACACGTGCGGCGCGGCGTCGGTCGGCAATCCTTCCTCATCGAGGATGAACCAAAAGTCCGCGATCAGTGTGTCGAGCACTTCGGTTACATCGTCGCGGATGATCTCCCGCGTCGGCTCGTCGTCAATCAAGTCGTACCCAACCGCCATGCCGTAGAACCAGCCCGTGTATTGGTCGCGGCTGGTTTCGCCAAACCAGAAATCGCCCGCGTAAGGCCCCGAATCGACCTTGTGGCAGCGATCGTTGTTGTCGCACCACGTGTCGCCGCCGTGATAGGGCAGCATGTCCTGCGATCCCCAAAAGCGTGAAATGAAACCCGGACGCCCGGTGACGTGCAAATGCCCGTCGAGAGTCACCACCTTGGCGATGGCGTTCTGCTTGGCCTGCTCGTCCCCGGTGACCCAATACCGCATGGCCTGCGCGCCCAGATAGGTGCCGGTCCAGATCGTGCTGTCACCCGCCCCGTGATAGCCCGTCACCTCCGCGTAGGTGTCGTCGGCGAAATAACAATGGACGCAACTGCCGTGGTCCGGTTGGTGCCACGTCAGGTGCCAGTCGTCGTAGTCTCCAGCTTTGTCGCGCAACTGCCCCGCTTCGCCGGATTCGTCGTAGTCGCGCGGCTCGATGTTGGTTTGTGGCCAGGGTGCCACGTAGTCATCGGGCGTGACGTCGTCATCGCCGGCGGTATCGTCATCGCCGGCCGTATCATCGTCGCCGGCGGTGTCGTCGTCGCCGGTATCGTCGTCGCCGGTGTCGTCATCAGACGTATCGTTATCGTCGTTGTCGTCGTCGGCGGGCGTCGTGTCATCGTTGTCGTTATCGTTATCGTCGTCGTCATCATCGTCGCAAGCGATGTTGGGGATGATCAACAAACATAAAACGGCAAAAAACAACACGATAAGTCCGAGGCTGAACGCTTTCATTTTATCCCCCATAACCGAATCGCAAACAGCGGGACTGTAGCACAAAACCGCCGGGACCGTTATCCGGATCACGGCCGAACGGCCGATTGAGACTCGTTTTATAGAACGGATCGAGACGGCGCGACGCCGCCTTACGAAGCTTTGCTGATCGACACTTCTATCGTCTGACCCGCCACCTTGATCGTCGCGGCGTCGGGCGGATCGGCCTGCTGAACCATCTCCACAACAAGCAGTTCCTCGGCCAGCAATTCCTGATACTTCGTCATCACGGTCTCAAGGTCCGCCGACGCGGTGGACCAGCGCATCGTGATGCGGTCTTCGATCTCCAAACCCTCGTCTTTGCGCAATACCTGCAGCTTGCGCAGCACGTCGCGCATCAAGCCTTCCAGGCGCAAGTCTTCGGTGATGACCGCGTCGAACGAAACCCAGGTGCCGTATTCCTCGGCCACCGCCTGCTCATTGGGCGCCTCGCCCTGCAAAAGCACATCCGCGCGATCCAAGCTGACCGTGGCGCCATCCACCGTCACCGTGACCACTTCGGCCCCGCCACGCATCGCGCGAACAATCGCCTCGTTGTCGTCGTTCACCGCCGCGGCGACCGCTTTGACGTGCGCGCCCAGTTTCGGACCCGCCGTTTTGAAATTGAGCTTGGCCGAATACGTCAGCGGACTCGGGGCGTCGGGGTCGAGTACCTCGAGTTCCTTCACGTTCAGGTCGTCCCGCAGCATTGCGGCGAAACGCTCGGCGGCCTTTTTCTCCGCTTCGTCGGCCGGGCCGACAGTCAGGCGCGCCAACGGTTGGCGCACTTTGACTTTCTTCGACTCGCGGGCCGACAGCGCCAGACTGTTGAGACGGATGATGGCCTTCATGTCGGCGGCGAGTTGATCTTCCCGGCGCGCCGGGTCGGCTTGCGGGAAATCGCACAGATGCACGCTCTCGGGTTGGTCGGGCTGCACGGCGCGCACCATGTTGCGGTACATCGCCTCGGTCAGGAAAGGAATGACCGGCGCGGCCAAACGCAGCAGCACATCCAGACATTCGAACAGGGTCTCGAACGCCGTGCGCGTGTCGACATCTTCGATCGTGCCCCAAAAACGGCGGCGATTGTGGCGAATGTACCAGTT
Organism: Candidatus Lernaella stagnicola; assembly: GCA_030765525.1. Classification (NCBI taxonomy): domain Bacteria; phylum Candidatus Lernaellota; class Candidatus Lernaellaia; order Candidatus Lernaellales; family Candidatus Lernaellaceae; genus Candidatus Lernaella; species Candidatus Lernaella stagnicola. The sequence goes on from JAVCCK010000038.1 coordinate 333,506, forward strand.
GGAAAGATCCGCGACGAAGCCTTCAATCGCCAACACCGCGTTGCGGGCGTTGTAATCCTCGTAGGCGCCGCGGCAGGCCTCGATCGTCTTCTGCAGCTCGGTGAGGATCCACCGGTCGAAATCCGGCCGCTGGGCGAAGGGCGTTTCCGGCCCGCCCGGCACGAAACCCAGGATCCGCGCGTAGTTCACGAAAAAGCTGTAGCTGTTCCACAAGGTGTTGAGGAATTTGCCGCGAATCTGCCGCAATTGATCCCAGTCGAAGTTGAGGTTGGCCTGCGGGTCGTGGCTGATGAACATCCACCGCAGCGCATCGGCGCCCACGCGCTCGGCCGCGTCGTCGAACCACACGGCGTTGCCCTTGGATTTGTGCATTTCCTCGCCGTGCGAATCGCGCATCAGCGCGTAGCCCTTGAGTGTCTTGAAGGGCGCGATGCCCTCCATCATCGTGCTCAACGCCAGCAACGAGTAGAACCAGTTGCGGAACTGGCCCGGGAAGCTCTCCAGCACGAGGTCGGCGGGGACCCACTTGGCCCAGTACTCGCGGTCGGCGTTGTAGTGCACCGTCGAATACGGAACGATGCCCGCGTCCAGCCACGGATTGCCCACATCCGGCACGCGGTGGGCGACGCCCCCGCATTCCGGGCATTGAATCTTCACTTGGTCGATCCACGGCCGGTGCGGCGAGTGACCCTCGAACTCTTCCCAGCCCGCCACAGCGCGCTGCTTGAGTTCTTCGTATCCACCCATGACCTCGAAATTCTCGCACTTCTCGCAAACCCAGATCGGTAGTGCTAGGCCCCAATAGCGCTTCTTGGAGATCATCCAATCGTTCATATTGGTCAGCCATTCCAGTTCGCGCTCCCGGCCCCAGGAAGGAATCCAGCGGATATCGTCGACGATCTTCTTGATCTCGTCGCGCCAGTCCATGTTGATGTACCACTCGTCGACCAGGCGGAAGACCAGCGCGTTTCCCTTGCGCCAGCAGTGCGGGTAGATGTGCGGATACTGCTCGGTGGCGACCAGCAGGTCCTTATCCCGCAGCGAACCCAGCACCGCCTTAACGGTGTCGGGCGCGATGGCGTCCCGGCCCGCGAAGGGTCCGAAGGGTTCCAGGAACTTCGCCTCACCGTCGAGCGGCGCGATGTCGGGCAAGCCGAGTTCCTTGCCGATTTCGTGGTCGATATCGCCGCAGCCGGGCGCGATGTGCACGATGCCGGTGCCCTCGCCCGCCACAACAATCGGGTTGCCGAAGTTGTCGCGACCGCCGTCGATCACCCGGTGTGCCTGGACGCCGCTGATCGTCACGTCTTCGCGCTCGAAGGGGAAGCCGCCGGGGATGTTCTGCGCTTCCAGTTCGTCGAAGGGGCCGTCGTATTCCAAGCCGACCAGTTCCGCGCCTTTGACGTAGCCGAGGATTTCGTACCCGCCGCGTTCGTTGAACAGTTGGGCGATGGTTTTGAGCTTCGGCACGCCCTCGACCCATTCCTTCTTCTCGTTGAACTGGCGTTCCTGGCGCTGGTATTCGAGGTTCTCGGCCGCGAAGTAGTAAACTCGGCCGGAGCGCTTTTCCCTCAGCTTGACGTATTCCAAATCGACGTTGACCGCCGCCGCGACGTTCGAGGTCAGCGTCCAGGGCGTTGTCGTCCAGACCAGCAGGTTTTCGTCGTCACGCCCGCGGAGGGGAAAACGCAAAAAGAGCGCCGTGTGCGCCACGAGCTTGCGGCCCTCGACGACTTCCATTTGCGAATACGCGCAGCCCGATTCGCCCGACCACGGCATCACGTCCGTGCCGCGGTAAATTTTGCCACGCTCGTGGCATTTCTTCAGGAACGACCAAATCGTGTAGTTGTTCTCATCACTCATGGTGAAGTACGAATCGTCCCAGTCCATCCATTGGCCGAGGCGGATGGACTGCTCGGTCTGAATCCCCGAAAACTTGCGGACCCGCGCTTTGCAGGCTTCCACGAAGTTGTCGATGCCGAAGGCCTCGATTTCGTCCTTGCCGTGCAGATTGAGTTCCTTTTCGACCTCCACTTCGACCCACAAGCCCTGGCAATCGAAACCGTTCTGGTAGCGTTGGTCGCAGCCGTTCATGGCGAAATAGCGCTGATAGACGTCTTTGAGCGTCCGACCCCAGGCGTGGTGCACGCCCATCGGGTTGTTGGCGGTAATGGGGCCGTCGAGGAAGGAAAAGCGCTTGGCGCTGCCGGCATTTTTGCGGCGCAACTTCTCGAAAATACCCGCTTCGTCCCAGAAAGCCTGGATTTCTTTCTCGAGGGGTACGATATCGAACCAGGTATCGACTTTCCCGTACCGGGGTTCGGTGCTCGCGGTGTTGTCTTTTTCGTCGTTCATCAAATCTTCCTTCCAATTCACGATGGCTCGCGGTCCTCGGCACGTACGCCGCCCGCCGGAATGTCGTCCGGCGACGGACCGTTATATAAAACAGACATTTATAAGCAAAACCGGCCGCGGGTTCAATGCGGAATTCCGATTCCTGCCGCTGGGCTCCGGACGACGTTTTATTTCGGCCCCGAGGCGAAAGCCGGGGCTGGCGTCAGCTTTTTCCGCCTTGCAGCTTGGCCAGCGCTTCGTCGGTCAGGGCGGTGGCGATCATGGCTACCGCGCAGTCCACCCGGGTGGTGCGGCGGTCTTCCATGTAATCGCGCACCCAGAACTGACACTCATTGCCCATGCATTTGGTCTTGAGAAGCGGACAGAATTTCCGCTCGGCCACCTGCGTATCGTCCTTGGTCACGAATACGTCGTCGTGCATCGACAACTCCTTTTCATCGAGGGTCGGAAAATGATACCAATACCAGACGCAACACGCGAACCGCGTCACGGAGACTATAGAGATGACCGTCCTGCGAGACAAACTGGCGTTTATCACCGGCGGTTCCAGCGGCATCGGCCTGGCTGTCGCGCAACGCATGAACGCGCGGGGCGCCACCGTCGTGCTCTTCGCCCGCCGCCGCGAAGCGCTCGCCACGGCGCTGGATTCCCTCGACCAGCCGGACCGCGGGGCGATGTTCGAAATGGACGTCGCCGATCGCCCGCAAGTCGAAGCGGTGCTGGCCGAGGCCGTCGCGGAGCACGGCGCGCCGGACATTCTGGTCAACAGCGCGGGGGTTTCGTATCCGGGCTACTTTGAACAATTGGAGTACGACGAATTCGACCGAACGGTGCGCATCAACCTCTACGGCACCTGGAACACCTGCCACGTACTGGTCCCGGCCATGAAAGCCAAGGGCGGACACATCGTGAACGTCGCCTCGGTCGCCGGCCTGCTCGGCGTGTTCGGCTACTCGGCGTACGCGGCCTCGAAGTTCGGCGTCGTCGGCCTTTCCGAATCGTTGCGCGCCGAAATGCGCCGCTTCGGTATTCGCGTCTCGGTGCTGTGCCCGCCCGACACCGACACCCCCATGCTGGCGGCCGAAAACCGCCGCAAACCGCCCGAGACCGAGGCCATCGCCGGGGCGGCCAAGGTGCTCACCACCGACCGGGTCGTCGATGACCTTCTGCGCGGGATGCGCAAAAACCAGTTTCTCATCGTGCCGGGCTTCGATGGGAAATTCACGGCCCTGGCCAAACGCTTTTCGCCCACGCTCGTGGCTTGGGTCACCGACCGGCTCGCCGACTCGAGGCAGGCGTGATCGTCCGGAAGACCATACCGGTGTGTTTCGGCAAGGGCCGAGTCGCCCTGCGTGTGCCGGAATCCGCCGGCGACTGGACCGTGCTGCGTCGGCCCGACGGCGAAGAGCAAGCGGCCGGTCGCGAAGCGTTCAGGCAAGCCGTACAGCGCCCGATTTCGTCTCCGCCCCTGGCCGACCTGATTGATCCCGGCGACCGCGTGGTGATCGTCACCGCCGACGGCACGCGCCCGCTGCCCAATGACCGCGTGATTCCTTGGCTGCTGGAGGAACTGCCCGTGCCGCCCGAGCAGGTGACGATTTTGCTGGGCAACGGCGCCCATCGCGCCAACACCCCAGACGAATTGCGCAGCATGTTCGGCCCGGCGCTCGACGACGCCATTCGCATCGAAAACCACGACGCCTTCGATGAATCAGGTCTGCGCCGCGTCGGCCAAGCCGCGGACGGCACGCCGTTGTGGCTGAACCGCCGCTATCTTGAGGCGGACAAGCGCCTCGTCATCGGCTTGGTCGAACCGCACTTCTTCGCCGGTTTTTCAGGCGGCGCGAAGGCCGTCGTGCCCGGCGTGGCGGGCATCGAAACCATCCTCGCGGCGCACCGGCCGGAACTGATTGCCGACCCGCGCAGCACGTGGGGAACGCTGGCCGAGAACCCGATTCGCCGCCTGGTCGATGAATTGGTCGCCTTATCGCCGCCGGATTTCGCGGTGCAGGTCGCCTTGAACGAGCACCAGCAACCCGAGGCGTTTTTCGCCGGCGACACCGGGGCCGCCCACGCCGCGGCGTGCCAATGGGTGCGGCGCACGTCATTCGTTGCGGTCGACCGCCGTTTCCCGGTGGTGGTCACGTCCAACTGCGGCTACCCGCTCGACCAGAATCTGTACCAGGCCGTCAAGGGAATCGCGGCAGCGGCGCGGCTGGTTGAGCCGGGGGGCTGGATCGTGTTGTGCGCCGAATGCTCAGACGGTTTCGGCATTCATCAACCCTTCGCCGAAATCATGCAGATCGGCGATAAACCCGGCGACATCCTGGCGTGGCTCGACGCCCAGCCGGGGCCGGTGATTGACGGCTGGCAGGCGCAAATCTTCGCCGCCGTGTTGGAGCAGGCGCGTGTGGCGATCTATGCCGACGTGGATGCGGAAGTGATTCGCGCGGTGAAATGCGAGCCGATTGCCCAGCTCGACGCCTTTCTCGCTGCAGAGGCCGCCGGTCAAGATGTCGCCGTGCTGCCCGACGGCTTTCAAACCGTGCCGGTGCTTATTCCGTAGCCGAGGCCTCGCCACCGATTTCTAAAATCATGGCGGGTAAACCGGTGTTCTCGTTGGTGAGTTCACGCAGCAACACGAAGCCGCAGTGCTCGTAAAACGCCCGCCCGATGTGGTTGTCGCGGAACACCTCAACGGTCAGGCACGGCTGGCTGCGGCGCACGAAATCCACCAGAGAACTAGCCACCCCGCGGCGATGAAATCCGGGATCGACGAACAACCCGCCGATGAAATTGCCGAGCATCGCAATAAAACCCGCGACACGCCCGTCGATCTCAGCCAGCCACTGCGCCGCCTTGGGGATATACACGGTGCGGATTTCTTCCCGCTGGCGCCGTAATTCCGCGTCCGATATGAAGGGATGGCCGACGCGCGAGGCCCGGTACCAGATGTCGAGCACCGTTTCGCAATCCCTTTCGTGGTAAGGACGAATCATCATCGGCGTCTCCCGGTCGAACGGCTACCCTAGTTGCGGTTTGCCTCATTTCGAAGCAACGTTAGATTCACCATAGGGTTTGCATCGTGCGGAGGCAATTGTGATGGACTTGAAGAAGCTGGCCGACATCACCGTATTGGATACCGAGGGACGCCCCTATCGCTTGGGTGACGCCTGGCGCGACAAGACGACGGTGTTGGTGTTCATTCGCCATTTTGGGTGACTGTTCTGTCGTGAACAGGTCGCGCAGTTGCGCGACGTGCTGCCCGAAATTCAACGCCGTGGGGCGCAACTTGCCGTGGTCGGCAGCGGTCAGCCGCAACACGCCCGCATGTTTTTGGAAGACGCCCCGCTCGACGCCCGCGTGCTTGTCGATCCCGCCCTGAAGGCCTACGCCGCCGCGGGTTTGCGGCGCGATCTAGGCGCGACGCTCCACCCGAAAACTTTGCTGAACGGCATTCGAGCCCTTCGGGGCGGCTTTCGCCAGGGCGCGACCATGGGCGACCCGTGGCAGCAGGGCGGCGTGTTTGTCATCACCCCGGCGGCCGGTGCGCTCTTTACCTTTGTGAGCCAAACGGCGGGCGACCACGCCGATCCCGCGGACGTGTTGGCCGCGCTGTCTTGAACCGGTTTCCGCGACCGGCAACTACTTCTTGACGTTATGCTCGAAGAGCGATTCGTACATCCAGTAAGCGCTGCGCCGCATACCGATCTTCCCATACGCCGCCTGCGCCCGCTTGTTGCGGCGATCGACGTACAGGCGGATGCCCACGACGTTGCCGGCCCGGTGCGCGCGCCGTAGCACCGCGTTGTAAAGCGCCGTAAAGAACTTGGTGCGCCGCGCTTCGGGGGCGATGTAGACCGATTGGATCCACCACACGTCGCCGTTGCGCCAATCGCTCCACTCGTAGGTGATCATCAATTGCCCGATGATATCCAGACCGCGAATTCCCACGAGGTAGAAACCGCGACTGGGTTCTTCGAGCACGGCGTTCACCCCGGCCAGCGCGGTGTCCCATTCGATTTCCAGATTTTCGGTTTCCAACGCCATGGCCTGGTTGTTGGCGGCCAGCGTTTTGGCGTCGCCGCGCCGCGCGGCTCGTATGGTGATGTCCGACATACTGCTTTTCTCCTTACGGCGTGATCGGCGTTTTCCGTGGGGTACGTCTTTTTTCATGGCCTCGTGGTGATCGACCTCTTTTCTTCGAGAAACCCACGCCGGCCGGACAATCCAAAAGGCGAGCTAACAGAACACGTCGCGTTGTCCGGCGCGGATCTTGGCCAGCATCGCCTCGGCCCGCTTGAGGGGCACCTCATCCATATCGACCATAAAATCGGCGATCGCCTGCTCGCCGGCGGCCTTCGTCTCCGGCGTGCCGTAATCGAGCAAGTACTCCAAGAAGGTGGATAACGCGTTGGGATCGCAGTGTGCCTTGATCAAACCCGGCTTCGCCAAGTCCATGAAATCGCCGCCCGTGCGGCCCAAGCGATAACAGCCCGTGCAAAACGACGGTACATAGCCCAGCCCGGCAATGTCCCGAATCACTTCCTCGAGCGTGCGATGATCGCCAAGAGAGAATTGCCCGTCGTCGCCGTCGTCGTCGGCGTATCCGCCGGGATTGGTGCGGCTGCCGGCCGATATCTGCGAGACGCCCAGCGCAAAGGTCTCGCGCCGGATGTTGGCCGTCTCGCGGGTGGACATGATGATACCGGTGTAGGGCACCGCGAGGCGTAGGATCGCCACGATCTTGCGGAAATCGAGATCGGACACCGCGTGCGGCGGATGACTCGCCAGATCCGAACCCGTCGCCGGCTCCAGGCGCGGCACGCTGATGGTGTGCGGCCCGACACCGAAGCGCGCTTCCAGATGCCGGATGTGTTGCAGCAACGCCAGAATCTCAAAACGCCAGTCGGTCAAACCGAACAGGACGCCGATGCCCACGTCGTCGATGCCCGCTTTTACGGCGCGGTCGATGGCGCTGAGGCGCCATTGGTAATCCCTCTTTTTTCCGCCTACATGCACCCGCTGGTATACTTCGTGGTGGTAGGTTTCCTGAAATAGTTGATACGTGCCGATCTCCGCTGCCTTGAGTTCGCGGAACTCCTCAACCTCGAGCGGTGCGACATTCACGTTGACGCGGCGAATCTCGCCCGGTCCGCTTTTCGTTTTGTAAATTGTCTCGATGGCGTTGAGAATGTAGCGGAATCCTTCCTGCGGATACGATTCGCCGGCCACAAGCAGCACGCGCTTGTGTCCGCTTTCGATAAGGAAGGTCACTTCGCGGGCGATCTCTTCTTGGCTTAGCGTCCGCCTCGCCACTTCCTTGTTGCGCGCACGAAAAGCGCAGTACAGGCATTCGTTGGAACAGAGGTTGGAAATGTACAACGGCGCGAATAGTACGAGACGCCGGCCGTATATTGTTTCCTTAGCCCGGCGGGCAGTTTGAAACAGTTCGGCGATGAGTTCTGGGTCGCTCACCGAGACAAGTACCGCCACATCTTCGGCTTCCAAGCCCTTGAGCTCGGCGGCTTTGGCCAGCACTTCAAGCACGCGGGTGGCGCTCTTCTCGCGCTTTGCCAAGGTTTCGAAAATACGGGTTTCGTCGATGGAGGGCTGCAGTTCGGGCGCGGTCGTACTCATTTTTCAACTCCGTTCTACAACGTTTCTCGACCGTCCCCGGTGTGAAAAGATAGACGATTCGCCGCGCGTTGTACAGGCGCGAATCACCGGATCGCGAACCAGCCAATTCCCCTTCGCCTTGCGCATTTGGGCATTTTCCAATCATCGAGAAAGAACGTATAATTGGTCGCCGGGGAGAAAAAAACGACCTACCTTTCCACGCGAGATGTACGCATCGTTTTCTTTTGAAGACCCGGCGGGGCAAATCTGCCGACAGGCCGGCTCGATATTGCAGAAGAGGGGGATGGAGATATGAAACGCGATAACCACAAACGTCCATACCGACTCACCAGTTTCCTGTTACTCGCGGCACTATCGGCGCTGTTCATCGGCGCGCAGGTCTGCAACGACATGGATTGGGATGACATCGCCGATGAGGAAGACAACTGCCCGGAGCAGTACAATCCCTTGCAGGCCAATGAGGATACCGACGCCCTCGGCGACGCCTGCGATCCGGAAACGCCGATGCACGGCCACTCGCTGGGCCGGTGCTATCGCAGCAATTGGCAGGGTTTCACCGGGACGTTCTGGGACGACATCCAAACGACACTGACGCCCCAAGACGGCTCCGGCATCATGTCGGTCAAGTTGTTGTGGCCCGACATGGTGCAAGACCTGCTGGAACGCGGCCCCGGCCGCCACAACGGCCACGACATCTGGTTCATGACCGCCAACACCAGCGGGATGACGTATTTCGCCACGTTCGTGGAGGGCGCGGCATCGCAAGTCGATGAGAAGGGCGTTATCTCGCAGTTCACGGGCTCCTTCACCTTCCTGGAATGCGAGGAATGCTGGCCCGACGTCGACGAAGATGATTACGAAAGCTGGGAATGGGTCGGCGAGTCCACGTGGACGGCCGATATCATGCCGCCGGGCTTCTGCGATCTGGAAGACGAAGAACCATATTTCGACGACGACGTCACCGACGATGACACCGCCGACGACGATACGGCCGACGACGACACAATCGACGACGATGACACGACCGACGACGACGACAGCGCCGGCGTGGACGACGATAGCGACGGGGTGGATGACGACGACAACGACAGAGCGAGCGACGACGACGATGACGATGACCAAGGAGCCTGTGGTTGCTGAGTCCGCCGCGTGGCCGGAGTTTCATCGACGAAGGAATTCATGCTAAAGTGCGGTCCGGCGTTAACCGTGAAATGACCAATCAATTAGCCGTTTGGAAGGGATAGGGACGACCATGATTCTGCTTAACCCCAAGAAACACACCCGCGCGTATCCGGATGAAAAGTCGCGCGAAATCATGCTTAAAACCATCGATTTCTTCGAGCGCAAGGGCCTGGCCAAAATCAAGCAAGACGATCACCAGCGTGTGTGGTATCGCGATTTCCTCGATTTTCAACGGGACGAGAAACTCTTCGCCACCCTGCTGACGCCGGCCGACTACGCCGACGGCGACCCTGATAAACGCTGGGATACCTACCGCATTTGTGAATTCAACGAAATTCTCGGGTTCTACGGTTTGCCTTACTGGTACACCTGGCAGGTCTCGATCCTGGGCCTCGGCCCGATCTGGATGACGAAAAACGAAGCGCTGAAGAAGAAAGCCGCCAAACTCATCGACGAGGGCGCCATCTTCGCCTTCGGCCTGTCGGAAAAAGACCACGGCGCCGATATCTATTCCACCGAGATGAAACTCGTGCCCCAGCCGGACGGAACCTTCCTGGCCAGCGGCCGTAAGTACTACATCGGCAACGGCAACGAAGCCGCCATGGTCTCGACCTTCGGCCGCATCGCCGAGCCCGACGGCACGATCAAGAAAGATTCGGAATACGTTTTCTTCGCCGCCTATTACGACCACGAGAACTACGACTGCGTGCAAAACGTGGTCAATAGTCAGAATTTCGTGTCCGAGTATGCCCTCAACGACTACCCGATCACCGAAGAGGACATCCTGGCTCGCGGCCCCTTCGCCTGGGATTGCGCGCTCAACACCGTCAACATCGGCAAATACAACCTGGGCTGGGCGTCCATCGGCATCTGCACCCACGCGCTCTACGAGGCCGTTCATCACGCCGCGAACCGCAACCTCTACGGGATGTGGGTGACCGATTTCCCGCACGTCAAACAAGCCTTCGTCGACGCCTACTCGCGCCTCGTGGCGATGAAGCTTTTCGCCTTGCGCACCGCCGACTACATGCGCGTCGCCTCGCCCGAAGATCGTCGCTACATGCTGTTCAACCCGGCGGTAAAAATGAAGGTCACCACGCAGGGTGAAGATGTGATCGACCTGCTTTGGGACGTCATCGCCGCCAAGGGCTTCGAAAAAGACACCTACTTCGAAATGGCCGCGCGCGACATCCGCGCCCTGCCCAAACTCGAAGGCACGGTGCACGTCAACGTCGCGCTCATCCTGAAGTTTATGCCCAACTACCTGTTCAACCCGCAAGATTTCCCGCCGCTGGACACGCAGGACCAAACCACCAGCGACGATTTCCTTTTCGACCAAGGGCCGGCGAAGGGTCTGGGGAAAATTCAGTTCGGCGATTACCAAAAAGCCTACGTGCTTTACGACACGCCCAACCTGCGCGTTTTCAAAGAGCAAATCGAAATCTTCAAAGAGTCCCTCTTCGCCGCCGGGCCCACCGATGCGCAAAAGATGGACATCGATTTCCTGCTGGCCATCGGCGAACTGTTCACCCTGGTGGTCTACGGGCACCTCATTCTGGAGAACGCGAAAATCCACGGCCTCGACGACGACCACGTCGACCAGATCTTCGACTTCCTGGTGCGAGACTTTTCGGAGTTCGCCCTGCAAGTGCACAACAAGCCGAGCAGCACCGAAGCTCAAATGGCTTATTGCATGAAAATGATCCGCAAACCGGTGGTCGATGCCGACCGCTACGGCCGCATGTGGAACAATTGGGTGTATCCGCTCAAGGACGCCTACACGATGACTGATTAGGCGGGCGCGGCGCGTTTGTTCGCCGCGTCGGAATGGATGTAGAAAATGAAGCCGCCAATCTCGAACCGCCTCGGTCGAGTTGCTTTGTTCGTGGTGCTTGTCCTGCTACTGCCGCCCTTCGCCTGCGGTGACGACGATGATGACAACAGCGAAACCGGGGACGACGACACCCATACGACACCAATTGATGACGATAACGACACAAATTCGGTCGCCGACGATGATGATGACGACACATTCAGTGACGACGACAATGATAATGACACAACCGACGATGACGATAACGACGATTCAACACCCGTCGAATGCGGCACCGTCATCCGCGGCGACCTCGAATGGACCCAATGCGATAACGGTGAAGACATCAACCACTACGTCGCCCAAACCTGGGCGCAGAATCTCCACTTCGACGGCAAAAACGATTGGCGCCTGCCGACCAAATGGGAATTGGCCGCGCTCTACGACGAATCCCGCACCATCGAAAGCGGTTGCTACATTCCGGTGCACATCGCCGAGCCCTTCTACCTGAGTTGCTCCCACGTGTGGGTCGCCGACGTCGCCTCATGGTGGGACGAGATGTCCTGGACCGTCGGCTTCAGCAAGGGCGACCTGACGATCATGCACCGGGAAGCCGAAGACCGCATTCGCGCCCTGGCGGTGCGGGACCTGAACTAACACGCGGGCTTTGCTACAATCGCCTCGCCATTTTGCGTGAGGTGATCCCATGAAACGATTTGTCCCGGCTCTACTTTGCGGGGTGCTGCTGGCTGCATGCCTGGTGGCGCTCGCCGTCGCCGAACCTTCCACCGAGGCGCGCCTCGAACCGCGCGTGCGCGTTGTGTTTTTCATTCCGGTCAAGGCGGCAACCTTTGCCAAACTCGAGGGCGTGGTCGCCGAGTTCGCCCGGCGCTTCCCCGACGGCTTCACAAAAACCACGTTCCCAAAAAGCCCCGGTGACCCCACCACGTTCGAGGGCGCCTGGCTGAATGCAGACACCGGCGCGGTGGCCCGCGATCACATTGAGATTCTCTTTGTTGATCTGCCCGCCCGCAATCAGGAGTGGCTGAAACCGGCGGCCGATTTCAAGGAATACCTGCACGCGCAACTCGGCGAAAAGGAAATTTGGGTGACGGCCGCGCCGCTGCAACGCGTGCTGAGCCCGTCTTCGCCGGGTTGGTCGGCAAGCCCGTAGGTCGCGGGCTTTTGTTTGCGGCGGCCCGCCAAAACCCGTATCGTTATCGCCGCCAGAAGAACCCGACACCCGCAATCAAGCCGCCGTTGCACTCGATCGCCTTGGTGGGCTAAAGGGCGGGTCAATGATTGTGGGGATGTTTTTTGTCTCCGGGTTTCGGGAAGGTCAATGAATTTCTATATACTGTCCCCGGACCCCCTTCCCCTGTCCCCGGAATTTGCACTTTCTCGCGTTGCAAGTTGATCGCCGCGGCATGCTAATGTAATATTTTCTTTGATCCCTTGGTCAACATCATCGGGCTGTTGGCAACTATCTGCGGGCAGCCACTGCAAGATGACCCACGTTGAGGTCAGACTGACGTCCCTTTGAAACCAATAGTGGAGTCAACAGGGGAATGGAGATGCCGTGATTCCGACGGATGTAACTCCCGAATCGGGTGAAACGCTCGGTGATCGCCCCATTCTCGAGCCTCCGCGCCTATCATTTCTCGATCGACTGCGCCAGCGATGGCATCATCCTCTATTGAGTCGCTTTGCGAACTTCACGGGTCATCACCATTGGGGCGCGAAGGCGCGTTACAATCGAATTCGTTTCACGGTCAAGAAATGGGGCTTCCAAATTGACCACCAGTTTGCTGGACGGCGAACGAAACTGAGAATATTACGGTCCTTAATTGGCTCTTTGATTCTGAAGTCCTCAGTCGCTGTCGTTCTCGTGGGCGCGTTACTGACAATCGACCACGTCATCGAACGTCTCGTCTCTTCGCCACATTGGATTCAAGGAATCGCGCCAGATTTCCTCGTCAAAATCGTTCTTGAGCCTGACGGACGCCTGTTTGATTTGGTTGTCACCACTGTCGCCCAGGTATCCGGATTGATTCTCGGTCTATACTTTGCCGCGCTCGGAGTGCTGATCGGCACCGTCTATGCGGATGTTCCAAAGAGCGTCCGACAGATTGTTCTTAGGGAAAAGGTAGGAAATGTCTATATTTTCTGGGTCGCCGTTCTCGCCGCTGTTTCCTTGCTGTTCATTGCGCTACAATTCTTCGGTGTCCAACCAGGGTTCGTGAGTCTCTCCTTTGTAGTCACACTGTCCGTCTTCACGGTATTTGGTTTTCTTGTTGTTTGGCAGCGGGTTTTTTATCTCTTCGACCCTTCAAGTCTCGCGGAAGAACTGCCGCGCCCCATTTACCAATGGCTTCGCGCTGCATCAGAAGGCCAATTCCGCTTTGATCCATCTTTTCAAAATCACTTTCGCAAACAGGCAGCTCTTGGCCTTCAGCAGTTTCGCGACGTAGTCACTTTTGCGACCACCAAGATCCCGACGCAAGGAGCGGAGATCACATCCAAGCCATCGATGGCAGCTCTCGCGCTCCTTGAGCTGTATTCTCAACAAAAGGCCAGGATTCCGAGCGAGAGTTACTGGTTTCTGAGGATTCCGCAGCATCCTGACTGGAGCGTCGCCAACACATCCGCTGTAGAAATCGCGCTCAAGACCGGCACCTTCCTGCAACCAAAAATGGTGACGGATCTATCGTGGTTCGAAGACGCGGCCACGGCTATTCTCGTTGAATCCGTTTCATCTTTGCTAAACAACAATAAATGCGCTGAGGTCGTGAGCATCCTCGAAGGGATCTGCAATACGCTCAACGAAATGGCGGCCAACTATTGTGTTTCCGACGCCTTACAGGTAGTGCGTGACGTCCGGACACCGGTACTCGATTGGATGCGGGGGAAAACAGTCAAAGATTTCAAAAGCTACGAGGAATGGAGCCCTGTTGTCGCAATGATTGATGCACAGGGCCTGGCCGCGATTTCAGTGTTGTTGGGGTTTTCGAGAAGCGTCACGTCGTACCAACCAGAGGATATTGAAACGACCATTGCGGCGATCTCTTGGGACGATCAACGCTCCGTCTACTCACGGAATGTGCCACGTAGTGTTGTCGAACAACTTGAGTTTCTCGAGAAGAGACTTGGGTTTGAGCTTGACGTGGAAGGTCATACTCAGTCCCCGCCCTGGTACCTTGCCCAGATTGCAGCCCTTGGGCACGCTCAGTATGTCCGAAACGGGCTCGAGGCTTTGATTGACGAATTCGACCGAAACTTCAGAGACTCTGTGCAAATTCTGGTTGAAGAACAAAAATATCTTTTGGCTGGCCATCACATACAACGCGGTCTTGAGGCGTGCCAGAAGTTTGAAGTGCATGCGGAGGCAATCGGGGATGCCCTGGCAAAAATGGAGAGATTGCGGCGAGTAACCGATATCCCCTGGCCGGTAGTTGATTGGGATAAATTGAAACAAAGACAGGCCTCGCTGCAACAGTTTCTTGTTGAAATCCTCGCGGAAATAGCAATCGATTTATCGAGCCTTGACCTCCCCGATTACCTCCCAGACTACGCTGGGTTCGCCTACGCACGATTAGCCAACGAGACCTACGTTGCAATCTCCAATGGCGACGACAACCTCCTGAAAAGGTTGTTTCCCAAGCTCTTCGTTTTGGGATTGAATGAACATGACCGGCTTCGCAAGAAGCTGAAGGACCGCGGACTGACGAACCGTCCTCACTTGGCCCTAACGACAGACCATCTTGTGGACTTGATGGCGTTGTCCGGCTTGGCAGTGGTTTGGGGTGAGCTCGAAAACCGCGAGACCTGGAGCGTCGTGGAGAACACGTGGAACGACTACTTCCAGCATTCCTCGAACGCCAAAGACGCAATTCCGTTCTTTTTTAGCCTTATCAGCTTCCGGGGGCGCTTAAACATGGCGCTTTCTTCTCGCAGTATGACTCGAACCTCTTGGAAGATAGGTTTTGAACAAGAAATGCGTCGGCGAGGTCTGTTAGGCTGGGATGTTCCCTTCCAACGCAGCGACGAGTGTGAGAAAAAGCACCCTAGCCCACTTATCCGTACGTTAATGGACGGCAACAGCTTCTCTTATGATTTTTCCGATATCTTCGCTGCTTGGTACCTTGCTGAACGAAATGAAGCTGCAGGGATCAAACAGCCGCACAGAGTCGAAAACCTTTTAAATTCTCTGAAACGAGAGTCGGCGTCGCCGACGCCGCCGGGGGAGCAATGAACTCCTCAAGCCGAACAAACAATGATGCTCAGAGTTCGAGAAAGTCCGTGTTTTTCTATCCCTCCCACTTTTCTGATGACCCTGATTTTGCACGACCATTCAATCTAAGCACGCAACTTTATCCGCATATGTTTGTTGAAGATGTTACCCTTGATGTTTACCCACCTGAATCACGAGAAAAAAAACGAATCGACTTGGTGCCCGAAAGCCGAGGAGTTGAACGGATGGTCGCGGAATCCCTTCGCCACAACGAATGGTACGGTGATTTGGATTCCGCTCTGCGGAACTTTTTCGGCAACTGCGTGGAGACTATCCTGTCGTTCGGCGAGAGTTTTTATGAGTTGGCGTACCTATCTAAACTCGGGGCGGACAAACCAACCGCATTCGAGATCGTTCCAATTGCGCCGGGCAGCTTGAGGAGGGGCTCGAAGGCCTTTGTTCAGCGCATTCCGGTGAAACTCGCGGCCGAATCTAACTTGCCCAGGGAAATCGCCATTCCGGCGGCGAATATCCTCCGTTTTGTCGCACCGCCTCCTTTGGGCGACAACGTCGGCCTTTTCATGAAAGAGCTCGCTGAGGCGCGTCTTTTTGAAATGCCGCACCCAAAGGCCAGCTCCATTCACGGCGACACTCCAAACGGCTATGATTTTCAGGAAGCCGTGAAGTTGGAGAAATCCGCGATTGCCCAGATAACCAAGAAGCTCGGTTGGAACGCGCGCGGCTTGTTTGATGACAGCATGACGGAGCACTATCAACTGGCGAGACGGCTTCGGTTTGAGCGCTTTTGCATTCAATTTCGCGAATGCATATTGGCGCAACTGAACGAGGGATTAAACCGCGCCGGCCACCGAATCGGTTTTGAAGCTCAGATAGTCCTCCAGGGACTACCTACCATCGATGACGTAGCCCAATCAGAAGCAGCTTTGCGAGAAGGTGCAAAGTCCTTTCACGAAATAATGGCCCCGTTCGTTGGGATCTGAAGGTAACGAATGAAATTAGGGCACCTCGTCCAAGAAAACTAGAAGTCGATCGAATCTCTTTTTCTCGCCTTCTTTGAGGGTCGCAGCCACACGGTTCTTCCCCCCCCCCTCAAGCCCCCCGAAGCGGAGGGAGGTGCGACGTTCAGGGTATAGGGGATAGGGCGTAGGGCATGTTCAGCACAACGGCGGCGGGCGATTTGTGAATCGCTTTTACATTTGGGCCACGCCCACGAAGGCGCCGACGGAAAGGGCTTTTTCCATTGCGCGCCCTGCGGCGCTTCAGTCGAAATGACAGGTGGTGGGGCGGTGACGTGGTGCGAGGGCGCGATTCATCGCGCCTTCGCCAATCGCAGAAAAAATTGAGTATGGCGTCCCCGGAATTTGCTCACCCCAAAAGTCGCCTAATCCTGTGGGGACACTACCCCCTCCCCCATCTCGACCCTTGGCAAGCTACTCGACCGTGAGAGGCTCGTGCGGATACCGCGCATTGCGGTTCTGGAACGAGAGGACATTCTTCTTCAGGATAACGCCCTCGTCGATCACCATGGCGCGTCGAATCGTCTCGTTTTCAAGCCAGCCCTCGCGTCCTGACACCACCGACGGTATGTGGACAATCAGTGCAGCAGAGACCGACCGGGACGCGCTTTCCCAGAGATAGCTGGGTGTATGATCTACTGCGTAGTAGTCCACCGTGCCGACTTTGAACATCGGAGCATCAAAAGTGGTCGGTTTGGCAAATGAGAATCCCATTCCCTCGTCGCAGCTAACATCGACGATGAGGCAATGCCTCTTAAGGCGCGCAACATCCTCCGCGGTAACGTACATGAGCGGCTCATCCGGATCCTGAAAGATCCCATTCACGATGATGTCGGCTTCACCAAGCAGGTCGATAAAAGGTCTTTCCGTCCCGTCGTGTTCCACGACGAGGAGTCGTGGTTCACCCTGCTTGCCCTTGCGCAGGCGAACATAGTGACAATCCAGCACTTCCTCTCGGACCTCGTGGTCGGGACGTTGAATGCAGACCGTTATGTCTTTGAACCCACGAGCTTTGAGTGCGTAAATAGCCCCCCTACTTACCGCACCAAAGCTGACGATGATCGTCTTGCGCTGGTCGCCATAATTCCCGTCGATCCCCTTCAATTGAAGAGCATGCA